>DATJTQ010000300.1:0-12632 GCA_035503355.1 Solirubrobacteraceae bacterium
CAGCGGGTACTCCAGGAACTTGTCGTTCCAGTAGATCCGGCTCTTGCGCGGGCGCTTGAGGAACTCCTCCTTCATGATCTCGTGCCAGAGGTCGTCGACCTCCTTGACCTTGGTGAAGAAGCGGTGGCCGCCGAGGTCGAATCGGTATCCGTCGCGCACCTGGGTGCGGGCGATCCCGCCCAGCTGGTCGGAGGACTCGAGCACGATGACCGGCTGGCCCTTCTTGGACAGCAGGTAGGCGGCGGTCAGGCCGGCCGGGCCCCCGCCGAGCACCGCGACCGGATGCTCCGGCGTGATCGGGGGGTTGGGCGCCTCGGGCTTGGTGGTGGTGTCGGGCATCTCGCTTGTCGGGTGGTCGTGGACCGGGAGTGGTGCGGCCGGAGGGTGGTTTATGGCTTCCGGTAGAGGACGGCGCTGGAGGCTATGCAACAGTCACCGGGATAGTTCACTGGCGCCGATGCGACCTGGGTGAGCGTTCCGCCGGCGACGTCATCGCTGAGCAGCTGCCCCCACTGTGCCGCGCGGAGCCGGACCAGGGACGCCCACGGCGACTTCCAGTTCTGGGCGCCCTCGGTGAGCGGACGGATGAACAGCAGCTGCTGGCCGGGCCTGAGGCTAGCAACGAGTCGTCCCAGCGTCGGGGCCGGCGCGGCGCGCTCCAGCCTGAGCCGTGCGTCGTCCCAATCCATGTAGCGCGGGTCCCTCACCGGTCCCAGGGTGGTCGCCCAGCGCAGTCCGGTGGGCAGGTAGTACCAGGCGAGTGGCGCCTGCTCGGGCTGGGCCGAGACGACGATGTCGTTCTGGTGCAACCGGCCGCCCAGCTGCGCGGCCACCTCGTTCATGTTGCTCGGATGCGAGGTGGCGAACGCCGCCGGGTCGGCGACCATGACGAGCATCAGCACCGTGGCGACGAAGCCGACGATCTTGGTGCGCGACGCCGCCAGCGCGCCGAACAGGAGCAGCGCCGAGGCGACCGTCGCGTAGTAGCGCGCGACCATCGTGGGCGCGGCCGCATTGGCGATCAGCCCGCAGGCCAGTGCGCCGAAGGTGATCACCACCAGCGCGTACAGGGCGACCCCATCGGGGTCGCGCCGGCGGCTACGCGAGAGCAGGTATGGCCCGACCGCGAGCGTCCCGATCACGAGCAGGTCGGCGTCGACGCGCTCGCCGCCGACCAGATCGCTCGGCAGGTAGTGCGTGGTCATCAGCGTCGTGTAGTGCCACGGATAGGTCGCGTGCGCGATCTGGTCGATCGTCGCCGGCAGCCACGGGATGAACAGCACGAACAGGGCGGCGCCGCAGATCAGGCCGTCCCGGAGCAGCGCGCGGCGCTCCGTAGCCGGCGCGCACCAGACGACGACCGCGAAGGCGCACATCACCCCGAACAGGTCGAGCCCCGCGCTTCCCTGGGTGTACAGCGCGGCCTCCATCGCGGCGACGAACAGCCACAGGTAGCGGCGCCGGCGGTAGACGAACCCGTGCAGGAACGCCGTGCTCGCCACCAGCCCGAGCAGGATCAGCAGCGTGTAGGGCTGGGCCTGCGCCGAGTACTGGGTGAGCATCGAGCTGAACGCGAAGAACACCGAGGCATAGAACGCGCCGCGCTCGCCGTTCAGTGACCAGCCGGCCCAGCCGGCGACCGGGATGCACGCGAACGCGAAGATCAGCGACAGCCAGCGGACCGCCAGGATCCCGTCGCCGACCGCGCCGACCCAGAAGTGCAGCAGCAGGTAGTACAGCGGCGCGGAGCCTCCGACGTAGGAGGCGTGCAGGACGCCGCCGAACGAACGGGTGGCGATGCCGATCGCGGTCGCCTCCTGGAACCAGATCGTGCCGTTGATCTGCTTGGTGCGGATGTACCACGAGATGAGCAGCAGCAGCGCGAGCAGGCCGCCGGCCACCAGGGCGCGTGGCGCGCGGCGGATGATCCCGGGCGGCTGGACGTCGCGCAGCGGCGGCAGTCCGAGGCCGTCGGTGATCGAGCGCGGGCGAGACGGGGTCGTCGTCGACATCGCGGGCTACGACTTGCGGTAGAGGACGGCGCTGTCGGCCACGCAGCACGCCTCCTGGTAGGTGTCGGGCGCGGTCCCCTGCACGGTCAGCGTGCCGTTGTTCACATCGTTCTGCAGCGCCGCTCCCCATTGCGCCGAGCGCAGGCGGATGGCCGCCGTCCACGGTGCCTTCCAGTTCTGCGCGCCCTCGGTGAGCGGCCGCACGAACAGGAGTTGCTGGCCGGGTCGCATCTGGCCGACGAGGGTGTTGACCGAGGTCAGGGGATTCGTGGTCTGGATCTGCTGCAGCGCGTTGACCCAGTTCATGTACCGGGGGTCGGCGAGGATCCGGCCGTGGTTGGCGGTGTTGGTGAAGCGCAGGCCCGCATCCAGGTAGTACCAGTTCAGCGGGGTCGACTCGGGCTGGCCGACCACGACGATGTCGCCGCGGTGCAGCTTCGGGTTCATCTGCGCGGCGATCTGCTTGACGTCTGACTTGACCTGAGGGGCGAACGCCGACGGCGCATGCATGTACCACAGCGCGAGCAGCATCGCGACCACGCCCAGCACCCGCGCGCGGGCACAGCCCCAGGCGATCAGGAACAGCAGCGAGGCGATGATCGGTGCGAAGTACCGCGGTGCCCAGGCCGGGGTGATCTGCGAGCCGATCCAGGCGATCGCGAGCACCGCGATCGGCAGGATGATCAGGGTCCAGAGCATCGTCTGCTCGGTCGTGCGCCGATAGCGCCGGGTGAACAGCGCCCCCAGCCCGACCACCGCCGAGAGCACGAGCACGATCGTGATCCGGTCCCCGCCGATCACGTAGCGCGAGATCTGGATCGGGGCGCCGAAGCGCGGCGGCACGTCCCAGGGCGCCGCGGTGTGCTTGGCCTGGAACAGAAGCGTCGGCAGCCAGGGCAGGTAGAGCAGCCCGGGGATCAGGTAGGTGACGAACGCGGTGCGGACGAAGCGCCAGCGATCCTCGGAGGCGATCAGTGCCGGGAGCAGTGCGATCAGCGACCCGACGAAGAAGAACGTTCCCCAGGAGTGGGTGTAGAGCATCGTCAGCAGCGTCACCGAGAACACCGGCAGCCACCGGCGGCGACCGTGGATGAATCCGAGCACGAACGCGGTGGTGGCGATCACGCCCTCCAGGGCGACGAGCTCGTACATGCGCGTCTCCTGGGCGTACGAGGTCAGCCATGCGTTGAACGCGAACAGCAGCGCCGCATACACCCCGGCCCGCCGGCCGAACAGCTTCCAGGCGCCATAGCCGCCGGTCGGGATCGTCGCCACTCCGAACAGCATCGACAGGGAGTGGGTGTCGGCCGTCGAGTCGCCGAACCACGAGATCCAGATGTGGAGCAGCATGTAGTACAGCGGCGGGTTGCCGTCGAAGCGCACGAGGTGCGGGATCGAGAACAGCGGATGGGTGGCGATCCCGGTGGTGATCGCCTCGTCCATCCAGAACTGGTTGCCGGCGTAACGCGAGCGCAGGTAGCCCGACAGCGCCATCAGCAGGATCAGCCCGCCACCGCACCACAGCCAGGTCGGGACCGCGGCGGCCCGCAGCCGTGCGCGGTCGAGCCGATCGACCAGCCGCTCCTCGAGCGACGGGTCGGACGGGGTGGGTGTGATCGCGGGCGGCGCGATCCCGGTGGCCATCAGTCTCTCTCCTCGCAGGTCATGTTCCGCTCGCGCAGTGACGGGTGAACGTATTCCACGCGCCGGCGCTGCCGCGATAGGTGTAATCCGCGGCGTTCCAGTCTCGCACCCGCGGCAGCTGGCTCGATGACTGTGTGGCGCGGGTCTGCAGGATGGTGTCGGGCTCCGGTCCGGGGTCGGTCGCCAGGGCAGGCGGAGCGAGCACGCGTGTGGTCGGCACATCGAGAGCGTAGGCGACCATCGGAACCTGGAAGCCCTCGACCATCACGGTGCCGCAGGCGAGCAGATGCTGACGCCCGCCGACCAGCGCGATCGCGCGACCGAGGTCCGAGCGCAGCCTCGCCTGGTAGAGGAGCGCCCGATGGATCTTCGGCAGCGCCACGAAATCGCTGCCCTGGATCCATGCCGGCAACAACGCGAACACGGCTGCCGCCACCCCGATCCCGGCCAGCGCTCCGCGCCTGAGCTCACGCGCGCCGGTCCGCTGGCGCGCACGTGTCCAGACGCTGATGATCCCGATCGCCAGGCAGCCGAAGCCGACCGCGCCGCACACGTCGACGAGCGCTGCGCCGAGGACGAGGTAACGGTTGTTGCCCGAGAACCCGATCTGCGTCATCACCGCGATCACGAGGAACCAGGCGAGCCCGCCGGCTCCGACCGCCACCGCCGCGGCGAGGGCGCGGTTGCCGGCGCTGCGTGCGGCGGTGGCGGCGTCCCGACGGCGGGCGCGCCAACCTGCCGCCGTCACTGTCGCGACGAGCAGCGCGCCCATCAGCTTGATCCGCAGCATGACCGTCGGCAGCGCCGCCTTGGCGAACTCGGCCCAGAACGGATCCGAGGCATAGGCGAGGCTGTTGGCGCGCGGATGGGTCGCGCGCGTGATGCTCGAGCCGAAGTGGCCGGAGCCGAGGTAGACCGGCAGGAACCACGCGATCGGCTGAAGCGCGAAGCAGACGGCGATGGCGGCGCGCATCGACCGCTCGCGGCGGGCCAGCCACAGTCCGTAGGGGATCCAGAAGAGCCAGATCTCCGGTCGGTCGAGCGCCACCAGGAAGCCGATCAGGAACGCGGCCCGATGCCTGCCATCGAGCAGGCAGTCGATCGAGACCAGGAGCAGGGCGGCGGCCAGCGCGTCCGAATAGCCGAGGCCGTTGTCGGTGATGTACGCCCCGCGGGCGGCGAAGCCGAGTGCGACCAGAGCGATCAGGCCGGCCAGGACCGCCGGGGCGCGGACCGCGAGTCCGGAGTCTCGCCCCAGACGCTCGGCGGCGATGTCGGCAACCAGCCGGTAGGCGAGGCGGAAGGCCATCAGCACGGCGGCGATGGCGCCGGCGCGTGCCACCACGAGCCACAGGTCAGGTGCGACCCGCGGTCCGAACAGCGCAAACGGGATCGTGAAGATCATCGGCAGCGGCTTCCAGGACGTGCCGGTGGTGGTGATCACGAGGTGGCCGTGGACGATCTCGCGCGCCCACAGCGTCCACGACCACGGGTCGTAGCTCGGCGTCGAGGGTGCCAGCAGCGACAGGGCTCCCAGCGCGAGCGTGAGCGCGGCGAGCCCGGCGTACAGCCGCCCCGGCGTCGGTTTCGGCGCAGCGCGCTCGGGGGGCGGGAGCGGAGTCTGCACCTCTCCGGGCGCGAGCGCGCCCGCCGTCGACGGGGCCGCCACCGCGGGCACTTGAGCGGTGGAGGCGAAGAGCATCAGGAGCGGCTGATTCTAGGGAAGGAGAGGGGGCGTTCGGGCGTCCTCACCGTCCGCTAATCCGCTCTCAACCCGAGCTACCCGGCTGGGCTCAGCCCGAGACGCCGAGCGTCATGCACTTGTCGACCCTGTCCATCAACGCATCCGAGGCCTGGTTGGGGTAGACGAGCGCCGCGCCGATCACCAGCGCGCCCTGGGACTTGCCCTCCATCTGCACGTTCTGCGCCGCGCCAGGTGTTTTGGTGAACTCCGCGAGCGGCCCCGAGGGCGCCTTGCCGATCTGGATCGAGGGGTACCCGCTCGGACCGGCCGAGGCAGGGTGCAGGGTCTCCTCCGTGTACGGGATGTGGTCCTCGGTCAGGCAGCGGATGTGCCGGGTCCGGGGATCGGCGAGCGAATGCTTGGCGGCGGTCGCCGCCTGCGCGGAGCCCGCCTCCGGCTTGGAGGCCACACCGCACCCTGACAGCGACACCGCGACCAGCGCACAGGCTGCCGCGATCTTCGCGGAGGACATGCCGGGAGAGGGTAGTGGATGATTTGGCGGTGCTCGCCACCGCTTCACTGACCGGACCGGTGCCCAAGGTGTGGGTTGTCCTGGTCGCGGTGCTGGCCGGCTGCGTGCTCGTCATTCCGGCGCGCAGACAGCGGGGGGTGGCGATGATCGCGGCGCTCGTGCTGGCGCCCGCGCTGCTGCTGGCGAGCGTGTGGGATGACTCACGCCTGCGCACGATTCACGACCATCCGCTCTACGGGGTGGTCGCGCTCGTCGTCGGGCTGGCGGTGCTGGTGGCGGCCGCGCTGTGGCTGCGGCGGCGCTGGCCCTTGTTCGGCCTGCTGGCCGTGTTCGCCATGCCGTTCCGCGTGCCGATCACGCTCAGTGGCACGACCTCCAACCTGCTCGTGCCGCTGTACGCGGTCATCGGCGTCGGTGCGGTCGCATGGGTGCTCAACGTGTTCGCGCGGGAGAAGTCCCCATTTCGCTCGCGCCGTGACGAGGCGGCCGCCCTGGCCACCGAGCGCGCTGCGCAGGCCGCGCGCGCTGCGCGGGCCGAGCGTGAGGGCACTCGCGTCCGTGAGCGGCCGGAACGGACCGGCGATCCGGCGCTGCTGCGCTGGCTGGCGTGGCTGCTGTCGATCTCGCTCGTGGTCTACGCGATCCAGGCGAGCTACTCGACCGACTTCCAGCAGGCGCTTCAGAACGTCGTCTTCTTCTACGTTCCGTTCGCGGTCCTCTACAGCCTGCTGCGGGAGATCCGCTGGACGGCCGGGATGCTCCGGGCGGCGCTCACGGTCGCGGTCGGGCTCGGGATCGTCTTCTCGCTGGTCGGCTTCGTCGAGTACGCGACCAAGACGATCCTGCTCAACCCGAAGCTGGTCACCACGAACAACCTGCACGCGTACTTCACTGTCAACTCGCTCTTCTACGACCCGAACATCTTCGGGCGCTACCTGTCGCTGGTGATGATCCTGCTGGTGGCCGGGTTGCTCTACAATCGCCAGGGCCGGGCTCTCTGGGTCACGCTCGGGGCGCTGGCGATCATGTGGGCCTGCCTGCTGCTGACGCTGTCCCGGACGTCGCTGGCGGCGCTGCTGCTCGGCCTGGCGGTGCTGGCGGCGCTGCGCTGGAAGCCCTCACGGGCCCTGGTGGCCGCGGTCGCGGTGATCGTCGTGGGCGCGGCCGCGGTGGCCGCCAGCCCGCACACCTTCGGACTCGAGCAGGGGTTCAACGGCGTCTCGGGCGGCCGCGGCGGCCTCGTCTCCGGCGGGATCTCCCTGTTCGGCGATCGACCCGGTTGGGGCTACGGCTCAGGCTCGTTCGTGTCCGAGTACAAGGCCCACCATCCCAACCTCGACACGACGCTGGCGGCCTCGCACACGATCCCCATCACCGTCGCCGCCGAGCAGGGCCTGATCGGGCTCGCCGTCTACCTGCCGCTGCTGATCTGCGCGTTCACCGTGGTGCTGCGCCGCAGCCGCGGCGACCCGGTGCGCTCGGCCGTGGCGGCCGCCTTCATCGCGCTCGTCTTCCACACCCTGCTCTACGCGAACTTCCTCGAGGACCCGACCACCTGGGCGCTGCTCGCGGTGGGAGCGGCCCTGGCAGCGATGCCCAGGCGCGTGGTCCCGGGAGAGCCGCTCTCGCTCCGAATCCTCGCCTGAGCTCGTCGGGCCATCTCTGCCCGCCCGAGCGCCACGGATGGGCGGCGCGGGCAGACACGGCGCCTGGTGGGAGGCCGCTGCGGCCCGGGCGACCTCGCCGCGACCCCGCCTGGGCAGGCGTGGCGTGTCGCGCCACTGTCTGACAGACGCGCCGTCCGGGGCGGTCGCGGGATGGTGATCGGCGCCCAAAGCCCTGCCGGTCGATCTTTGTGCACCACCAGTGCACTTTTTTCGGCCGGCCGCAGTACTTCTTCCGGCCGGGTCGCGACGGCCTCTCCGGCAACTCTGGGAACTTGGAGCCGCGTCACACCGCGCCAGGTTCCCAGAGTGCCCCCGGCGGCCCGGCCCCGGCGGCCCGGCCCGGCCCCGGCGGCCCCGCCCGGCCCCGGCGGCCCGGCCCCGGCGGCCCGGCCCCCGCGGCCCGGCCTGGCGGCCCGGCCCGGCGGCCCACCCACCCCCGCCGAGCCCGCCCCGAGCCGCCCCGCCCTCAGGCGCTCGGGTCGAGCAGCAGCTTGCCGGTCGTTGTCCGCGCCGCCAGGTCGCGGTGGGCCCGCGCGGCGTCGCCCAGCGGATAGGTCTCGCCGATCAGCGGTCTCAGCTCACCGGACCGCACCAGGTCGAACAGCCGCGTCAGCACGTCGGCGCCCATCTCACGCGAGCCGAGGCAGTGGACGAGCCAGAAGCCGATCACGGATGCGGAGCCCTGCATCAGCGCCCCGGCGTTGATCTCGACGGGCTCGCCGGAGGCCATGCCGTAGACGACGAGGCGGCCGAACGGGGCGAGCGCGCGGAGCGATTGGCGCAGCACCTCGCCGCCGGCCATCTCGAAGACGGCGTCGACCTTGCGGCCCTCGTTGGCCTCCACCAGCCGCTCGGCCATGCGGTCGGGCGTGGAGTCGACCGCCGCGTCGGCGCCGAGCTCCCGGCACAGTTCGCGCTTCTGCTCGCTGGAGGCGGTCGCGATCACGCGGCCGGCCTCGAACACGCGGCCGAGCTGGACCGCGAGGGTGCCGACGCCGCCGGCCCCGGCGTGGACGACAACCGACTCGCCGGGCCGCAACCGCGCCGAGGTGGCGTAGAGGTGCCAGGCGGTGAGGCCCTGGACCACCAGGGCGAGAGCGGCGCCGTCGTCGATGTCGTCGGGCAAGGGGAAGGTGAGTCCGGCGGGCGCGACGGCGTACTCGGCGTAGCCGCCGTTGCCGGTGAGGGCAACGACCCGCTCGCCGGTGTCGGCCCGCACCCCCGCGACCTCGGTCCCCGGCACGAGCGGCAGCTCGGCGGGCGCCAGGTAGGTGTTCTCCCGGTTGTGGGTGTCGGCGAAGTTGACGCCGGCCCGGCTGACCTTGATGAGGACATCGGATCCGCCCGGCTCGGGGCGGGGGAGATCGGCTTCGAGGAGGACCTCGGGGCCGCCGAACTCGGTGATTTGGATGGCGCGCATCAAAACAACCTATTTCACTTGGCGCATCGGACGGATCCCTCTACGATTCGCGGTCCATTGACTTCGTCGATCTGGCTGATCCTCGCGGTCAAGGCACCGCTCGTGATCCTTCTGGGTCTTCTGATCTGGTGGGCGTCGCGCGGGCGACCGGACGAGTCCTCCTCCTCGGATGACGATGGCGGCATCCGCCGCCTGTCCAACCCGCATCCGCGCCGCCCGACTCCGCGTCCGCCGCGCCGCGGACCCCATGGCGGCCCGTCCCCGGACCCGCCGCCGCGCGTCCGCACCACACGCGCTCGCGCCCGCACCCTCGGCCGCTGACGCGCCGCCCGGGGCCGCCGCCCTGACGCGCCGCCGGGACCGCCGCCCAAGACTGCCGGCGAGCAGCGCCACCCCCACCGCTTTTCGGACCGCCGCGGTTTAGAAGCGCGCGGCTCGTGGGTACCCGCCGGAACCTGTAGCCGGGCCGTTTTGCAGGGATCTCCGGCTACGCACATATCCGATACCGACCTCGGGAGGGTCATCAATGCGGAGTTGTCGATCGACGTTCCTTGCCTGCGCCGGGACGGCGCTGGCGGCCTTGTCGCTCGGTGCGGCAAGCGCCTCGGCCGCCGCCCCGGCGACCACACGACTCGGGACCCGGGCGGAGATTCCGTCCACCGCCCAGCCCCTCGGCACGCTGACAGCGACCCAGCCACTGACCACGACCATCACACTGGCGCCCCAGGACGCCTCGGCACTGCAGGCGTTCGTCCAGTCGGTCTCCACCCCCGGCAGTTCCACCTACCACCAGTACCTCACCGTCGCTCAGTTCGCCCAGCGCTTCGGTCCGACCAGCGCTCAGATCGACCAGGTCCGCTCGGTACTCGAGCAAGACGGCCTCACCCTCGGGGCGCTCTCGGCGAACGATCTCTCGTTCACCGCATCGGGCACCGCGAGGCAGATCTCGCAGGCGTTCGGCGTGACCCTGCGCCATTACCGCCTGTCGAGTGGGCGGGTCGGCTTCGCCGCCGGCAGCGCAGCCGCGGTCCCCTCCTCGATCGCCTCCGACGTCCAGGGCGTCCTCGGCCTCGACACGCTCGTCCAGGCCCAGCGCATGTCGCTGAAACCGGCGCACCCGCTCGCCCATCCCCAACCCCAGACCGAGAGCGCGGCGCAGGCTGCCACCGCGGACGCGGCGGTCTCGCCCTGCAGCGCCGCCACCACGGCCGGCAGTGAGTACGACGCCTACACCCCTGACCAGTTCGCCGAGGCGTACTCGTTCAACGGCCTCTACTCGGCCGGGGACACCGGCTCCGGCACGAGCGTCGCGCTCTACGAGCTCGAGCCGCACCTCTCCTCCGACATCTCCGCCTACCAGTCGTGCATGGGCACGAGCGCGACCGTGACGCAGACCAACGTCGACGGCGGCGCGGGCTCGGGTGCCGGCGAGGGCGAGGCGGCGCTGGATATCGAGGACGTGATCGGCCTTGCGCCGTCCGCGTCGATCGACGTCTACAACGGCCCGAACACCGAGAGCGGTGCCTACGACACCTACGCGAAGATCGTCTCCAACGACACCTCGAAGGTCATCTCGACCTCGTGGGGCCTGTGCGAGGCATCCGAGGGCTCCTCGAGCGCGGATTCCGAGAACACGCTGTTCGAGGAGGCCGCCAGCCAGGGCCAGTCGATGTTCGCCGCCGCCGGAGACTCCGGTGCCGATGACTGCGGCAACGGCACGCGAGCCGTCGATGACCCCGCCAGCCAGCCCGACGTGACCGGCGTGGGCGGGACCCATCTGTCATCCGACACGGCCGCCGCCAGCCAGACGGTCTGGAACGACGGCAGCGGCGAGGGCGCCGGCGGAGGTGGCACCTCGACGCTCTGGAGCGCCCCGAGCTGGCAGTCCGCGGTCACCGGCGGCTCGATGCGCGAAGTGCCGGACGTCTCTGCCGACGCCGACGAGAACACCGGCTACGTCGTGTACTACGACGGCAGCTGGACAGCGATCGGCGGCACCAGTGCCGCGGCACCGCTGTGGGCGTCGGTCGCGGCGCTCGCCGACACCTCGTGCGGGTCGCCGATCGGTCTGGCCAACCCCGCGCTCTACGCCGCCCCGGCGTCGGACTTCGACGACGTCACCAGCGGCACCAACAGCTACGACGGTGTGACCGGCTTCACCGCCACAAGCGGCTACGACGAGGCCTCGGGCCTCGGCACGCCGGTGGCGAGCTCGCTCGTCCCCGCGCTGTGCAGCTGACCTGACCGACATGCCCGGCGGGGCGTCTCCGACAGCCTCGGAGCCGCCCCGCCGTCGGCGATGGCAGACTGCGCGCCATGAGCGTCGAGTCCAGCCACGTCACCTCCGTCCTGTCGGACGCGACGATCGTCGAGCTTGTGAAGAGCGGGCGGATCCGGATCGATCCGTGGAGCCCGGACCACGTGCAGCCGGCGAGCGTCGACCTGCGTCTCGGCGATTCGTTCCGCGTGTTCACGAACCACAAGGTCGCGGCGATCGACCTGCAGGACGTGCCGGAGAACCTCACCGAGGAGGTCGTCGTCCCCGAGGATGGCGAGTTCGTGATCCACCCCGGTGAGTTCTGCCTCGGCCGCACGCTCGAATGGGTCGAGCTGCCCGATGACATCGTGGCCCGGATCGAGGGAAAGTCGAGCCTCGGTCGCCTCGGGCTGATCGTCCACGCGACCGCGGGCTTCTGCGATCCGGGGTGGAAGGGCACGCTCACGCTCGAGCTCAACAACCTCACCCGCGTCCCGATCATCCTGCGCCCCGGCCTGGAGATCGCGCAGCTGTCGTTCATGACGCTCGACCGCCCGGCGCAGCGCCCGTACGGCAGCCCGGAGCTCGGCAGCCACTACCAGGGTCAGCGCGCGGCGACGGCGAGTCGCTACCGCGCACCGCTGTCCGGCCGCTGACCCACTGGCCCGCCCCGGCGCCCCAAGGCGCTGTAGAGGTGTCGTCTGCCCATCGGTTTGGGTAATACAGTGGCCACAGAGACGGGTCGTCCCCTCCGACCGGGCGGCCTTCCCCCGGTTTCCGATAGGAGCGAGATGAGCACCGAGACACAGACTTCAAACGGGGGCGGCGTAGCGACCGGGAGCAACACGCTCACCGTCACCGACAACCGCACCGGACGGCAGTACGAGATCCCGATCGAGGACGAGACGATCCGGGCGACCGAGTTGCGCAACATCAAGGTCAACGACGACGACTTCGGCCTGATGACCTACGACCCGGCGTTCATGGCGACCGCGTCGTGTCGTTCGTCGATCACCTACATCGACGGCGACAAGGGGATCCTCGAGTACCGCGGCTACCCGATCGAGCAGCTCGCCGAGAAGTCGAACTACCTCGAGGTCGCCTACCTGCTCATCCACGGTGAGCTGCCGACGACCAAGCAGCTGGAGGAGTGGGATCACCTGATCACGATCCACACCTTCGTGCACGAGAACGTCAAGGAGTTCATGCAGGGCTTCCGCTATGACGCCCACCCGATGGGGATGCTCGAGGCGTCGGTCGGCGCGCTGTCGACGTTCTATCCGGAGGCGGCGGCGATCAAGGATCCCGAGGCCCGCTACATCCAGGTGATCCGCCTGCTCGCCAAGATGCCGACGCTCGCGGCCTTCGCCTACCGCCACAACCGTGGCATGCCCTACGTCTATCCCGACAACGACC
>DATJTQ010000301.1:0-31294 GCA_035503355.1 Solirubrobacteraceae bacterium
GAGCACTGCTTGCCGCGGACGTCGATGATCTGGATGTACTCGCCCTCGCGAACCTCGTAGCTCTGCGCGCTGGCCGGGTCGATGCGGAAGTCCAGCCTCGGCTCGGCCAGCGGGGCGGGCAGCTCGACCTCCACGGCCTCCCGCGGGGCCGCCCGCCGGACCTCCAACGAGAGCTCGGTGGCGGGGGCGTCGCCGTCGATGACCCGCCCGCCGGGCGCGCCGACGATCACCGTGGTGTCGCCGGCGGCCGTGAACGACAGCGCGGAGCCCGGCACCGAGTCCGGTCCGAACAACCGCACGCACCGCGCCTCACTGGGGTCAAGGCCCGCCACCGGGACCCCGCGGGCGCGCAGCACCGTCGCGTCCGCATCGGCCGCCGGGCCGAGCGGAGCCCCGACGGTGGTCAGCTCGGCGACCTGGCCGCCGAAGCGGTCGATGATCCGCAGCTCGTCGTCACCGCGCAGCGCGACCACCGTGACCCCGTCCGGGCGGACGGGGTAGCGCTCGACGGCGCGATCGACGACCAGCAGGCCCGAGGGCGCGAGCGTGGCCATGTCCTGAACCTCCCGTTAGGCCGGCGCCGAGGCCTTCTCCACCTGGGCCATCAGCTCTTCGGCGAGCTTGCGCTTGCCGTCGGCGTCGAGCTTCTTGATCTCGTTCTCGACGGCGCGGCGGTTGTAGGTCTGGTTCCAGTAGTCGAGGCTGTCGAAGCCGAGCAGGACAGCCTTGCCGACGAACTGGCGCAGGACCTCGTTGGTGGGGCCCATGACCCAGCCGGCCTTGGCGTCACGCAGGTAGCGCTCCATCTCCATGTCACGCTTGTAGCCGGTGCCGCCGCAGGCGTGGAGCATCTTGTCCACGACGTGGGCGGTGTTCTTGGCCGCCTCGAACTTGATCTGCCACGCCCAGTGCAGGAAGTTGGCGCGGGCGAACTCGCCGGGCGCCATGCGCTTGGTGTTGTGATCGGTGGCGTTGTCCATCGCCTGCGCCACCGAGAAGCCGAACAGGCGGCAGGCGTTGGTGTCCATCAGGGCCTCGCCGACGTAGTCCTGGATCGTCGGGTAGTCCGCGACGCGCAGGCCGACGTCCACGTGCTTCTTGCGGGTGGTCTGGCGCTTGGCGATGTCGATGGCGCCGAGGGCCAGGCCGTTCCACACTGCCGAGGAGCCGATGAGGAACCACGGGTCCACGGCCTCGTCGTTGGAGGCGGCGCCGTCACCCTCGGGGCCGACGATCTGCGAGGCGGGGATCGAGACGTCCTCCACCTGGATCGGCCCCGACTGGTTGCCGCGCAGGCCGAGCGCGTCCCACGTGGAGGGCTGGGCCTTGACGTCCTCGCCGTCGATGACGAACACGCTCAGGTCGTCGTAGCCGGAGAAGTCGGGGCTCGTGGTCTGCACCACGTAGAAGTCGGCGAAGCCGCCGGAGGTCGTCCACGACGCCTTCTTGTTGACCTTGTAGCCGCCGTTGGAGCGCTCTGCGCCCGACGAGAACGGGTACCAGAAGTGCGAGCCGGTCTCAGGGTCCGAGTAGGACAGGGTGCCGATCTTGCCCTCGCCCAGCGGGCGCACGTACTTGTCGATCAGCTCGTCGGTGGGGCGCAGCATGATCGTGTTGACCGCCGCCATGTGCATCACGTAACACATGGCGGTCGACGCGCAGCCGTAGCGCGCGATCGTCTCGCAGACCATGTGGAAGCCGACGTGGTCCTCGCCCAGGCCGCCGTACTCCTCGGGGACGGTCAGCGCCAGGAACCCGTGTCTGCCCAGCAGCTCGAGGTTCTTGCGGGGGTACTCGAGGTTGTCGTCGGAGACCTTGGCGTTGGCGCGCATCTCCTTCTGGGAGAGCTCGATGAGGAGGTCGCGCAGCTCCTTCTGGCGGTCGGTCAGGACCCAATCGGGGTCCCACTCATACCCGAGTCCCCAAAACGGCTCTCCATCCCACATCTTCTCGGACATGTAGCTCCTCCGGCTCTTCGTGGTCCTAATACACGCTTCGAATTCAGGCGGCGCACGTAGACTAGGCGCTCTCGCCGCTCTGCACAAATATGTTCAAAGGAATTATCGACGTTCGGCGCGATGCCGGTCGTTTCGCCTTGACCGGCTCCCGCGGCGGCGTGATAATCGGCCCACGTTGATCGGGCGTCCGGGGGGAGGGCGATGAGGGCCGGGGCTGTCGCAGTGAGGGTCATGGCGCTGATGGCGGTGCTGGCCGGCGCCGCGTGGGTCGCGCCGGCGGCGGCGACCGCCGATCCGCCGGTCAACGACGCCTATCTGAACTCGGCGCTGGTCGTCGCGTCGCAGACCACCGGCGAGCGGCCGGCCACGCTCAACACCTTCGTGGACACCACAGAGGCGACGACGCAGGCCGACCTGTTCAACCCCGATCCCGAGGGAACGGTCACCAGCGGCGGCGGGGCCGAGCCGACGGCCTGTCGCGGCGTCTCCTACGGCAAGACGGTCTGGTACGACCTCACCCCCAAGATCCCCGGTGGCGTGGAGATCACCACCGCCGGAAGCTTCCGCACGGCGATCGCCCTGTTCCAGTACAGCCCGCAGACGTTCCTGCTCACGCGGGAGATCGACTGCCAGACGACGGGGACCTTCACCAACGATCTGGCCGAGCCGACCGAGCTGCAGGCCCACCGCGACTACACGCTGCAGATCGGCGGCGTGCAGACCGCCGCCGGGATCGGCGGGGGCCAACTCGACGTCAAGGTGAGCTTCTTCCCCGACCACGACGGCGACGGCACGCTCGACCTCAACGATCACTGCCCGACGCTCAAGGGCGTGCCGGCCTTCGCCGGCTGCCCGCCGACGATCGTCCCGACGCCGCACTACGGGTTCAACGACACCGGGACGGGCACCACGCTCTCCGCCTTCACCGTGACCAACCTGCCCGGCGGGGCGAAGGTTCAGGTCCGCTGTCCCAGGTGCGGGATCAACGTCACCGAGACGGCCGGGCCGCGAGCCGGTGCGGTCTCGTTCAAGCGGCTGGTCGGACGGACCATCCCGAGCGGGGACACGCTGGAGATCTGGGCCACCCACAAGGCCAGCGGGACCAAGAACTTCCGCTACGGCGCCATCGGCGGCTTCCTCAGCTACACGTCGCGTGACGGCAAGCTGATCGCCTCCAAGCTGATGTGCCTGATGCCGGGGTCGCTCAAGCCGCAGGCGCAGTGCCCGGCCGGCGGCAAGAAAAAGCCACACGCCGTGCCGCGTTAGTCGGGCGGGATGCGACGGGGGCGTGCATTGTGGGTGGGGCTGGTGGTGGCGTCAGCGACGCTGACCGTTCCCGCGGGCGCGCTGGCCGCCGGGACGGTGCTGCTCAACGACACCTTCGCCAACGCGACGACAGGCTCGCCGGTGGTGGCCGAGCCCAACGGGCATACCACCACTCCGACCGCTGGGCTGCCGTGCCTGACCGCCGGTCCGACGGCGACCGGCACTCCGGCGCCCGGGTGCGGTCTCGGCTCGGGGGCCGACAAGGCCGGCAGCGGCGTGATGCGCCTCACCACCACCACCGGCAGCCAGGAATCGACGTTGGTCTACAACGGGACCTTCCCCACCAGTGCCGGCCTCGATGTCACCTACGACCAGTATCAGTACGACGGCGGCGCCGACGGCATGTCCTTCGCGCTCAGCGTCGCTCCCCCGCTCCCCGGGCTGGGCGGCGGGGCCGGCGGCGCCCTCGGCTACGCGCCGAACAGCACGGTCGCGCCCGGGTTGCCGGGCGGATATCTCGGCATCGGCTTTGACGTCTTCGGCAACTACAGCAACACGCAGACCGACGGCACCGGCTGTAGCGACCCGGCCTGGGCGAGCACGGGCACCGGCCACGACGGCAACCAGGTCGTCGTCCGCGGTCCGGGCAACGGCACCGCGGGCTACTGCCTGATCACCGGCACCCAGACGATCGACAACGATCCCATGAACCAGTTCTCGCTCCTGAGCTCCGGGACGACCCGGAGCGGGGCGGCGCGCGGCATCCACATCCGCATCACTCCCGGCGGCACGTGGAGCGTCGCCATCGACCCGAGCGGTGGCACCAGCTACACCCCGATCCTCAGCGGCGACCTGCCCAGCTCCTACATCAACCCGGCCACCGGTCAGACCGTGAAAGGTCTGCCGCCGCGTCTCACCTTCGCCTTCTCGGGCGCGACCGGCGGCGTGGCCGGCATCCAGGAGATCAGCAACGTCGTGGCCACCACCGTCAACCCGGCACCGCCCACCCTGACGCTGGTCTCGAGCGACACCTCGGGGCATCGCGTCACCGCCGGCGGCACCATCCTCTACACGCTCACCGGCGGCGTCGCCGCCTCCAGCGCGACCGGGGAGGCCGAGCCGGTCACCGTCACCGACCCGCTCCCGGCGGGCGAGACGCTGGCCGGCACGCCGGTCGGGACCGGGTGGAACTGCGCGGCGTCGACATCCACCAACGTGAGCTGCACGTCCCGCACGCCGGTCGCCATCGGAGCCTCCCTGCCGACGCTCGACGTCGCCGCCAACGTCCCCGTGAGCTCGCCCGCGTCGGTGACCAACACCGCCACCATCACCTCGAGTGATGCCGCCGGCCCCGTGTCGGCCGGGGACGCGGTCACCGTGACCCCGCAGAGTCTCGGTGGCGGGACGCGAGCGGCCACCGCCGGCGCCGTGACCTGCGCGCCCAACCAGCTGCTGCTCGGCGAGGACTCGACGTGCACCGATGTCGTCACCGGCACGGCGGGGAGCACCGTGAGCCCGAGCGGCACGGTGCTGTTCAGCAGCCCGAGCGGCGTCTTCGCCAGCCCCGGCCACTGCACGCTGACCGCGGTGGCCGGCCATCCCGGCTCCGCCGCCTGCTCCATCACCTACACACCCAAGCAGCCGGGGACGACCACGATCACCGCCGGCTATCAGGGAGACTCCCTCCACCTCGCCGACACCGCCACCACCACCGTCGCCTCGGCGCCGGTCGCGGGGAAGACCGCCACCGTGGCGATCCTGTCGGGCACGATCCTCATCAAGCTCCGCCACGGCAACCTGTTCGAACCGCTGTCGGCCTCGGGCGCGATCTCGATCCCCATCGGCTCGATCGTCGACGCCCTCGACGGCACCGTCTCGATGACGACGGCCGCCGACACGCTCAGCCCGACCAACGAGAACCACGACGCCGACGACGGCGCGTTCTCGGAGGGGCTGTTCGCGGTCAAGCAGGCGGCCGAGGCCGCCCAGGGCACGCCGCCCCCGGTCGATCTCGTGCTGCAGACGCCGGTCGGTGCGGTGGCCAAGGCCAGGTGCACGCGCCGGGGGCCGACCGGCAAGGGCATCGTCCGTTCGCTCAAGGGTGTCGTCAAGGGCAACTACGTGGCGGTCGGCGCGGCGAACTCCCTGAGCATGCGTCAGGGCACCTTCGTCGAGCAGGACCGGTGCGACGGGACGCTCTCGAAGGTCATCAAGGGCAAGGCGACGGTCCGCTACCGGGTGCGCGGCGGCCACGGCCGTCGTGCGCACACGGTGACGCGGACGCTGCACGCCGGCCAGCAGCTGCTCACCAAGGAGCGGTTCCTGGCTGACCAGCTCGCCGCCGGCTGAGGCTCACACGGCCGCGACGCCGGCTGAGGCTCACACGGTCTCGACGCCGCGCGGGCCGCGCACGCTGTTGCCTGCGCCCTCGGGCCAGGGCAGCTCGCGCTGAGCGCCGGCGATCTCCCCGAGCGCGGCGAGGATCTCCGGCGCCGCCGGGGTCGTCTTGCCGGCGTCGCGATCGACGTGGAGCAGGATGTGCTCGCCGGTGGCGATGAGCCCGTCGTCGCCGTCGCGCCAGAGCTCGTGGAAGAGGTGCAGCCGCTTGGCGTCGTGGCCCAGCAGCCGGGTGGTGACCGAGATCCGGTCCCCGCCGTGGGCTTCGCCGAGGTGGCGGATGTGGGTCTCCACCGTGTAGTAGGAGTGGCCGGCGTCGATGTAGGGGCCGACGATCCCGATCGCGCGCAGGAAGGCGTCGGTGGTGTCGGCCATCACCTCGAGATAGCGGTACTCGGTCATGTGGCCGTTGTAGTCGATCCAGTCCGGCGTGACGAGCACCTCGTGCAGGCGCAGGCGCCCGTCGGGCAACGCCGGACGGCCGCTGTGGGTGCCGGCCCGCTCATACAGGTCGCGCTCGGTGAGCGCCAGCACCTCGCCGGCGCCCCAGCCGGCCCCCTTGAGGCCGCGCATCACGGCGACCAGACAGTCGTCGCGCAGGCGGGTGAGCTCGGCGATCGACCGGCCGGCGGCCTGGGCGTCTGACTGGGCGACGATCGCGTCCAGCAGCCCGTCGGTGAGTTCGGGGACGTCGGTGAGGTGGGTCCAGGGCAGCTGCAGCGCCGGGCCGAACTGCGCCATGAAGTGACGCATGCCGGCCTCGCCGCCGGCCAGCCGGTAGGTGAGGAACGTCCCCATGGCCGCCCAGCGGAGGCCGGCGCCGTAGCGGATGGCGTCGTCGATCTCCTCGGCGGTGGCCAGACCGTCGGCCACCAGCCACAGCGCCTCGCGCCACAGCGCCTCCAGGAGGCGATCGGCGATGAAGCCGTCGATCTCGTGGCGGACGATCAGCGGGCGCATGGCCACCGCCTGGTACATCGCCGCGGCGCGGCCGATCGTCTCCGGCGCGGTCTGCTGCGCGCCGCACACCTCCACCAGGGGCAACAGGTAGACCGGGTTGAATGGGTGGCCGACCACGAACCGCTCGGGGCGGTGCATCTCGGTCGCGAGCCGGGTGGGGAGCAGCCCCGAGGTGGAGGTGGCGATGACGGCGTCCGGGGGCGCCGCCGCGCTGGCCTGGGCCAGCAGCGCGCGCTTGAGCTCCTCGCGCTCGGGCGCGCTCTCCTGGACGAGGTCGACGCCGGCCACCGCCTCCTCGACGGAGCCGACGATCGTCAGCGTGCCCTCGGCCGGCATCGGCGCCAGCGTCAGCCGCCGCCAGGCGCGCCGTCCCCGCTCGATGATCTCGTGCACCGCCGCCGCGGCCTCGGGCGAGGGGTCAAACAGGCGGACGTCCACGCCGGCCAGGGCGAAGCGGGCGGCCCAGCCGCCGCCGATGACCCCGGCGCCGAGCAGCCCGACCGAGTCCGGCGCCGCCGTCCGCAGCGCCGTCGGCTGCGCCGCCGCCGGCCGCGCCGCTGCCGGCCCCGCGCCGTCGCCGCTGGGCTGGCCCCCGTCAACCACGGGGACGCAACGCGAGCCGCTGGCGGACCTCCTCGGGCCCGAGCACGCGGACATTCATCGCGTTGAGGATCGTCGCCGCCCGCTCCACCAGCTCCCCGTTGGTGGCCTTGTGGCCAGGGCCGAGGTACAGGTTGTCCTCCAGGCCGACGCGGACGTTGCCGCCGGCCAGCACCGCCATGGCCACATAGGGCAGCTGCATCCGGCCGATGGAGAACGCCGAGAACACCGTTCCGGGCGGGAGCGCGTTGACCAGCGTGAGCAGGGTGCCCGGGTCGTCGGGCGCGCCGTAGCGGATCCCCATGCACAGCTGGATGAGCACGGGATCGTCGATGAGCCCCTCGTCGATCAGGTCCTTGACCATGACCAGCTGGCCGGTGTCGAACACCTCGAGCTCGGGTCGCACGCCCAGGGCCCGGATCTGCTGCGCCATCGCGCGCAGCATGTCCGGGGTGTTGGCCATCACGTAGTCGCCGCCGGCGGCGAAGTTCATCGTCCCGCAGTCCAGCGTGCAGATCTCGGGGCGCAGCGCCTCGACGTGGGCCAGGCGCTCGGCGGCTCCCACCAGGTCGGTGCCGCCGTCATCCAGCGGCAGGGGCGAGGTCGGGCCACCGAGCACGAGATCGCCGCCCATCCCGGCCGTGAGGTTGATCACCGCGTCGACGTCGGCGCCGCGGATGATCTCCACCACGCGCCGATAGAGGTCGACGTCACGCGAGCCGTGGCCGGTGGAGGGGTCGCGCACGTGGATATGGACGACGGCAGCGCCGGCGCGCGCCGCCTCCAGCGCCGAGTCGGCGATCTGCTCGGGCGTTACCGGGACCTTGTCGCTGCGGTCCGTGGTGTCGCCCGCGCCCGTCACCGCGCAGGTGATGAAGGCCTCGGTGTTCATCGGCTCGGTCCCGGGCGGCTCATCGGCTCAGCGCCGCCTCGACGGTGGGGGTGTTGGCCAGCAGCTTGGTGGTGTACTCCGCGCTGGGGGACTCGAATACGTCGACCGTCGCCCCCGCCTCTACGATCGTCCCATTGGTCATCACGATGACCCGGTCGGCGATGGTGCGGATGAGGGCGAGGTTGTGGGTGATGAACAGCATGCTCAGGCCCGTCTCGGCACGCAGGTCGCGCAGCAGCTCGACGATCGCCGCCTGCACGGAGACGTCGAGCGCCGAGGTGACCTCGTCGCAGACCAGCAGCGCGGGCTCAGCGGCCAGGGCCCGGGCGATGGCCACGCGCTGGCGTTCGCCGCCCGAGAGCTGGTCCGGGTAGCGGTTGGCCGCCGCCGACGAGAGCGAGACGCGCTCCAGGCATTGGGACACCCGCTTGTCGGTGTCGCGCCGCGAGGCTCCGAACAACTGGAGCTGGCGGGCGATCGTCTGGCCCACCGTGCGCCGCGGGTTGAGCGATGCGTACGGGTTCTGGAACACGTACTGGATTTGCTTGCGCGACTGCGTGGTCCGCCGGCGGGCGCTCTCGGGCAGCCGGTCGCCGCCGAGCTTGATGTCACCGGTGTAGTGCGAGTGCAGCCCGGAGATGCACCGCGCGAGCGTCGTCTTGCCGCTGCCCGACTCACCCACCACGGCCACGCACTCGTTGCGCCGGACCTCCAGCGTGACGTCGTGCAGGACGTGGGTCGAGCCGTAATGGCCGTTGACCCCCTCCACCGAGAGGACCACTTCGCCCGCCTGCGCCGCCGCCTGCTCGGCGCCGGTGGTGGGCAGCTCCGCCGGAGCCTCGTCGGCGCGGTAGCAGTGCACGAGGTGGCCGTTCTCGAACTCGGTGGGGAGGGGGAACGCCTCGAGGCAGCGATCGATGGCCAGGTCGCACCGCGGCGCGAAGAAGCAGCCGTTGGGCCGGTTGCCCGGGAGCGGCGCGTGACCGGCGATGCCCACGACGGCCCGCTTGCCCTCCATGTCGGGCACGGCGCGCAACAGCTTGCGGGTGTAAGGGTGACGCGGAGTGGCGAAGATGGCGTCGCGCGGGCCGCGCTCGACGATCCGCCCCGCGTACATCACCGCCACGCTGTCGGCGAGCTCCGCCACCACGGCCAGGTCGTGGCTCACGTAGACGGCGGCCACGTTGTGGGTGCGGCACAGGTCGCGCACCGTCTCCAGCACCCGCGCCTGCGTGGTGACATCCAGGCCGGTCGTCGGCTCGTCGCACACGATCACGTGCGGGCGGCAGGCGAAGGCCATGGCGATGGCCACGCGCTGCTGCTGGCCTCCCGACAGCTGGTGGGAATAGCGGCGCAGGAATGCGTCGTCGTTGGGCAGCGCCACCTCGTCGAGCGCCTCGCGGATACGCGCCTTCTGATCAGCGGCGCTGGTCTGGGACTTGTGCGCCTCCAGCATCTCCGAGAGCTGGGTGCCGATCCGCAGGGCCGGGTTCAGCGCCGTTCCCGGATCTTGCGGGATGTAGGACACCGTCCCGCCCCGCAGGCGGCGCAGCTCGCCGGCGGTCATCGCGGCCAGCGGCCGGCCGTCGATGAGGATCTCCCCGCCGGTGACCCTGCCCCCGGGCCGGCAGTAGCCCATGAGGGCCATGCCCACCGTGGTCTTCCCCGACCCCGACTCGCCCACCAGGCCCAGCACCTCGCCGGCGCGGACGTCGATGGCGATGGCTTCGACGATGTCGTCGCCGCTGGAGACCAGATCGATCTTCAGGTCGCGGACGCGGACCGCCTCGGGCGGCGGCGTCGGTGCGGCGGGGTTGGATGGTTGGTCTGCAATCGCCATGCTCACTCCCCTCGGTCGATGCCGATCGCCGCGCGGGCGAAGCCGTCGGTCAGCAGGTTGGTCCCGATCGTCAGCAGCGCGATGGCCAGGATGGGGAGGACGACGCCCCACGGTTGCACGCTGACCGCCAGCCGGTTCTCGTTGATCATCACGCCCCAGTCGGCGGCCGGCGGCTGGATCCCGTCGCCAATGAAGTTCAGCGCGGCGATGAGGCCGATCGAATAGGTGAGGCGCAGCCCCACCTCCACCAGCAGTGGGCTCGTCACGTTGGGCAGCAGCTCGCCGAACAGGATCCGGGTGCGCTTCTCCCCGACGGCCTCGGCCGCCTTGACGAAGTCGCGCTCCACGACCTGCAGCGCGGCGCCGCGGATGACGCGGGCCACCCGGGGCGCGGTCGAGATGCCGACGATGAGGATGATCAGGGGCACGCTGGGACCGAACGCCGTGACCAGCAGCAGCGCGAGCACGATCTGGGGGAAGGCCATGAACACGTCGGAGATGCGCATCAGCACCTCGTCGGTGATGCCGCCGATGTAGGCGGCGGTGAGGCCGACCACCAGGCCGAGCCCGACGCCGATCACGGTCGCCCCCAGCGACATGCCGAGCACGCTGAGCCCGCCGTGCAGGAACCGGCTCCACACGTCGCGGCCCAGGCTGTCGGTGCCGAACAGCGTGCCGTTGCCGGCGGGGCTGTTCGGAGCGCCGACGAACGCGTCGGGCGAATGGGGGGCGATGAGCGGGCCAAACAGGGCGATGGCCACCATCAGCAGGAAGATGCCCAGCCCGATCCGGGCCCGCCACTGGTGCATGGTGGCCCGGATGAGGACCATCCACTGGCGTTGGCGGATGGCCGGCCCGGCGACGGCGACCTCGTCGGCGGTGATGGCGGGCGTACTCATCGTCCCGCCGTCCTCAGCCGCGGCGTGACCAGGATCGTCAGCAGGTCGGCCAGCAGGTTCACCACGACGTAGACCGCGGCGATGATGATGGCCAGGGCCTGGACGACGGGGATGTCGCGGTTGCCGACCGAATCGACCAGCTGTGCGCCCACCCCCGGGAACGAGAACACGAACTCGACGAGCACCACCCCGCCCGCCATGTAGGCGAGCTGGAGCGCCGAGACCTGGATCGCCGGCACGATCGCGTTGGGGACGGCGTGGCGCCAGATCACCGTTCGGTTGGGCAGGCCCTTGAGCCGCGCCATCGTCACGTAGTCACTCTCCAGGACCTCCACCATCGAGGCCCGCATGATCCGGCTGATGTACGGGGTGACGGCGATGATCAGCGTCGCCGCCGGGAGGATCACCTCCTTGGGCACGTTCCAGGCGTGCTCTCCCGGCGGGATCAGCGACACCGCCGGGAGGATGTGGGAGACGTTGGTGGCGAACAGCAGCGCCAACCCGATCCCGATGACGAAATCGGGCAGCGCGGCCAGGGCCAGGCTGCTCGTCGACAGGATGTGATCGGCGGGCTTGTCGCGGCGCACCGCCATCCACACCCCGAGCGAGATCGACAGCGGGATGGCGATGATGGCCGACACGAACACCAGGAAGGCCGAGTTGGCAATCCGTCCGCCGATCAGCGACGACACCGGTTGCTCGGTGGCCGCCGAGGTCCCCAGGCTCCCGGTGACGATGCCCCCGAGCCAGTGGAAGTACTGCGAGAACACCGATCGGTTCAGGTGGAGCTGTTGCGTCAGCGCCGCCAGCCGGGCCGGCGTGGCGTCGCGACCCAGGATGGCCCGGGCGGCATTGCCCGGGAGCGCCTGGGTCGCGGCGAACACGACGATCGAGACCAACAGCAACGTCAGCAATCCCAGGAGGATCCGTCGTATCAGGAACCTGGTCATGGCCTTGTCTCCCGATCTCGTTGGCTAGGCGGTGAACCCCACGTTCTTGAACCAGTAGTTGCCGAGCGGGAAGCCCGACTTCGCCTCCACGAAGCCGCCCAGCTTGGAGCTGTAGGCGTCGATCTGGTTGGAGAAGTACGGGATGATGTAACCGCCGGTGTTGTACTCGATGGTCATCGCCTGGCCGATGATCGCGTTGCGCTTGGTCTCGTCCAGCTCGGCGCGCGCCTGCTGGATGAGCTTCTCGAACTGCGGGTCGGCCCAGTGGGTCTCGTTGAACGGCGAGTTGGGCAGGCTGCCCTGCGCCACCTGGGGCAGGTACTCGCGCGTGGCCCAGAAGTCCTGGGCGAACGGCCACTTCAGGTAGTTGGGCCCGTAGAACGTTCCCGTGTCGAGCTTCTGGAGCTTGACGTTGACGCCGGCGCCGGTGGCCTGCTGGGCGAACACCTGGGCCGCCTGGACCACCCCCTGGAACACCGGAGCGGTGGTCAGCTGCACGGTGAGCCCGGAGTGACCGGCCTGCTTGAGCAGCGACTTGGCCTGCTCGAGGTCCTGGTGGCGCTGGGGCAGGTTGGTCGGGTAGCCGGGGTCGAACGGCGCGTACATGTCGTTGGCGATCCGGCCCTGGCCTGACAGCACCTGCTCGACCATCTGCGGGCGGTCGACGATGAGCCGCATCGCCTGGCGCACGCGGACGTCGCTGAACGGGGCGACATCGACGCGCATGGTGAACGGCTGCCACTGCCCGGTGTGGGAGATGAGCACCTTGAGCGTGCTGCTGCCCTGCACCTGGGCGATCTGCCCCGTGGGCAGGTTGTCGATCGCGTCGACCTGGCCGCCGAGCAGCGCGTTGACGCGCGCGGTGTCGTCGGTGAAGTCGATGATCGTGACCTGGTCGACGTAGGGCCGGCCGCTCTGCCAGTAGTTGGGGAACTTCTTGAACACGCTCTGCTGGCCGGGCGTGAAGCTCACGTACTGGAAGGCCCCGGTGCCGACGGGGTTCTTGGGGTCGTAGTCGGTGGGGACGATCGCGTTGAAGTACTGGCCGATGTCGTCCAGGAACGTCGCGTTGGCGAACTTCAACGGGATCCGGAGCTGGTTCTTGGAGATCTTCTTGACGTTCTTGATGTCGATGTAGCCGATCGACGCGGCGCCGACCTTCGGGTCCTTGGGATCGATGATCCGGTTGAGCGAGAAGATGACGTCCTCGGGCGTGACCGTCTTGCCGTTGTGGAACTCGATGCCGTCGCGGACGGTGACCACCCACGAGTCGGCCTTGCCGTGCTCGGCCTCGATCGAGGAGGCCACCATCATCTCCAGCGGCCCGAAGCTCGGCGGGCGCACCGCGAGCGGCTCGTACAGGTTCCAGCACCGCATGATGTCGGTGTCGGCGGTGGGGAGGTGGGCGTCGATGGTGTCCTTGGCGCCACCGCCGGTGGCCCCGACCTTCAGGCTGCCGCCGGGCTTGATCGTCCCGGTGGACGGCGGGCTGGACTTGGCCGTGCCGCCGCCTCCGCCTCCGCCGCCGCTCGACCCGCTTGAGCCGCCGCAGGCGGCGAGCAGGCCGCCGGCGGACAGCATCGCTCCACCGGCCAGCGCGCCATGCAGCACCTGACGCCGTGTCAGTCGGTCGCGTGTCTCCTCGTTCGAGAACTCGTGATCAGTCACCCCAGACTCTCCTCTTTGTGGCTGTTGCCGTCGGCATGGACAAAGCTCTCCGCGCTGGTCAGGCGCGTGGCGTAGCGGGTCGCCTCCTCGGTGAGGAGGTCGACGGTCAGTTCAAGGTGGGCGCGCACCACGTCCCGGGCCCCCGGGTCGCGGCGCGTGATGGCCTCGAGCAGCTTCTGATGATCGGCGACGTAGTCGGAGATCGGGTACACCGGGTGCCAATTGAGCAGCATCTGGGACTCGGCGGCCAGCGGCTCATGCGCGCGGCTGAGCCTCGGGCTGCCGGCCAGGCTCACCATCACCCGGTGAAAGTCGATGTCGGCCCCGATCACCTCGCGCGACGGGGTGGCATCGCCACCGTCGGAGCACAGGTCGCGGATGCGCTGCTGCGCTGCCGTGAGCGGGGCGGCGTCGAACCCGTCCGGGCGCTCCAGCAGCGCGTTGACGGCGGCCACCTCGATGGCGGTCCGCGCCCGGTAGACATCGATGAGGTCCGGGGTCGAGACCGGGCGCACGCGGGCGCCGCGGTTGATCTCGGTGATGACCAGACCCTCCTGCACCAGGTGGCGGATGGCCTCGCGGATGGCGCTGCGCCCGGTGCCGAAGGCCTGGGCCAGCGCGACCTCGGGCAGCTGCTCGGTGGGCTTGATCCGGCCCTGGAGAATCGCGGCTCGCAGCTCGTGCAGAACCTGATCGGTGGTCGAGCGACGCTCGACGGTCCCTAAGCCCCAGGCGGTGTGATCGGGCACCTTGTCGACAACCTACTCCCGACAGTCGGCCAAGTCAACAGGATGTGAAAGTCGCGACCGCCCGGGCCGGTTCGTCGGTGATGAGCGCCGCTACGTGGGGGTCGTCGGCCAGGGCCTCCATGGTGGCTCCGTCGTTGACCGTCCACACCCAGCTGGCCAGCCCTGCCTCCGCCGCTGACTCGACGATGCCGGTGCGCAGCAGGGTGACGTGGGGGAGCAGGAAATCGGCACCCGTCTCGCGCATGCGGCGCGGTGCCTGGCGCGCCGCGCCCGGGGCGACCAGCAGCCCGGTACGGATCTCGGCGCGGTGGCGCTTGACCTGCGCCAGCGCCGTCGGCAGGAAGGAGGTGATGACGAACGAGCCGGCCGGAAGGTGCTGCGCGACCAGCGCGACCGCCTCCTCGACGTAGCCGTCCTCCTTGAGCTCGACGTCCACCAGCAGCCGTCCCGCCGCGGCGTCGAGGAGATCGCTGAGCAGCGGGGCCTGGCCGGGCGCCATGCGCGCCTTGACCTCCTCGTGAGTGAGGCGACGGACGGCTCGGCGGCGCACCTGGCTGTCGTGGACCACGACCAGGTGGCCGTCCGCGGTCCGGCGGACGTCGATCTCGATGCCGTCGCAGCCCAGTTCGATGGCCCGGTTGACCGCCGCCAGCGAGTTCTGGGGGGCCTGGTCGGACGCGCCGCGGTGGGCGAGGACGAGCGGGCGCGTCCCCCGCTCGCGCAGCGCGGTGGCCGCGGTCGCTTCGTGGATCATCGCGAGTTCACGCTAGCTCGGTGCGCGGCGGAGGCGAGCGGGGTCGCTGCGCCACGAGCCCGGACGGATGCTTATCCTCCCCCGGCCCGTGACCGCGCGCCGCCCCGACTCCTTCCTCGTGCTCATGGCTGACCAGCTCGCCGCCGGCTGGCTGCCCGCCTATGGCCACCGGGTGGTCCAGGCGCCGAACCTCTCAGCGCTGGCCGAGGCGGGCACCGTGTTCGAGTCGGCCTACACCGCCTTTCCGCTGTGCGCGCCCGCCCGGGCGGCGATGCTGACCGGCCGCTACGCCTCGCGTGTGGGCGTCTACGACAACGCCGCCGAGTTCCGCGCCGGCGCACCGACGCTGGTCCACGCGCTGCGCGCCGCCGGATACCACACCGCGGTGAGCGGCAAGATGCACTTCGTCGGGCCCGATCAGCTCCACGGCTTCGAGGAGCGCCTGACCACCGACATCTATCCCGCCGATGTGGACTGGACCCCGGATTGGAGCCGGCCTCTGACGGACCCGCTGCCCTGGTACCACACGATGGAGAGCGTGCTGGCCCCCGGGATCTGCGCCGCCAGCATGCAGACCGACTACGACGACGAGGTCGCCTTCCAGGCCCAGCGCAAGCTCTATGAGATCGCGCGCCACCGCCCCGAGCAGCCCTACTTCCTGTTCGTCTCCTTCACCAATCCCCACGACCCGTGGGAGATCCCGCAGCGGTTCTGGGAGCGCTACCGGCGCGACGAGATCGACGACCCGGCGGTGCCTGCGATCGGTCTCGAGGAGGCCGACCCCCACAGCCGCCGGCTGCGCGCCATGTGCCGGGTGGACCAGGCCGGGCTCACCGCCGAGCAGGTCCGGCGGGCGCGCCACGGGTACTACGCGGCCATCAGCTACCTCGATGAGCGAATCGGGCAGGTGCTGGGCGCGCTGCGCGAGTCGGGGCTCGAGGACAGCACCACGGTCCTGTTCTGCGCCGACCACGGAGAGATGCTGGGGGAGCGGGGGCTCTGGTACAAGATGAGCTTCCTGGAGCAGTCCGCTCGGGTGCCGTTCATCGTGCGCAGCCCGGGCGCGGCCGGCAGTTCCGGGGGGTCGCGCCGGGTGACCCAGCCGGTGTCGCTGGCCGACTTCGCCCCCACCGTGCTGGAGCTGGCGGGTCTCCCCGCCGACGCCATCGCGGGGCCCGGCGACGGCGTGAGCCTGGCCGGGGCAGCGTCGGGCGGCGAGGCGGCCCCGGATCACCCGGTCATCTCCGAGTACCACGCCGAGGGCGTGCAGGCCCCCTCGGCGATGATCCGCTCCGGCGCCCACAAGCTGATCGTGTCCCTCGAGGACCCCGACCTGCTCTATGACCTGGAGGCCGACCCGCGCGAGCTGCACGACCTGAGCACCGCACCCGAGTCCGCCGCGGTCATCGCGCGCCTCCGCGGCGAACTGGATCGCCGCCTGAACCTGCCCGAGATCGGCGAGCGCGTCCGGGCCAGCCAGCGCGAGCGCTTCCTCGTCTCGGCGGCGCTGCGCCAGGGCCGGCCGACCCCGTGGGACCACGACCCCCCCTACGAGGCGGCCACGCGCTACATCCGTAACCGCGAGGACATGTATGAGCTGCAGCGTCGCGCGCGGCTGGACAGCGGCACCCCCGAATGACGCACAACCGCCCTTTCTCGTGGTGACCGGCGCGCAAGCGTGCCGCATCGGTCAGGGTTGATTTTCATGTGGGGCGTGCCTGGATGACTCACCGGCCGCGGTGGCGGTACCTGCTCGTCGCTCTGATCGTGGGGGTGACGGTGCTGGCACTCGGCGCGGGGGGCGCCGGTGCTGACTCGACGACGTCCTCGTCGCTCACGGTCACGCTGGCCGGAACCGGCGCGGGAACGGTGACCTCCGACCCGACGGGCATCACCTGCCCTGGCACGTGCGGCGCGTCCTTTGACCCCTCCGCCACCGTCGTCCTCACCGCGGTCCCGGCGGCCGGCGACGGCTTCAGCGGGTTCTCGGGTGACTGCGCCCCCGCCACCGCCACCACCTGCACGGTCTCGCAGGCCACCGACACGCCACAGGTCACCGCGACCTTCGACGCACCGCCCACGGTGACCATCGCCGCGCCCGCCGACGGACAGTCCTACAACGCCGACGCCGTCCCCGCGGCGGACTTCACCTGCCACAGCGACCCCGGATCGACGTTGCAGGCGTGCTCGGCCCAGGCCGACGCGCAGACGGTCACCGACGGCGCACCCATGCCCAGCACCCCGGGCCAGCACACCCTCACCGTGACCGCCACCGACGCCGACGGCACCTCGTCGTCGCCCACCACCGCCACGTACACGGTCTTCCCGCCGCCCACCTGCAGCGACGTCGGCGCCAGCACCAACGAGGGCACGCCCGTGCGCCTGCCGCTCTCGTGCGCTGACCCGAACGCCGCGTCGATCGCCTTCTCGGTGGACCGGCCCGCCCACGGGACGCTGCACACCGACGGGAACGGCTCGGTGTTCTACACCCCCGACGCGGGGTTCAGCGGGACCGACAGCTTCGCCTATCGCGGCACCTCCGCCGACGGCGTCTCGGCCCCCCAGACGGTCACCGTCCGCGTCCTGGCCCCGCCGACGGCGCAGATCTCGGTTCCGGCATCCGGGCAGCTGTACACGGTCGGCCAGTCGGTGACCACCCGCTTTGCCTGCGCCGATGACCCCGCGGGCCCGGGGCTGCGCTCGTGCACGGACTCCGGCGGGGCGTCGGCGCCGGCCGGCACCCTGGATACCTCCACCGAGGGCCAGCACACGTACACCGTCACCGCCACCAGCGCCGACGGACAGACCGGCCGCGCGACGATCGGCTACACCGTGGTGGGGCGTGCCCCTGAGATCGTCATCGCCGCGCCGGTCAACAACGCCGCCTACCTATGGTCAGCGATCCCCGCCGCCGACTTCACCTGCGTCCCCGGGGTGGGCTCCACCATCCAGTCGTGCAAGGCGACGGTCGGCGCCCAGCCGCTCACCGATCACGCGGCGCTCCCCGACGCCTTCGGGACCCACACCGTCACCGTCACCGCCACCGACGCCGACGGATTGAGCACGACGGCCACCGCCACCTACACCGCCGCGGTCGCGGCGGGCTCGCTGCCCCCGGTCACCATCACCGCCCCCCGCCAGGGCGCGAGCTACTGGCTGGGAGAGACGGTGGCGGCCCGGTACTCGTGCCTGGCCACCACCACCGGGCCGGCGTTGACCTCGTGCGTCGGCACCGTCCCCGCGGGCCGCGCCATCAACACGGCCAGGCTGGGCGCGCACACCTTCAGCGTCTCGGCCACCAACGCCCAGGGCAACTCCACCAGCGAGACGGTCACCTACCACGTCGTGCCCACCACCAACCGCTTCACCGTGGTCCGGCTCAGCGCCACGCCGGCGGGGGCCGCCCGGCTGGCACTGAGGCTCCCCGGGCCGGGCGCGGTGCGCGTGCTGGCCACGGCCTGGAACACCGCGGCCGGCGCCTCACGCCACCGCATCCCCTACGGGACGGCCACCGTGGGCGCCCGTCGCAGCGGCCCGCTGTCGCTGCTGGTGGCGCCCACCACCGCCGGGCGCGCCCTGCTCCACAGGCGCGGGGCGCGGCCGGTCCTCGCGGTGGCGGTGACCTACACCCCCACGGGGGCACGGCCCCGCGTCGTCCGGCCCAGGCCGCTGCGCCTGAGCCGGTAGCCGTCAGCCGCGCGGCTCGTGTCCCAGAACGGGACGCTAGGAGATCATCCCGCCCCACTGGCCGCCGGTGATGCCCAGCACCTGACCGGTGATGTAGTTGGCCCACGGCGTGCAGAGCAGGAAGATGCCGCCCGCGGCTTCGAAGGGCTGGCCGGGGCGCCCGAGCGGGATCAGGTTGGGGGCCAGTTCGCGCATCTGGCCGGGAATCCCCAGCTGCACCTTCTCGCCGTCGATCTCCATCGTGTTGGAGTCCTCCTTGACGGCGGTGAGGCGCGTCTCGATGAAGCCGAAGGCCACCGCGTTGACGTTGATCTTGAACTGACCCCACTCCTTGGCCAGCGTCTTGGTCAGACCGATGACGGCGGACTTGCCCGAGGAGTAGTTGGCCTGGCCGGCGTTGCCCATCGTGCCGCTGATGGAGGAGACGTTGACGATCTTGCGGAACACCTCGACGCCCTGCTCGCGCTCCTTCTTGGCGGGCTCGCGCATGTGGGGGGCCACGGCGCGGCACATGCGGAAGGGGACGACGCTGTGGATGTCGATCATCCGCTGGAAGGCCTCGTCGGACATCTTGTGGATGGGCGCGTCGATGGTGTAGCCGGCGTTGTTGACGAGGATGTCGACCTTGCCCCACTCGTCGACGACCTTCTCCACCAGCTGGTCGCACACCCCCGGCTTGGTCAGGTCGCCGCCGAAGACCAGCGTGTCGCCGTCGATCTCCGAGGCGGTCTGCTCGGCGACGTCGCCGTCCAGGTCGTTGATGAGGACCTTGGCGCCCTGCTCGGAGAACAGCTCGGCGGTGGCACGGCCGATGCCGCGCGCTGATCCGGTGACGATCGCGACCTTGTCGGAGAGGATTGCCATCTGCACTGCCTTTCGTCGTGGTGAGGTGAGGCCGCGCGGGATCTTGTCAGCCGGAGAACGTCTAGGCTCCGCGGCTGATGGATGCGAACACCTGGCTGGCCGCCTATGCCGAGAAGATCGGCCTGCCACCCCCCACCAAGGACGAACTGACAGCCGTGCTGGACCTGGCCGGCGTGGCCGCCCACTCCTCCCAGCGCATCGCGGCGCCGGTGGCGGCGTGGATGGCGGGCAGGGCCGGGCTTGACCTGGGCGAAGCGATGCGGCTCGCCGAGGAGGTCCCGGCGGACCCCGATGATGGCTGAGCGCGAGTACGACGTCGTCGTCTTCGGCGCCACCGGCTTCACCGGGGCCCTGACCGCCGAGTACCTCGCCGCGACGGACATCGCGGCCGGCCGGTGGGCCATCGCGGGGCGCAGCCGCGCCAAGCTCGACGCGGTCCGCGAGAAGCTGTCGGGCGATGTCGGCGTCATCGTCGCCGACACCGGTGATCCCGCCGCGCTGCGCGCCCTGGCGGAGTCCACCCGCGTGCTCATCACCACCGTCGGCCCCTACATCCACTACGGGGAGCCGGTGGTGGCCGCGTGCGCCGCCGCCGGGACCCACTACGTGGACCTCACCGGCGAGCCCGAGTTCGTCGACCTCATGTGGCTGCGCCACCACGCGCAGGCGCAGCGCACCGGCGCCAAGCTCGTGCACTCCTGCGGCTTTGACTCGATCCCCTACGACCTCGGCGCCTTCTACTCGGTCGGTCAGCTGCCCGAAAACGTGCCGATCAGGCTCGAGGGCTTCGTCCGGGCCGGGGGGACCTTCTCGGGCGGCACGCTGCACTCGGCGGTGCACATCATGGCCCGGCTACGCCAGGGCCGGCAGGTCGCGGCCCAGCGCAAGCGTCTCGAGGCCCAGCCCGACGGGCGGCGCGTCCACGGCATCACTGGCCTGCCGCACCGCGACACCGTTGCCGGCGGCTGGATCCTGCCCGCGCCGACGATCGACCCGGTCACCGTCCTGCGCTCCGCTCGTGCCCTGGATCGCTACGGCCCCGATTTCAGCTACGGCCACTACGTCGTGACCAAGCATCTGCCGGCCGCGGCCGGCCTGGCGGCCGGGGTGGGCAGCGTGGTGGCCCTGGCCCAGCTGCCGCCGACGCGCAACCTGCTGCTCAAGCTCAAGGACCCCGGCGACGGCCCGAGCGCCGAACAGCGCGAGAAGAGCTGGTTCACCGTCCGTTTCCGCGGCGACGGCGGCGGCCGGCGGGTCGTCACGGAGGTCAGCGGAGGCGACCCGGGTTACGGCGAGACGTCCAAGATGCTGGCCGAGGCAGCGATGTGCCTGGCCCACGACGATCTGCCCGACCGCGCCGGGCAGCTCACCCCCGCGGTGGCCATGGGCCAGCCCCTCATCGACCGGCTGCGCGCCGCCGGCATCGGCTTTGCCACCGTCTCTGACGAGCCGGCCGCGTGACCGATCTGCACGAGACCCGCGAGGTGGGCGAGCGGCGCAAGATGGCCGACCTGCGCACCGATGGCCGCGCCGCGCTGGAGTGGGCCGCCGACTATCTGGACCGCGTGGGCGACCTGCCGGTGCTGGCCCAGGTGGCCCCGGGCGATATCCGCGCGCAGCTGCCGGCCCACGCCCCCGAGGACCCCGAGCCCTTCTCCGCCGTCCTGCGGGACCTCGACGAGGTCCTGCTCCCCGGCGTCACGCACTGGCAGCACCCCCGCTTCTTCGCCTACTTCGCCACCAGCGCCGCCGAGCCGGGCATCCTCGCCGAGCTGCTGGCCGCGACGCTCAACTCGGTGGGGTTCCTGTGGCGCACCGCTCCCGCTTCGACCGAGCTCGAGTCCGTGGTGCTGGACTGGACGGCCGCGCTGCTCGGCCTCCCCGACGGGTGGCACGGCCACATCGAGGACACCGCGTCGACGGGCACGATGGCCGCGATGATCGCCGCCCGGGAGACCACCGGCCGCAACGAGGTGGTCTGCTCCGAGCACACCCACTCGGCAGTGGAGAAGGGCGCGCGGATGCTCGGCATGAGGCTGCGCAAGGTGGCCACCGACGAGGCGTTCCGCCTGCGCGTCGACCAGCTGGGTGACCTCGGCGAGGCGGCCCTGGTGGTGGCCACCGTCGGCACCACCGCGAGCGCCTCGGTGGACCCGGTGCCGGCCATCGCCGACGCGTGCGCGGCCGCGGGCACGTGGCTGCACGTCGACGGCGCCTACGCGGGCAGCGCCATGGTCTGCCCCGAGTTTCGCTGGGCCTTCGACGGCGTGGAGCGTGCCGACTCGCTGGTCATCAACCCGCACAAGTGGATGCTCACGCCGATGGACTGCTCGCTGCTGTGGACCAGCCGTCCGGCGGAGCTGCGTGCCGCCTTCAGCCTGGTGCCCGAGTTCCTGCGCACGCCCGACGCCGAGGACGCCCTGTCGCTCAGCGAGTACGGGCCGGCGCTGGGGCGGCGCTTTCGCTCACTGAAGCTGTGGGCGATCCTGCGCTGCTACGGCCGCAGCGGCCTGCAGGAGCACATCCGCCGCGGGGTGGCGCTGGCTGAGCGGTTCGAGAGCTGGGTGGCGGCCGAGCCGGGCTGGGAGCTGTGTGCGCCACGCCACTTCTCCCTGGTCTGCTTCCGCCTTGAGGGCTCCGACGAGCGCTCCCGCGAGTTGCTCGAGCGCGTCAACGCCAGCGGCGAGCTGTTCCTGTCGCACGCCGCGCTGGGCGGTCGCTACGTGCTGCGCCTGGCCGTCGGCCAGATGAGCACCACCGAGGCCGACGTCCGCCATGCCTGGGAGGTCTTGCGCCGCGAGGCGGCGAGCGTATGATCGCCGGGTGGCGCGGTGATCCTGCCCACCGACATCCCCACTCGGACTGAGGTCGACCGCCTGCTCGAGCACCGGGCGTCGCCGAGCGTATCGATCTACCTCCCGGCTGACCCTGCCTCCAACGGTGAGGCCGAGCGGATCGAGCTGAAGACGCTGGCCGGGCAGGCCACCTCGCAGTTGCATGAGGCGGGCACCGCAGCCAGGGCCATCCGGGACTTCGAGGAGGAGATCGCCTACCTCAACGATGACGAGGAGTTCTGGCGCTACCAGGCCCGGAGCCTGGCCGCCTTCGTGGCGCCGGAGCGGTTGGTCACCTTCCGGCTGCCCAACCGGCTGCTCAGCGGCGTCGAGGTGTCAGATCGCTTCCACCTGCGACCGCTGTTGCGCACGCTGACCTTTCCGCATGTCGCCTTCGTGCTGGCCCTGGCGCAGGGCTCGGTGCGGGTGGTCGAGGTCACGGCGGATCTCGATCCGTCCCCCATCGCCATTGACGACCTGCCCTCCGACATCGCCAGCGCCGCCGGCAAAGCGTCGATCTCCGATCGCGCACCGGTCCGCCGCATCCAGGGGTCGGAGGGCCAGAAGGTCCGCATGGGCCAATACACCCGCCAGATCGACCGGGCGCTCCGTCCGCTGCTGAACGGATTGGAGGTCCCGTTGATCCTCGCCGCGGCGGAGCCGATCGCCGGCATCTACCGATCGGTCAACACCTATCCCCATCTGTTGGCGCAGGGCATCCCGGGCAACCCGGAAGCGCTCTCCGATGCCGAGCTTGCCGTGCAGGCCCGGGCCGTCCTCGACGAGCTCTACGCAGCGCACCTATCCGAAGTCCAGGAGCGCTACGGGCAGCGATCGGCCGACGGGCGCGGGCTCGCCGACGTCGCCGAGGTCGCGCGTGCGGCGACGTTCGGCGCGGTGCAGACGCTGCTGGTCGACATCGATGCCAGCGTCCCGGGCGCCCTCGACGATGACAGCGGGGCGGTGACCTTCGCGCCCGCTGCTGCGGGTGACGTCCACGACGTGACCGACGAGATCGCGCGGCGCGCGTGGCTGAGTGGCGCCCAGGTCCTGGCCGTCCGCGGCGGCGACATCCCCGGCGGGGGTCCCGTGGCGGCGATTCTGCGCTACGCCCTGTGACAGCGGCGCTGGGCGTATGATCGCGCCGTGCGTCGTGCCGTTTTCCTGATTTTTTTGGGATTGCTTGCCATCGCCCCGGGGGCCCGGGCGTCGCTGCCGTTGCCCGCTGCGCCCGCGGTGCCGATCCCCTCGCCGGACGTGCCCCCGGCCACGGTGTTCACCGGCGCGCCGGCCACCCCGCACCCGATCACCGGGATCCCGAGGACGCCGAGCAACCGCTTCATGGCGCCCAACGGCCGCTCGGAGATCCACGACGACGCCTGGCAGACCGACGCCTACACGTGGGCTGGGCCGCTGGGCCGGTCGCCGGTGGTGTCCTCGACGCTGGTCAACCACGACTGCGGCTCGATCACCTTCGACGCGCAGGGCCGGATCGTCTCGGTCTGCGTGGGCCTGGCCGGGCCCGAGCTCTACATGTTCGATCCCCACACGCTGGCCACCCTGGCCACCTTTGACCTCCCGCCACGCCAGAGCCTGCCCACCAATCCCTTCCAGGACTTCACCGGCGGCGGCTACTTCTACCTGGACAACGGCAACCGCGTGGTCACCTCGACCACCACCCGCCACATCCTCGTCATCGGCGAGACGGCCTCGGGGTTTGCCCAGGAGCGCGACTACGACCTCAGCGGGGTGCTCACCTCGTCAGAGCAGATCACGTCGGCGCTGCCCGACTCGCATGGCCTGCTGTGGTTCGTGGCCCGCACCGACGGCGTGGTCGGCACCCTCAATCTGACGACCGGGGCGGTCCACGTCGTGCGCGTCGGGCATGGCAGCGTGGGGGAGATCGAGAACTCCTTCGCCACCGACCAGCACGGTGGCGTCTACATCGCCTCAGACGTCAAGCTCTACCGCTTCGTCGCCGGGCGCGGCGGCGTGCCCAAGATCACCTGGTCGGTCCGCTATCCCAACAGCGGGGTGGCCAAGCCCGGGCAGGTCGACGCCGGCACCGGCACCACGCCGACGGTGATGCAGGGCGGCTACGTGAACATCACCGACAACGCCGATCCGATGGACGTCGTCGTCTACCGCACGGCGGTGCATCCCCACGGACGGCGGCTGGTGTGCCAGGTGCCCGTGTTCAGCAGGGGCGCCAGCGACACCGAGAACTCGCTCATCGCCGCCGGACGCTCGATGATCGTGGAGAACAACTACGGCTACACCGGCCCGACCGTCACCTCCAACGGCGGCATGACGACTCCGGGCCTGGCGCGCGTGGACCTCAATCGCAATGGACGGGGGTGTCACACCGTGTGGACGAATACCACCGACGCCGCGCCCACCGTCGTCCCCAAGCTCTCGCTCGCCGCCGGCCTCGTCTACACCTACACCAAGGGTCCGGGCAGCGAGGACCCGTGGTACTGGACGGCCCTGAACTTCCGCACCGGCCGCACCGTCTACCGCCAGCTCGCCGGCACCGGCACCGACTACAACAACAACTACGCCGGGATCGCCATCGCCCGCGACGGCGAGGAGTACCTCGGGACCCTGGGTGGCATCGTCTCTCTTCACGACGGGTCCTAGCTTTGCCGAAAACGTTGCACACCTGACACCCACGTGTGACAGTTTTGCTGTCACGCTGGATAGGTGTCTGACGCTGGGTCAAAAGGTCGTGGAAAACACGAGGTTCTGACTCAGCGTGCCGCTCGGCAGGAGGGGGTGGTGAGCCGACCGCAGCTGCACGCCCTGGGCTTCAATGACGAGCAGATCACGCGGCGCGAGCTCACAGGTGGTCTCCACGAGCTCTACACCGACGTGTGGGCGGTCGGTCATGGCAACGTCACGCCGAAGGGCCGGCTCATCGCTGCTCTGCTCTCATGTGGACCGGCCTCCTTCCTCAGCCACCGGACCTGTGCCGCGCTCAACGGCCTCAGAGTGCTCAACATCAGAGCCATCGAGGTCACCGTGATCGGCAATCGTGCGCGCCGACGCAAGGGATTCACCACCCATCGCACGGCCCACCCCCCGGAACCTCAGGACCTCCGCACCGTCGGCCTCCTCCGCTACAGCTCGGTGCCGCGCATGCTCGTCGAGCTCGCCCCGCGCGAGACCCCCACCGAGCTCGATCGCCTGATCACCGAGGCCGCCCGCAAGCGATTGCTGGATCCCGACGCGATCGAGTCGGCGCTCACGCGCTACGCCCGGTGGCCGGGACTGGCCCGCCTCAAGGAGGCGCTGGCCCGCTACCGCCCCCGCCCTGACCGCAAGTCAGAGCTCGAGCGGGCCTTCGACGCATGGTTGCGCGAGCACCCCGAGATCCCGGAGCCGGAGCGCAACGTGTACGTCGAGGGCTGGGAGCTCGACTGCTACTGGCCCGCGCAGCGGGTGGCGCTCGAGCTTGACGGCCGCGACTACCACGTCGCGGTCAAGGAGATGGACCGCGACCGCCTCAAGGACACCAAGCTCCAGATCGCCGCGATCAAGCCGATGCGGGTGACCGGAGACCGGTGGGACCTTGACCGCGCCGGCGTCCACGGCGACCTGCTGGCGCTACTTGAGCTCAGCTGAGGTCTTGCCCAGCAGCTGGCGGGCGATGATGAGCAGCTGGATCTGCTGGGTGCCCTCGAACAGGTCGAGGATCTTGGCGTCGCGGGCCCACTTCTCCATCAGCTCGCCCTCGCCGAACCCGGTGGCGCCACACAGCGCCACACAACGCAGGGCGATCTCGGTACCCACCCGCCCCGCCTTGGCCTTGGCCATCGATGCCTGCAGCGAGTTGGGCTTTTTGTTGTCTGCCATCCACGCGGCCTGCAGGGTGAGCAGCCGCGCCGCCTCCCAGTCGGCCTCCATGGCGATGAACTCCGCCGCGGCGGCGCTCTGCAGGTGGGGCGGGAGGTTGTAGTCGATCTGCACGCCCGCGCTCTCGAGATGGTCACGGGTGTCCTCCAGACAGGCCCGCGCCACGCCGATGGCCATACCGGCGACCAGCGGCCGGGTGTTGTCGAAGGTCTGCATGACCCCCGAGAAGCCGCCCTTGGGCGCGATCTCGGGGTCGCCGAGGAGGCTCTCCTGGGGGACGCGGCAGTCGGTGAGGACGAAGTTGGCGGTGTCGGACGCGCGGATCCCCAGCTTGTGCTCGAGCCGGTCGAGCTTGAGCCCGGGGTTGTCGCGCTCCACCACAAAGCTCTTGATCGCGGCGCGGCCCTGCTTGCGGTCAAGCGTCGCCCACACCACGATCAGCTCGGCGCGGTCGCCGGAGGTGACGAAGATCTTCTCGCCGTTGAGAACGTACTCGCCGGTGCTCTCGTCGAGCACCGCGGTGGTGCGGATGGCGGCCGAGTCAGACCCGGCCTCGGGCTCGGTGATGGCCATGGCGGCCCACTTGCCGCCGAAGCGCTTGAGCTGCTCCTCGTTGGCCACCGCGGCGATCGCGGCCTGGCCCAGCCCCTGGCGCGGCATAGCCAGCAGCAGGCCGACATCGCCCCAGCACATCTCGATCAGGCCGAGGAGGCTGGCCATGTTGGAGCCGTTGCGGTTGCCTCCGTCGTCCTTCTTCTTGGCGCCGTTGCCCGACGAGCCGTTGGTGCCGACTGCGCCCGCCCCCGCCCCACCGAGGGCGCCGCCCTCGTTGAGGCCGTCGATCGCGGCCGCGAGCATGTCGAGCTCCTTGGGGTACTCGTGCTCGAGCGTGTCGTACTTGCGGGAGTTGGGGCGCAGGATCTCGGCGGCGACCTGGTGGGCCTGTGAGACGAGCTGGCCGAACTTCTTGGGGTTCTCGAGGTTGATCGGCATCAGACGAGCAAGCCTCCTTCGATGATTCCGGCGGCGCGCAGATCGCGGTACCACCGCTCGACCGGGTGCTCCTTGACGAAGCCGTGGCCGCCGAGCAGCTGGACGCCCTCAGAGCCGATGAACATGCCGCGGTCGGCGCACAGCCGGCGGGCGAGGGCGACCTCGCGGGCGAAGGGCAGGCCCTGGTCCACGCGGGCGGCGGCGCGATAGGTGCACAGGCGCAGCCCGTCGAGCTCGATCGCGATGTTGGCCACCGCGAAGGCGACGGCCTGGCGGTTGGAGATGGGCTCGCCGAAGGCCTTGCGGTCCTTGACGTAGGCGGTGACGTAGTCCAGCACGGCCTGTCCGGTGCCGACGGCCAGCGCGCACCAGGCCAGGCGGCTCAGCGCCAGGCACTCCTCGTAGACCTCGGCCTCGCCGCCGCCCAGCAGGGCCGTGGCGGGCAGCTTGGTGTCCTCGAGGATGAGCCTGCCGGTGGCGGCGGCGCGCACGCCCATGCCGGGCTCGGCTTCGACGGAGAGGCCGTCGCTCTTGGACTCGACGATGAACAGCGAGGGGCCGATGTTCTCGAGCTCGGCGGCGACCACGAAGACCTCGGCGTCGGCGGCGCGGGGAACGAGCGACTTGATGCCGTCGAGCACGTAGCCGCCGCCGGCCGCGCGCGCCCTGGTGCGCAGTTCGAAGGGGTGAAACAGCGGCTGGGCCTCCATCAGGGCCAGTGCCGCGGCGGGGACATCCTCGCCGACGAACTCGGGCAGGTAGGTCGCCTGCTGCTGGGCGTCGCCCCACAGGCTGATCGCGGTGGAGACGGCGGCCGGCGCCAGGCAGGCGGCGGCGATCCCCATGTCACCCTGCGCCAGGGCCTCGCTCATCAGGACCGTGGTGGTGGCCGAGCGCTGCTCGACGGCGCCGCCCAGCTCCTCGGGGACACCGACCATCGTCAGCCCCAGCTCGTTGGCCTGGCTCAGCAGCTCGGCCGGAGCGGCGCAGGCGGCGTCGGCCTCCAGCGCGGCAGGGCGCAGGCGCTCGGCGCCGAACTCGCGGACCGAGTCGCGCAGCATGATCTGCTCGTCGTCGGGCGTGAGGTCAAACAGGTCCGAGCGGCGGGCCTTGGGCTGGCGCGCCGGGCGCGACAGGCGCTGCGCGGCGGCGAAGGTGCGCCCGGCGGTGGCCGCCGTGCGAGCGCCGGTCTTGGTGGCGCCGTGGATGAGGTTGGTGACGGGATCTCTGAGGCCGAGCCGGTCGATGGCTCCCGACGAGGCGACGCGATTGAGCGCCCGCAACCCGACGGCCATGCCGCGTTCGGCGATGTTCGGTGGCGTTGCCATCTCTCTCCTACGATAGCATGATTTGTTGTGACGTCATTCGATGTAATGCTGAACGTCGCCGTATATCTAACCGCTCGGCGGGGTCGCCAATCGTTCTGTGAGCCAATCCCTAACGGTGACTTATGGAGTTCTTACTGCGCGCGCGTCATGCTCATTTGGTGCGCGTACTGATCGCAGAGGACGAGCTGAGGTTGGCTGACGCGATCGCGCGCGGGCTGCGCCGTCAGGGATTCGCGGTGGATCTCGCCCCCGACGGCGAGCAGGCGCTGGTCAAGTCGCGGGTCGTCCGCTACGACGTCCTGGTCCTCGATCGTGACCTCCCCGGTGTGCACGGCGACGACGTGTGCCGCGCGGTGCGCGACGAGCGGCCCGACACCGGGATCCTCATGCTCACCGCGGCCGGCGCGCTGGAGGACGTGATCGAGGGACTCTCGCTCGGCGCCGACGACTACCTGGCCAAGCCGTTTCGCTTCGCCGAGCTGGTCGCCCGCATCCACGCCCTGGCCCGGCGCACCGCGCCGAGCCGGCCGCCGGTGCTGCGCCACGGCGACGTGGAGCTCGATCCCGCCCGGCGGCGGATCACCCGCGGAGGCAAGGAGCTCGAGCTCGCCCGCAAGGAGTTCGCCGTGCTGGAGGCGCTGATGGCAGCCGACGGCGCTACGGTGTCAGCAGAGCAGCTGCTGGAGCGCGTTTGGGACGAGCACACCGATCCGTTCACCAACGTGGTGCGAATGACGATCATGACGCTGCGCCGCAAGCTGGGCGAGCCTCCGGTGGTGCAGACCGTGATCGGAGTGGGGTACCGGATGGCATGACGGTGGGCGGCCGGCGCGTGCTCGACCGCTCTCCTCGCCGGCGCCGCACCCCGGCGCCGACGATCCGCCTGCGCCTGACCGCGCTCTACGGCACGGTCTTCCTCATCACCGGGGCGGCGCTGCTCACGGTGGGCTACCTGTTCGTGCGCAACAACCTGCGCACGCACCACAGCCTCCGCGCCGAGCTCATCCGGCTGGGCATCCACCCGACGCGGGGTCAGTTCGGCTTCTCGCCCGACTCGCAGACCGGCAAGCTCATCCACACCGTCCAGAACCAGATCCTGGGCGGGGCGCTGCATCGCCTGCTCATCGAGTACGCGGTCGCGCTCGTGGTCATGACGGCGCTGTCGGTCGTCATCGGGTGGCTGCTGGCCGGCCGTGCGCTGGCCCCGCTGCGCGAGATCACGGCCACCGCCCGCCGCGTCTCCAGCGAGAACCTCGGCGAGCGGATCAGCCTGCCCGGTCCCGCCGACGAGCTGCGCGAGCTCGCCGACACCTTCGACGGCATGCTCGCCCGCCTCGATGGCGCCTTCGCCAGCCAGCGCCACTTCGTGGCCAACGCGTCGCATGAGCTGCGCACGCCCCTGGCCATCATGCGCACCGAGGTCGACGTGGCCCTCGCCGATCCCGACGCGAGCACCGGCGAGCTGCGCGAGATGGGGGAGGCGGTGCGCGACACCATCGACCGCTGCGAGCGGCTCATCGCCAGCCTGCTGTTGCTGGCGCGCAGCGAGGCGGCCACCGGCCATGAGGAGCCCGTTGACCTCGCCGCGCTGGCCGCCGACTGCATCACCGACCTGTGGGCGCCCGCCGAGGAGGCCCAGATCGAGATCCGCGATGACCTGGAGCCGGCGTGGACCGTCGGGCACCCGGGCCTGCTGGAGCGGCTCATCGCCAACCTGGTCGACAACGGGATCCACCACAACGTGGCGGGCGGCTTTCTGCAGGTGCAGACGCGGGCGGTCGGCAATCAGGTGGAGCTGGTGGTGGCCAACGGGGGCGAGCCGATCGACCCCGCGCGCGTCCGCGAGCTCGTGGAGCCCTTCCGCCGCCTGGACCGTTCCGTGCGCGGGTTCGGCCTGGGGTTGTCGATCGTGCAGTCGATCGCCCGGGCGCACCACGGCGAGGCGACGCTCATCGCCCCGGCCGTCGGCGGCCTGGAGGTCCGGGTGACCCTGCCGCGCATGAGCGAGAGCCGCGCCACGCGCCCGCGCCCGACCGATGCGGTGCGCTCGGGCAGCAGCTCATTTTCAGGGGATCCTCAGAATCCTCTTACGAAGAGCTGACGGTCCGGAACGTACGCTCCGGTCATGTCGCACCGGCGCCATTTCATGCGAAGCGACCGAGGGTTTGACCATGGCATCCCCGCGCCGTGTCCCTCCCGACGTTCCTTCCAGGCGCTCCGCGACTGCGACGAATGTGCGCCTCGTCGCCAGCGGTGGAGTTCCTTCCCCGCTACCTGGGGTACCGGCGGCGGCTCAGGCCACGACTCCCGCCTGAGCATGCCCGCCGGACCTCGGGGTATCCGCCGGCGGCCCTGCTGAGCCGCGGCCGGAACTGAGGCGGGCCCAGAGGCCGGCGGCGGCGTAGGTGCCTGCGGCGAGGCCGATGATCGCGGTGCTCGCCGGCAGCTGGCCGATGACGTAGCTGAGGGTCAGCCCACCCCACATCGAGCCCACCGCGATCGCTCCCGAGAGGGCCAGGCCGCGGTAGGGCCGGGCGGTCAACGCGCGCGCCGCGCCCCCGGGGGCGGCGATGAGCCCCAGCAGCAGCAGAGCGCCGACCGCCTGAGTGCTCTCGGCGCTGACGACCGCCAGCGCGGCCAGGAAAGCGAGGCCCAGGGCGCGCACGGGGACGCCCCGAAGCGTGGCAAGCTCCGGATCGAGCGTGGCCAGCAGGAGCGGCCGCGCGGCGCCCAGCACGAAGCCGACGACGGCCAGCGCCACCACCGCGGCGATGACCGCGGCGCCCGCACTGAGGGAGTA
>DATJTQ010000302.1:0-16435 GCA_035503355.1 Solirubrobacteraceae bacterium
GAGCGGCTCATGCACGGCACGACCGACGGAGCCCTGCTCATCCTCCCCGAGGAATCCAGCGACGAGCTCGGGGCGCTGCTCGATCACGGCTACCGGTTCGTGATCGTCGACCCGCTCAAGCGGGCCGACGCGCGCGTCCCGACGGTCAGCGCGGCGCATTCGTCGGGCGCGAGCGAGGCGGTCGAGCACCTGCTGTCGCTGGGGCATCGCCGGATCGCCGCGATCACCGGTCCCCGCGGCTGGATTGCCACCGAGGAGCGCCTGCGCGGCTACCACGGCGCGCTGGCCGCCGCCGGCGTGATGCCCGACCCCCAGCTCGAGGTCGAGTCCGACTTCCACGCCAAGGGCGGGGGGCGCGCCGCCGGCCAGCTGCTCGAGCTCCCCGATCCCCCGACCGCGATCTTCGCCTTCAACGACATGCTCGCCATCGGCGCCATGCAGGCCGCGCGCCGGCGCGAGATCCGCATCCCCGAGGACCTGTCGGTGGTCGGCTTCGACGACACCTTCGAGGCCTCGATCGTCACCCCCACGCTGACCACCGTCCGCCAGCCGCTGGCCGAGATGGGTCGGATGGCAGTGGCGCTGCTGGTGCGCCTGCTCGAGAACCAGCGCATTGAGGCGCTGCACGTGGAGCTGGCGACCAAGCTCGTGGTGCGCGAATCCACCGCCGCGGTGGCCGCGCCCGTAACGGGCTGACGTCCACCGCGGCGGCGGGGTGTGCGGCTTGCGCGCGCCGGCCGGCTCCCTCAGGCCGCCAACTCGCGCTGGTATTCATCCAGGCAGGCCGCGACCGCAGCGGCCGCCGCATGCCCGTCAAACAACTGCGGGTAGGCGCGGCGCGATCGTCGCAGCATCAGCGCGTAGGCGGCGAACCGGACCGGCGCCTGGACGAAAGCGGCTGTCACGACGACAGCCGCCAGCTTGATCTGAAACTGGACTGGCTGAGAGTGATGCTGAGCCATGGTCCCCTTCTTCCATGAAAGAGGTATATGGATCTCGGTTGCCCCCGAGGAACGTCAAATCTTACTCCTGCGCAGGGCAAAAGGCAATAGCGCTCAGCGCATCGGGCGGCCCGTCTGCTCCACCGATTCCAGCCTGGCCAGATCGTCTTCGTCGAGCTCCAGATCGCCGGCGGCCATGTTCTCCTCCAGGTGCGCGACCGAGGTCGTGCCGGGGATGAGCAGGATCCGGTCGTAGCGAGCCAGCAGCCACGCCAGCGCCACCTGCGACGGCGTGGCGCCGTGCTTGGCCGCCACCTCTGCCACCGCGGGATCGGCGGCCAGCTTGGCCGGCCCCCCACTGAACGCCGAGCCCAGCGGGAAGAAGGGCACGAAGGCGATCTCGCGCTCGCGGCAGAATTCCACCAGCGGGTCGTTGACCCGATCCATGACGCTGTAGGCGTTCTGCACCTCGCCGAGCTCGGTCAGCTCGGCCGCCGTGCGCAGCCCGTCGAGGGTGACGTTGGAGATACCGATGAGATCGAGCTTGCCCTCGCGCTGGAGCTCCTTCATCGTGGCGACCTGCTCCTCAGTCGGCTCGCCGTGGCCGCCGTGCGCGTCGGCGACGCGCAGGTTGACCAGATCCATGCGCTCCACGCGCAGGGAGCGCAGGTTGTCCTCGACGCCCTGGCGCAGCTCGGCCGGCGAGAGCGCCGGCAGCCACGCGCCCTGATCGTCGCGCCGTGCGCCCACCTTGGTCACCAGCTTGAGGTTCTCGGGGTACGGATACAGCGTCTCGCGAATCAGGTCGTTGACCACGTCGGGCCCGTAGTACTGCGAGGTGTCGATGTGGTCAACGCCGAGCTCGATGGCGCGGCGCAGGACGGCCTGGGCGGCGTCGGGGTCGCGCGGCGGGCCGAAGACGCCCGGCCCGGCGAGCTGCATGGCGCCGAAGCCGATCCGCCCGATCGGCTTGTCGCCGAGAAAGGAGGTCTGGGTCATGGCACTGAGGCTAGGAGGCGCGCGTCGCGCCGCGACTCAGCCCAGCGCGGGGATGAGCACGCAGACCGCGCCCACGACCAGCAGGCACGCCCCCGCGAACGGGGGTGAGGAGCGCCACGTCGCCGGGAACCTGGAGTCCATGCGGATCCACGCCGTGGCCACGCCGTACAGCTCGTGCAGGAGCAGATGGCCCCACGCCGCGAGGACAAGGCCGGCCAGGATGATGAGCTCGCGACTTGTCATGTGATGGGTAGTCGGCAGCTCATGGGCACGCTTGACCGCGAGAGGGTCACCGGAGGATCAACGCCGGCCACGCCGCCACACGTACGCGACGCACGCGCTGTCTGGCAAGATCGCCCGATGCCAGGTGCGCACGGCACGTGATCGCCTTCGCCACGGCCGGGCTCACCCACAGCGCGGACCATCTCGCCGCCGGGACGCTCGTCCTCCTCGGCCTCTTCGGCTTCGCCGGGGGCATCGGGACCACCGCCCTCGGACCTGGCGGCGTTCTGGTGACGATCGGGCTCTTCCTGCTCTCGGGGCTGCCGCCCGCGGCGATCAGCGGCACCGCCATCGCCACCAACGTGGGCAGCGCCGCCCTGGGCACGGGCGCCTTCGCCCGCTCCGGGCAGCTGCGCGGCCCCGAGATGCGGCGCATGGCGGCGGTCCTCATCGCCGCCGCGGTGGTGGGCACGCCGCTGGGGGTCCTGGTCAACGCCCACATCTCGGGCGGCGCCTTCGGCATCCTCCTCGGCGTGCTGGTGGCCGCGATCGGCGTCCTCCTCGTCGTGCGCGAGCGCCGCCTGCGCACCTCGCGTGGCACCGCGCCCGCCGCGGAGGCGATCCCAGCGGCGGCGGTCGTCGTGCCGCTCGGGCTGGCGGTCGCCGTCGTCAGCGGGTTGTTCGGGCTGGGGGGCCAGTTGCTCAGCGTCCCGCTGCTGATCTCGATCGGCGCGCCGATGCTGCCGGCGCTGGGTGCTGCCCAGGCGCAATCGATCGTCATCGCCGGCGTGGGCACCATCGGCTACGCGCTGCGCGGCGCCATCGCCTGGCCGCTGGTGCTCGTGGTCGGCATCCCCCTGCTGGCGGGCGCGCTGCTGGGCTGGCGCATCGCCAACGCCGTTCCCGCCGACCGCCTGCGCTCCCTGCTGGCCGGCGTGCTGGTCGCCGTCGGCGCCTACCTCATCATCCACAACGCCTAGTCAGAGTGGTCGCCGTGACGCCGAACCGGGTCACCTCGGTCGTTCCCCTCCAGGCCTGACGGTGCGCGTCCAGATCGCACTGGCCACCCCGCTGCAACATTTGTCCACAGACGCATAAGGACACACCACTTCCGCGCATAATGGCCCGGAAAAGGGACCGCTGACCGACAGGGAGAGCGTCGGCGTATGTCAATGCAGAGGTTGTTGGGCCTGGGAGGACACCGTGCCAATGCGGTGATCGGCGCGGCCGCGCTCGTCGTCGCCACGGCACTGGTGGTGCTGGGCGTGTCGCTGAACGCGACCCAGACGCGGGCGCGCGAGACGCTGACGTCGCGCTTTGGCGACCGGGCGCAGGTGGTCTCAGCCCTGATCCAGGCGGAGATCTCGTCGGTGGCGACCTCGACGTCGGCCACGTCGGTCTACACCGCGCCCACCGTGTCGGGCCGAGTGCTGGATCAGGCGGTGGCGCAGGGTCACCTGGCCTTCGCCGCCATCCTGGATCGCACCGGCAGGATGCTGGCGCGCTCGCACTCATTAACTGACACCGACCTGACACAGGCACTGTCGTCGCAGGCCTACGCCCAGGTGCGTGGCGGTGCGCCGGTGTCACTGTCAGACATCATCGGCGGGAGCGACAATCCCGCCGGCGTGGTGGACCTCATCGTCCCCGTGCAGACCTCATCGGGGCCGCGCATCGTCATCGGCGGCCTCCCGACCACGCTGCTGGGCCCGTTCCTGGACACCTACCTGCAGCGCGTGCCCCACTCGGCCGGCGCCGCCTACGTCCTGGATAGCCACGGCCAGGTGATCGCCGACGCCGCTCCCGCCGCTGCCGCGGCGGGCGCCGTCACCACGCAGCTGCCCGGCGCCCGTCTGGCCCGTGCGGCCGGTGGCGCCTACGGTCACGGCGGCTACTTCGTCTCGGCGGCGATCCCGGGCAGCACCTGGCGGGTCGTGCTCACCACCACGCAGGCCTCCCTGTTCAGCTCGGCCACCGGCGCACGCAAGTGGCTGCCGTGGGCCATCTACATCGCCTTCGGCCTGATGGCGCTCGGCTTCCTCGTTCTCCTGCGCCGCCTGCTCGCCAGCGGCGCGGCGCTGTCGCGGGCCAACGCGGAGCTGGCGACGAGCAACAGCCGGCTGCAGAGCACCAACGAGCTGTTGCGCCACGCCGCAGAGCTCTCGCGCTCCAACGCCGAGCTTGAGCAGTTCGCGTCGATCGCCTCCCACGACCTGCAGGAGCCGCTGCGCAAGGTGCAGACCTTCGCTGCCCAGCTCAACGCCAAGGAGAGCGAGAACCTCTCCGAGCAGGGCCGCGACTTCCTGCGGCGCATGTCCGACGCCGCCGGGCGGATGCGCAATCTCATCGATGACCTGCTCGTCTTCTCGCGCGTCTCCACCCAGGGGCATCCCTTCGCCGCGGTCAACCTCGGGCACGTCATCTCACAGGTGCTGGTGGACCTGGAGGTGAGCACGGAGGAGGCCGGCGCGCGCATCACCGTGGGCCTCATGCCGACGGTGGAGGCTGACCCGCTGCAGATGCGCCAGCTGTTTCAGAACCTGCTCGGCAACGCGCTGAAGTTCCGCCGCCCCGACGTGGTGCCCGAGGTGCGCGTCGAGGCCCACGTCGCTGACCACATCGCCCAGCTGACGGTCACCGACAACGGGATCGGCTTCGATGAGCAGTACGCCACGCGCATCTTCCGCGCCTTCGAGCGGCTGCACGGAGCGCGCGCCTATGCCGGGACCGGGATCGGGTTGGCCCTGTGTCGCAAGATCGTCGAGCGCCATCACGGGACGATCACCGCCACCTCGGAGGTCGGCGGCGGCGCGAGCTTCACGGTCCGCCTGCCCCTGAGCCAGCCCGAGCCGACCGCGACCGAGACCCCTGACCTCCTCTTCCCCGAGGCCATCGCGGAGGAGATCGCCCATGTCTGAGCGTCGCTCCATCACCATCCTCATGGCCGACGACGACGAGGATGACCGCGTCCTCACCGCCGACGCCCTGAAGCAGAGCCGGCTCATCAACGACCTGCGCTTCGTGGTCGACGGCGAGGACCTCATGCACTACCTGCGCGGCCAGGGCGCCTACGCCGACGGCGGGCTCCCCGCGCCGCGCCCGGGCCTCATCCTGCTGGACCTCAACATGCCCAAGAAGGACGGCCGCGAGGCGCTCAGCGAGATCAAGACCGATCCCGACCTGCGCCGCATCCCGGTGGTGGTCCTCACCACCTCCCGCGCCGAGGAGGACATCGTGCGGACCTACGACCTCGGGGTGAACTCGTTCGTGTCCAAGCCGGTCACCTTCGAGGAGCTGGCCAGCGCGATGCAACGGCTGGCCTGTTACTGGTTTGACCTGGTCGAGCTGCCGCAGGAGAGCGGCGATGAGCGCCGCTGAGCCGCTGCGCGTCCTGCTGGTGGAGGACGACGAGGACGACTTCGTGCTCACCCAGAGCATGCTGCTGGCCAACGGCCGCACCCGCTTCGATCTCGAATGGGAGCAGAGCTATGCCGCGGCGCTCGACGTGGTGCGGCTCACCCGCCACGACCTGTACCTGGTGGACTACCGGCTGGGCGAGCACACCGGCCTTGACCTGGTGCGCAACGCCTGGGGCACCGACCCACCGGCGCCGGTCATCCTGCTCACCGGTCAGGACGACTACGCGGTCGACATGGAGGCCACGGCGCTCGGCGTCACCGACTATCTCGTCAAGGGGACGATCGACGCGCCCAGCCTGGAGCGCACCATCCGCTACGCGGTCCGCCAGCACCAGGCGATGGTCGACCTGCGGCGCAGCGAAGAGCGCTACGCCGTGGCCGTGCGCGCCACCAACGACGGGATCTGGGACTGGGATCTGATCGCGCAGCGCGTGCACTTCTCCGAGCGCTGGAAGACGCTGTTGGGCTACGAGGACCTCGTGGGTGACCAGATGTCGGCGTGGTTTGAGCTCGTGCACCCCGACGACCTGGACCGTCTGCGCCGCGAGATCGACGCCAGCGCCGCCGGGGAGAGCCCGCACTTCGAGAACGAGCACCGCATCCGTCATGGCGACGGCAGCTGGCGGTGGGTGCTGTGCCGCGGCCTCTGCACCTCCAACGCCGCCGGCACGCCCATCCGCATCACCGGCTCGCTGTCGGACATCACCGAGCGGCGCACCGCCGAGGAGCGCCTCATCCACGACGCGCTGCACGACGGCCTCACCGGCCTGCCCAACCGGACGCTGCTGATGGACCGCATCACCCAGAGCGTGCACCACGCCGAGCGCGACCCGCGCGCCGGCTGCGCGGTGCTCTACATCGACCTGGACCGGTTCAAGCTGATCAACGACAGCGTCAACCACGCCGCCGGTGACCGCCTGCTCATCGAGCTGGCGCGGCGCATGGAGCGGGTGCTGCGCCCCAGCGACAGCCTGGCCCGCCTCGGCGGAGACGAGTTCGCGGTCGTGCTCGACGGCGTCAGCTCGGCCGCCCAGGCGCTGGAGATCGGGACGCGCCTGTGTCAGGCGATCGCCGAGCCCGTCGCCTTCGAGCACCGGGCGCTGCAGATCGTGGGCAGCGTCGGCATCGCCCACAACCTCGACGGGACCGTCGCCCCCGAGGTGCTGTTGCGCAACGCCGACATCGCCATGTACGACGCCAAGGGCCACGGCGGCGGCCGCTGCGCGGTCTTTGATCACAGCATGCACCAGCGTGCCGTGGATCGGATGTCGCTCGAAACGCACCTGCGCCAGGCCATCGAGCAACGCCGGCTGCGCACCTTCTTTCAGCCCATCGTCGACCTCGGCAGCGGGGCCATCCACGGCCTCGAGGCCCTGGCCCGCTGGCCCGCCGGCGAGCACGACATCCCGCCGGCCCAGTTCATCCCGGTGGCCGAGGAGTCCGGGCTCATCGGGCCGCTCGGCCGCCTGGTGCTCCGCGACGCCTGCCGGACGCTGAGCGAGTGGCGCCGGGAGGGGTTGGTGGCCCCCGAGGTCACCGTGAGCGTCAACGTCTCGGTCCGCCAGATCATGGACAGCGGGCTCGTCGAGCATGTCCGTGCCGCGCTGGCCGACTCCGGCCTCGAGCCCGAGAATCTCGTCCTCGAGATCACCGAGAGCACGCTGATCGAGAACCCGCAGGTGGTGAGCACGGTGCTGCAGGAGCTGCTCGATCTCGGCGTCACCGTCGAGCTCGACGACTTCGGCACCGGGTACTCGTCGCTCACCGTGCTCCACGACTTCCCCGGCCACACCCTCAAGATCGACCGCGCCTTCGTGGACACCATGATCGACCGGCCCGAGTCAGAGACGATCGTGCGCTCCATCGTCAGCCTCGCCCACAGCCTCGGCCTGCGCGTCACCGCCGAGGGCATCGAGGACACTGATCAGCTCCAGGCGCTGACCGACCTCGGCTGCGAGTACGGGCAGGGCTACCACTTCAGTCGCCCGATGCCCGCGGCCGAGATCGCCGCCATGCTGGCGGGGCCCGGCGCGCCGGCCGCGCCGGCCGTGCCGACGGCGCGCAGCTCACCCACCGCGCGCTTCTGAGCGCGGGGCGGTGGCTCAGGCGGGGGCGGGGGCGACCTCGGGCAGCGGCAGCGAGGCCAGCAGCTCCTCGGTCGGCGCCTCGCCCAGCGTGCTGGACTCGGTCTCGCCGGCCTCGGAGGCGCGCACGATGTCGATGGCGATCGACCGCACGTGCCCGGCGATCTCGTTGACCGCCAGCCGCGGATCCCGGGCCGCCACCGCGGTGGCGACGCCCGCGGCGCCGAGGGCCAGGCGCAGGACGTCTCCGCTGCGCCACGGCTCGTCGAACTGGCGCGGCAGCTCCCACGCCGCCAGTCCGAGATCGCGGACCGCGTCGGCCAGCTCGGGATGGGCGGTGGTGGTGCCGCGCACGAACACACGGACGTTGCGGACCAGCACCAGGACCGTCCGCGTGGCCAGGTCGGCGTGGATGACCACGCGGGAGTAGCGGTCGATCTGGGAGCGCGAACCGCGCCGCAGCGGCGCCCAGCGCGCCGTGTCGCCGCCGACGAGCACCGCCTGGCGCAGGTCGTCGAGACGGTGCTCAATCGTCTCCGCCGCACCCACCGCCGCCTCGGCCAGACGGGGATCACCGGAGGCCAGCGCGGCCGCCGCATCGCGCAGCGCCACGCCCAGCTCGCCGAACACGCCGTTGGTGGCGCGGGCGACGCCGGTCACCGGCTCGGGCGGGAATACGAGGGTGTGCACGATCAGGGCCACGCCACCGCCGATGAGCACCTCGAGCAACCGGACCTCGGGCGTCGAGGACAGCGTCGAGACGAGGATCGCCGATACCGCCGCCTCGGTGACCAGCAGCTCGGTGCCGCCCAGGATGACCGCCGCCAGCATCGCCAGCACGACGAGCAGGCCGATCTGGGGCAGGCCGTGACCGATGGCGCGGATGAGCAGGTCGGCCAGGATGATGCCGAGCATCACCCCGCCGATGAGCTGCACCGCGCGCTGGCGGCGCTCTCCGAAGGCGGCGCCCAGCGACACCACCGCGGCGATGGCGGCAAAGGCGGGCCGGTGTTCGACGCCGACGAGTACCGCGATGTACCAGGCGCTCACGGCGGCCACGGCCGTCTGAAGGATCGGCCACAGATGGCCGTGCACACGCTGTCGGGCGAGGGAGATCATGCTTGCCTTCACACTAGAAGCACCCTGCGGTAAGCCGCCCGTTACACCCCGGGTGCGCACCGTCACACCGGGGTAACAGCCCGTGACCGCCATGACCAGCACCACAACCCTGTTCGCCGATGTCGTCGCTGCTTCCGCGGCGGTCGCCGCGACGAGCTCGCGGTCGGCCAAGGTGGCCACGCTCGCCGAGCTGCTGCGCGCGGTGGCGCCCGACGAGGTCCCGATCTGCGTGGGCTTCCTGTCGGGTGTCCCGCGCCAGGGACGCGTCGGCATCGGCTACGCCGCGATCCGGGACCTCCAGCATGTTGCGGCCGCGCAGGCGACGCTCACCGTGGCCGACGTCGACCGGGCGATCTCGGAGATCGAGGGCGAGACCGGGAGCGGATCGGCCGCCCGCCGCCGCGAGCTGCTGGAGGGGCTGTTCACGCGGGCCACCGAGCCGGAGGCGAGCTTTCTCGTCGGCCTGCTCACCGGCGGCCTGCGCCAGGGTGCGCTGGCCGGGCTGATGGCCGACGCGGTGGCCAAGGCCGCCGGGGTCCGGGGCGAGATCGCCCGCCGCGCGCTCATGCTCTCGGGCGACCTCACGGAGATGGCCCAGATCGCCATCACCGGCGGCGAGGCGGGACTGCGCGCGGTGGGCTTTGAGCTCTTCCGGCCCATCCAGCCGATGCTCGCGTCCACGGGCGCCGACGTCACCGCCGCTCTGGACGGCTTTGCCGAGGCGTCGGTGGAGTACAAGCTCGATGGCATCCGCATCCAGATCCACCGCCGTGGCGACGAGGTGCGCATCTACACCCGCAACCTCAACGAGATCACCGACACGCTGCCCGGGATCGTTGCCGCCGTCCGCGCGCTGCCCGTGCACCAGGCGGTGCTGGACGGCGAGGCCATCTGGATGGACGCGGGCGGCCCGGCGCCGTTTCAGTACACGGTGTCCCAGATCGACAGCGGCGCCCCGCCCGAGGGGATCGTCACCTTCCTCTTCGATGTCCTGCACGTCGACGGTGAGGACCTGCTGGACACGCCGCTGGGCGAGCGGATCGCCCGCCTGGAGCAGATCGCCCCGGCGCAGCGGATCCCCGGCGTCTTCACCAGCGACCCGGTGGTCGCCCAGCGCATCCTCGACGACGCGATCGCCGCCGGCCACGAGGGCGTGGTGGTCAAGGACACCGCATCCCTGTACGCCGCCGGCCGGCGCGGCAAGGCGTGGCGCAAGGTCAAGCCGGTGCAGACCTATGACCTGGTGGTGCTGGGCGCGGAATGGGGCCACGGGCGCCGTCAGGGCTGGCTGTCGAACCTTCACCTCGGCGCCCGCGATCCCGAGACGGGCACGTTCGTGATGGTGGGCAAGACGTTCAAGGGCCTCACCGACGAGCTCCTGCGCTGGCAGACCGACGCGCTGCTGGCCCGCGAGACCGAGCGCCACGGCATCGCGGTGATGGTGCGCCCCGAGCTGGTGGTGGAGATCGCGCTGGACGGCGTCCAGGCCTCGACGCGCTACCCCGGCGGCGTCGCGCTGCGCTTCGCGCGCGTCAAGCGCTACCGCTCCGATAAGGATGCGCTCCAGGCCGACGTGATCGGAGACCTGCAGGCTCTCCTGCCCGCTCGGGCATGATCCAGCGATCCGCGGCCCGGGTACGCTCGGACGCGATGCGCCGCAGCGTGCTCTCCCTGCTGGTGTCGCTGGCCGCGCTGCCCCTCGGCTGGCCCCACCACCTGCTGCTCGGCGTCAGCGACTCGCCGGGCGACGCCGCGCACCTCGCCCAGGTCGGACGCGTGGACGCGCGCTATCAGTACCTCTCGGGCGGGGTCAACACCGCGCACGGGTGGTCTGAGTGGAACCCCAACGGAACGTTTGCCTCGATGTACGTGCGCGAGTCGATCGCCGCCCATGAGATCCCCGTCTTCACCTACTACCAGCTGCTGCAGTCCTCGCCCGCGACCGGCTCCTCCGAGCAGCAGAAGGACCTCTCCAATCTCCGCAACGCCGCGACGATGCGCGCCTACTGGGCAGACTACGCACTGCTGCTGCGCCGGGTTTCGGCCTCGGCCGGTCACCACCTGGTGGTCATCCACGTCGAGCCCGACCTGTGGGGCTACCTGGAACAGGCCCATGCCGTGGCGCTGGCCCGGTCGTTCGCGCACCGGCTGATCGCGCTGCGCAACCGCCTGGCGCCGCACGTCGCGCTGGCCTGGCACCTGAGCACGTGGGGCACCGGCGAGGACCCCACGTACTCCAAGCCGTCGCTGGCGCACATGCGGGCGCTGGGGCGCCGATCCGCCGCCTTCTATGGGTCGCTGCACGCCCACTTCGACCTCGTCTTCAACGACGTCACCGACCGCGACGCCGGCTTCTACCAGCACGTCGAGAACAACCCCAAGACGTGGTGGGGCCCGGCGGACTTCCGCCGCCACGACGCCTATCTGGCCGCCTTCACCCAGCGGACGCACACGCCCGTGGTGCTGTGGCAGCTGCCCCTGGGCGACACCAAGCTCAACAACACCTGGACCCACTACCAGGACAACCGGCTGCAGTGGTGGCTGGATGACCCGTCCGGCGCTCATCTGCGCGCCACCCGCAACGCGGGGGTCGTGGGGCTGCTCTTCGGCGGCGGCGCCACCGGCACCACCACTGCCCAGACCGACGGCGGGTTCTTCTTTCGCCTGGCCCGCGCCTACGAGGCGCACCCGCTGACGCTGAGCGGCGGGCCCTTCTAGACGCGTGAGGCGCCTCGACCCGGGTGTGCTGGTCGCCGCCAAGGCACGGTTGGATCAGTTGTCGCTCTACCCGCGGCCGGTTCGGATCGGCCGCGTGTGGCTCGTGTCGGTCCCGTGGCTGTTCTCGCTGCCGTGGTTTCGCCGCTTTGACGGCTACACGATGTGGAACCTGATCCTCCTGCGCACGCCGGCTCTGGCCACCGACGAGGACCTCGTCTGCCACGAGCTCTGCCATGTGTGGCAGATGCAGCATCACCCGGTCGCGATGCCGCTCTCCTACCTGCGCCTCGGCTACGCGGACAATCCCTACGAGGTCCAGGCGCGCGACGCCGCGGCGCTGACCCGCCCCTCCTAGTCCACCACGAGCTCGCCTCCGCGCTCCGGCACGACGACGAGCATGCTCCGACGGGCGCGCTCGGGCGCGGTGCGGGCCGGGCGGAAGTTCAGCGCGGCGGCGGCACGTAGCACCTCGCGCATCTCCATCTCGGCAAAGGGAGCGCCGGCGCACCGGCGCACGCCCCCGCCGTACGGGATCCAGGAGGTCGGTTTCGCCGCGGAGCCGTCGAGCCACCGCTCCGGGCGAAACGCGCCCGCGTCGGGCCACAGATCCTCGCGGCGCATGGCCAGCCACAGGCAGGCGGCCACCTGGACCCCGGCGGGGATGGTGTGACCGGCGATCCGGACGGGCTCCAGGAGCAGGCGCGGCGCGATGGTCAGCGCGGGACGCACGCGCAGGACCTCCTTGACCACGGCCTCGACGTAGGCGGGCTCGCCCTCGCGCAGGCGCGCGTGAACCGCGGGCGTGCGGGCGAGGCGCTCAAACGCCCACGCCAGCGACGCCGCCGAGCTGTCGTGGCCGCCCATGAGCAGTGCCACTAGCTGGTCGCGCAGGTGCTGGTCAGTCGGCGGATTGCCGTCCTCGTCGCGCTGGTCGAGCAGGAGCGAGAGCACCGAGGCGCCGGCGGCGGCGTCGGGCTCGGCGCGACGCTGGGCGAGGAGGTCGTAGAGCAGCGCGTCAAAGCGCTCGACGGCGATCCGGAACCGGCCCCACGGGCTCCACGGGCCGAGGTCCTTCATGACCACCGCCATGGCCAGCACCCGGGGCAGGGAGCGCACCCCGGCCAGGGCGCCCTCGACCGCGGCGTGCAGCTGGGCGAACTCGTGCTCGTCGCGGGCGCCGAACACGACGCGGAGCATGATCTCCAGGGTGAGGGCGCGCATGCGCTCGAGTGCGTTGACCGGGCCCCGCCAGGTGGCGAACTCCGTGCGGGCCAGCTCGCCGATCATCGGGGCCAGCGCCCGCATCTGCTCGCCGTGAAACGGCTTCTGGAGGAGGCGGCGCTCGCGCAGGTGCTCCTCGCCGTCGATGACGAGGATCGAGTGCGGGCCAGCGAACGGACGCAGGAACTCCCAGCTCTGGCCGGCGGGCGCGACCTCGGCCGGCAGCGCGAACACCTCCCGCACGGCATCGGGCCCGCTGAACAGCACCATGGGCTCCTCGGTCCAGTAGGTGCGGATGGTGGTCGGATCCCCGAAGCGCCGGTGCACGCCATGCAGGAAGGCGCCCGGGCGGCTCATCCAGGCCAGCGTCTGCCACAGCGCAGGGGCGCTCGGGCCGGCCGGCAGCCCGGGAGCGGCGCCGCCGCCCGCACGCGTGGCGGCGCGACGCGCACGCGCGGCGGCTCCTGTGCGAACCTCTTTGCCCGGTGCCGAGGTCATACGTCCCATGAGGCTCTTATACCGGGTGCGATTTCGCCGCGATCACGGTTGGGCGCCCACCCAGATGTCCGAGTATCTGGACGGGCAGCTCCCCGACGGCCGCCGGGTGCGCCTGGAGCGCCACACCGTGGAGTGCCCGGAGTGCGAGCGCCTGCTCGCTGAGCTGAGCGCGGTCGTGCAGGGCCTGGGCCGCCTGTCGGGGCCGCCGAGTGGCGATGCCACCCGGATCGCGGTGGCCGTCCGAGCGCGTCTGGACGAGCCCCGATCCTGAATCGTTTGGCGTGGTGAGCGGGTCTGATTGGGCATGACCGATACCACTCACACCCAGAACCACGCGCCCGCCGTCGAGAAGAGCGACAGCGAGTGGCGCGAGCAGCTCTCACCCGAGCAGTACGAGGTGCTGCGCAACAAGGCGACCGAGCGCCCCTTCACCGGCGAGTACGTCAACGAGAAGCGTGACGGCACCTATCGCTGTGCCGCCTGCGGTTCCGAGCTCTTCTCCTCGGACACCAAGTTCGACTCCGGCACCGGATGGCCCAGCTTCACCGAGCCGGCCAACCGCGCCAACGTCAAGCTGAGCGCCGACTGGAGCTACGGCATGCACCGCATCGAGGTGACCTGCGCCGCCTGTGACGGCCACCTGGGCCACGTCTTCTCCGACGGCCCCGGTTCCACCGGCGAGCGTTACTGCATCAACTCCTGCTCGCTCTCCCTCGACGAGAGCCCGGCGGCCGCGGCCGCGGCCGACGAGACCGAGCCCGCCGCCTAGGCGGAAGCTGACCTTCGTTGCGGGGGCGGTATAACCGCCCCCGTGACTGACGGCCCCTCTGAGCCCGGCTCCCCCTCTGAGCCTGGGTCCGCCTCCGAGACCGAGCTCATCGCGCGTGCGCGCACGGGTGACCAGGACGCGTTCGCCGAGCTGGTCATGCTCCACGCTGACCGCGTCTACGGCGCGCTGCGGCGGTTCGGCCTCGACGCCAACGACGCCGACGAGGTGACCCAGGAGGTCTTCCTGCGCGCCTGGCGCGGCCTGCCGCGCTTCGAGCAGCGCGCCCGCTTCTCCACGTGGCTGTACCGGATCGCCTTCAACGAGGCCCAGCGCCGCCTGGCCCGCCGCACCCTGCCGCGTGCCACGGCCCGGCCCGACGACGACGCGCCCGACCCGGTGGCCGGCGTGCCCGCCCCGGCCGAAGCCGGACCCGAGGCCCGGGTGCTGGCCGGGGAGCTCGAGCGCCAGCTCGACGCCGCGCTTGGGGAGCTGCCCGACGAGTGGCGCGCCGCCGTGGTGCTGCGCGACATCGAAGGTCTGTCGACCCACGACGCCGCCGAGGTGGTCGGGGTGGGCGAGGCGGCCTTCAAGAGCCGCCTGCACCGTGGGCGCATGCAACTCCGTGAGCTGCTGGGGCCCTATCTGGGCGCCTGACCTCACGCGCCGGCGGTCACGCCCGCCGCGTGCGCCGCGCAGGCGGCGCCGCGTGCGCCGCCTGCCGGCGCCCAAGGTGTGTCAAATACGGCGCTTTCGAGGTCAAGGGGGGGCGGAAATGGTCCCGCTCGAGGCTCTTATCTCTATGGGAGATAACAACCACCACATAACCCTTATATCCCACGATCCCCGCGAGGACATGATCCGCGCCCTCGCGGGACGCCAAGCCGGCCACATCTCCAGAGCCCAACTGGTCGACCTCGGCCTCAGCCAGGGAGCCATCACCGCGCGGATCCGCACCGGCGCCCTCATCCGCCGCTACCCCGGCGTCTACGCCCTCCCCCCGGCCCGCCACGACCCTCCGGCCCTCATCGCCGCCGCCGTCCTGGCCGGCGGCCCCACCGCGGCGGCCAGCCACACCTCAGCCGGCTACCTCTGGGAGTACCTGCCCCATTACCAGCCGCCCCCCGAGATCACCCTCCCCACGGGCGACCGCCGCCCACGCCACATCCACACCCACCGATGCCCGTCGTTAGAGCCACGCGACGTCACCCGCCAACGCGGCATCCCCACCACCACCCGGGCGCGGACCCTCCTCGACCTCGCCCCCGCCCTCACCCACAAGCAACTCACCCGCCTGGCCAACCACCAACTCCGCGAGAAACTCATCCGCCACGCGGCCCTCGACGACGTCCTCACCCGCAACCCCCGTCACCCCGGCGCCAAACTCCTCACCCCCTTCCTCGACCTCCCCGGCATCAACCCCACCGCCTCACACCTCGAAGACCTCTTCCTCGCCTTCATCAAGAAACACGGGCTCCCCACCCCCGTCATCAACTACAACCTGCGCCGCAAGCAATCCGACGCCTACTTCCCCGAGCACAACCTCATCGTCGAACTCGACGGCTGGGAGTACCACAAGGACCACCAGGCCTTTGAGGACGACCGTGAACGCGACGCCGAGAACCTGCTCCACGGCACCCCCACCATCCGCATCACCGAACCACGCCTGACCACCGACGACGACCGCGAAGCCACCCGCCTGCAACGGATCCTCGACCAGTGTCTCCAGAACAGACGAAAGCCCCCCTCGAGCCAAAGCGACGGGCTCGAGGAGGGCTGACGGCCGAATCGTTACGCGGCCGGGCCGAAGGCCGAATCGTTACGCGGCCGGGCCGCGGGCCGAATCGTTACGCGGCCGGCGCCGGCGCCAGGGAGTCGATCCCCAGCGCCCGCTCGAGCGCGGCCTTGGGCTGCGCGCCGACCGCCTGACCGGCGACCTCACCGTCGCGGTAGAGCACGACGTACGGGATGCCGCGCACCCCGGCGCGCTCGGCCAGTCCGGGCTCCTCGTCGACGTTGACCTTGCCGACCTTGACGGTCCCGGCCCGGTCATCCGCGATCTGCTCGATCACGGGCCCGAGCATGCGGCAGGGTCCGCACCAGCCGGCCCAGTAGTCGACCACGACGGGCACCTCGGAGGCCAGGACCTCGGCTTCGAAGTTGTCGGCGGTGAGGGTGATGACGTTGCTCATGTGCTGCCTTTCTCAAATCTCGTGGTTGGCTAGCGAACCGTCGAGGCGCAGGCGGCGCCGCCGTGCTTCTCGAAGTAGCGCTGGTGGTAGTCCTCGGCGTCGTAGAACTCGCCCGCCGGCCGCCTCCCTCCGCCGATGTGGATCCGGAGCGCGCTGACCCGGTCGCCTCGCTGCCGGAGTCCCCGGATCTCGGTCCCGAGGCGCAGACGCTCGATCACGAGTTCGAGCGGATACTCGAGCGCGCGCTCGAACAGCT
>DATJTQ010000303.1:0-7902 GCA_035503355.1 Solirubrobacteraceae bacterium
CGCCGACGAAGCGCAGCGGCTCGGGCTCCCAGTTGCGCGGCGGGTTGCCCACCCAGGGCAGCCGCGTCAGGTCGGTCTCGCGGCCCAGCACGAGATCGCGCAGCGTCCGCGCCGCGAGGTTGCTGGCCGCCACCCCCTCGCCGGCGTAGCCACCCGCGTAGCCCACCCCGGTCACCGGATCCAGCCCCACGGTCGGGCACCAGTCCCGCGACACCCCGAGGACGCCGTGCCACGCCCGCTCGACCCGCACCCCCGCCAGCGACGGGAACAGCGAGATCAGCCGCGCCCGCAGCTCGTGGATGGTGCGGTCGGGCACAGGTCCCTCGCGGTCGGTGCGCGAGCCGAACCGGTAGGGAACCCCGCGCCCGCCGATGGCGATCCGCCCGTCGGCGGTGTGCTGGGAGTAGGTGTAGAGGTGAGAGCCGTCGAGCATCGTCTCGGCGCCGTCCCAGCCGATCCGTTCCCACTCCGCCGCGGGGAGCGGCTCGGTGACGATCATGGAGCTGTTCATCGGCAGCAGGGCCCGGTGCTCGCCCGCCATGTCCGCCGTGTAGCCCTCGGTGGCCCGCAGGATGTAGCGGGCGCGGACGTTGGCGCCCTTGGTCACCGCCAGACCCGGCTCGACCGTCCGGACACGGGTGTCCTCATGGATCGTCGCCCCCGCCCGCTCGGCGGCGGCGGCCAGCCCGTCCACCAGCCGGGCCGGCTGCACCCGGGCGCAGTGCGGCGTGAACATCGCCCCGCGGGCTCCGTCGACGTTGATCCGTGCCCCGATCGCGTCGGCGTCGAGCAGCTCCCAGGCGAGGTCCTCGCCGAGGTCGCGGCGCTCGGCCTCCACCGTCTCGCGCAGCCGCTGCATCTGGGTCTCTGACTGAGCCACCGTCACCGTGCCGCCGTGCTTGAAGTCGCAGTCGATGTGCTCCAGCGCCACGACCGCTCCGACCTCCTCCACCGTCTGCTGGATGGCGCGCACCATCGTGCGGGGAGCGTCCGGTCCGCCCCGCGCGCGCCACGCGTCGGCCGTGCCCGAGAGCTTGCCCAGCACCCACCCGCCGTTGCGTCCGGATGCCCCGAAACCCACCTGATGGGCCTCCAGCACCACCACGACGAGGCTGGGATCGGCCCGCTTGAGCTCGTAGGCCGTCCACAGGCCGGTGAAGCCGCCGCCGATGATGCAGACGTCGGCGTCACGGTCGGCCGCCAGCCTGGGCCGCGAGGGACGCGACCCGAGCTGGTCGAGCCAGAACGACGGGGTGGTGGCCATCGAGGTTCCGGCGCGGGCGGTGCCTTACAGCATCGAGTCCGCGGGCGCGAAGTCGGCCTCGGGCGTGACGACCTCGATCGGGTCGCCATAGACCAGGCGCTTCTCGCGCTTCCAGAATCCGGGCGCGCGGCGCTTCTGGACCAGCATCAGGATGATGCCGCTGCCGAGGCCCAGGATGCCGATCCAGTCGGGCACGCCCAGCTTCAGGAAGGGTGGGCTGTAGTCGTTGACCTCGTGCCCGTAGAAGATCGCCCCGCGGACGAGGATCCCCATGAGCACGAGCCCGCCGAACGTCGGGACCACACCGAGCCGCCAGAAGTTGTACGGCGACTTGGTCAGCTCGTGGCGGTAGAACCAGCTACAGGCGAAGCCGGTGAAGCCGTAGTAGATGCACACCAGGAAGCCCAGTCCGGCAACGCAGTCACCCAGCACGTTGCTCGACACGTTGACGATGAAGACGTACCACACCACCGACAGCGCCCCGGCCCAGATGGTCGCGTTGCCCGGGATGAGGTTGCGCTCGTGGATCTCGGCGAAGCGGTCTGGGATGGCGCCGCGCCGCGCCATCGAGAGCGCCTGGCGGGCGGCGGGGAGGATGGTTGTCTGCGTGGCCGCCGTCGCCGAGGTCAGCACGGAGATCGTCAACAGGAAGTGCAGGCCGCCCAGCACGTTCTTGGCCAGGCCCCCGGCGAAGATGTCGTTGGGGTTGTTGGCCAGGTACTTCGGGCCGGCATAGGCCTGCGCCGCCACGGTGACGAGCAGGTAGATGCCGATGAGGATCACCGTCGAGACCACCGCTGCCCGTCCCGGCCCCGACGCCGAGTTCTCGCTCTCCTCGTTGACCGAGACGCTCGTGTCCCAGCCCCAGTAGAGGAACACGCCCAGGAGCATGCCCTCGATCAGGGAGCCGAACGACATGTCGAACGGGTTGAACCAGCTGGCCGACACGTGGAGCGACTCGGGATGCGAGCCACCGTAGGCCTTGATCAGCGCCACGACGGCGAAGATGACGAGGATGGTGAACTCGAAGCCCAGCAGCAGCTGCTGGGTGCGCGCCGAGAGCTCGATGCCCTTCCAGCAGATCCAGGTCAGCAGCACGATGAAGATGACGCCGAGGAGGGTGACGGCGAAGATGCTGTTGGCCGCGCCGTGCAGGCCAAAGAGCAGGAAGCCGTAGGAGCCGGCGATCTGAGCCTGGTTGGCGTTGACGACGATGTCGGAGAACAGCACCGTCCAGCCGATCACCCAGCCGACGCTCGGACCGAAGGCCCGGGCCGTCCAGGAGAACGAGGTCCCGCAGTCGGGATCCACCTCGTTCATGTACTTGTAGGCCCACGCGATGGCCACCATCGGCAGGAACGAGACGATGATCACCGCCGGCGAATGGACACCGACGCCTTGGGTGAGTACGAAGAACCCAACCGTGGCGGCCAGGCTGTACGCCGGAGCGGTCGAGGCGACGCCGACGACGATGTTGGTGACATAGCCAATTGCGCCCTTCTTGAGCTGCGGGCGCGGCGCACCGCTGCCCTCACTGACGGGGCGACTGACGGACGTGGCTTCCATCCACTTCCTTCCTCAAGTCGTTGGACTGCGTACCACTGCGGTGGTGGCCGGGCGCAGCGTATCGCCATATCGACGCCCTGACTATTGCTATCCGTCCAACTGGGGGGTCGCCGGTACTCCACCATGCACTACTGGAGAGGCCCGAACCGGCATCACGTCCGGCCCGCGCGGACTAGATGTCGGTGGCCGCGCTCCGACTCCGCATCGACGCGCCCCCCGAGGCGGCCACGACGAGGGCGATCCCGATCAGCGCTCGTGCGCTGAGCTGCTGACCGAGGATGAGAAAGCCGGTGAGCGCGGCGACCGCGGGCTCGAGGCTCATCAGCACCCCGAACAGCGACGCCGCGATCCGGCGCAGCGCCTCCATCTCGAAGGAGAACGGGATCGCCGAGGAGAGCAGCCCGACCGCCGCCCCCAGGGCCAGCGACCGCGGCGCCACCAGCGCCGACCCGGCGGCGGCCACGCCGATCGGCAGCGTGACCACGGCGGCCACGCACAGCGCCACGGTCAACCCGGCGCCACGCTCAAAGGCCCGTCCCACGCGGGCGCTGAGCAGGATGTAGCACCCCCACAGGCTGCCGGCCAGCAGCGCGAAGAACACCCCCAGCCCGCTGATCGGCTGCGCCCCGCCGCGCGTGAGCGCGACGATCCCGGCCACCGCCAAGCCGACCCACAGGAGATCCACCACCCGGCGCGAGCCCGCCACCGCCACCGTGAGCGGACCGACGAACTCCAGGGCCACCGCGATGCCCAGCGGGATGCGATGCGCCGCGTTGTAGAAGCTGAGCGTCATCCCCGCGAGGACCAGCCCGAACACCACCGCCACCGGGAGCCCGCTCAGGGCCCGGCCGCGCAGGCGCGGCGGCGAGATGGCCAGCAGGACGATGGCCGCGGTGACCATGCGCAGCATCACCGCGCCGCCGGGCCCGACATACCGGAACAGGTGTACCGCCAGCGCCCCGCCGACCTGCACCGACGCGATCCCCCCGATCACCAACCCGCCGGACGGGGCGCGCGCCAGCCAGCCGGCGTCGGGAGCGCGTCGGGTCAGGTCGGCCATACCGCCAGAGGATGACTACCGGCGGGGCCGGGTGCTCGCGCGAGCGGGTCAGGAGCAGACGGGCGCGTAGCGCGGCTGCGCCACCAGCCGCACCCATTCCTCGCGCGTGAAGTTGCGGCCCGCCACCTGGCAGGCGCGACGCTCCCAGTCAGACAGCGCCGTCGGCCAGACGAAGCCGCGGCCGGTGTCCTGGACGTCCAGGAGGCCCTGTCCATGCGCGGCGAAGGCCACGGTGGCCGCCGCGCCCGAGTCGGTGGCGAGCGGCGGGCCCTCCTGCTGCAGCGAGGACGCGAACCACAGCTTGACCGAGCCGTCCTGGTAGCCGGCGGTGACGAAGCGCTGGCCGTCGGGCTCGAAGGCGAGGCTGGTGATCGGCGCCGAGGCGGCGATCAGCGCCGGGGCCAGCGCCTGCCCGGTCGCCGGGTTCCACATGTCCACCGTCCCGGCGGCGGTGCCGGTGGCCAGGGTGCCGTTGGGCGCGAAGGCCAGTGAGGTGGCGCCGCTGGGCGGGTTGAGGGTCTGGGTGGTGGCGCCGGTCGCCGTGTCGAGCACCAGCACGCGCCCGTCGGGCACCCCGGCGGCCAGCAGGGTCCCGTCGGGCGAGAAGGCGAGCTGGTCAGAGCGGCCGCTGCCCGCGCCGACGGCGAGCTCCTGCGGCGCGCCCACCAGCGACCCCGTGGTGGTGCGCCACGTGGCCAGGAACGCCGCGGGCAGCGCCGGCAGGTCGGGTGTCGGGTGCGTCTCGTTGCGATCGCTGGCCGCCAGGAGGCTGCCGTCGGGCGAGAAGGCCAGCGCCTGGATGGCCTCGGGCCGGCCAAGGACCGCGTGCAGGCCGAGCAGTGTCTGCGCCACGCGCGGCGTGCCGCCGACGTTCCACAGTTGCACGAAGCCGGAGTGCCCGGCCACCGCCACCACCGGTGCCGTCGGTGACCACGCCAGCGCGGTGACCCCGTCGGCGGCGCTGACCCGGAAGGTCGCCTGGCGCGCCAGGGTGCGCGTGGAGAAGATGCCGACCGACGAGGCACCGATCCGCGCCGCGAACCGCGTGCCGCCGGGCGAGGTGGCCAGTGGCGGCACCTCGGGCGCCTGAGCGCCGCAACAGTGCAGCCCGGCGCCGAGCCCGGCGCGGCGGCCGAACTGCCGGGTCCCGGTGAGGTCCCAGGCGAGGACGTCGCCGTCCAGCGAGGAGGTGTACAGCGTGGTCCCGTCCGAGCTGGCCGCGGCGCTCTGCACCTGGCCGGCGGGCCCGCTGAGATCCTGCACCGGCGTCGCGGTGCGCGTGTCCCAGACGATGACGGTGTTGTCGTTGCCGACGGTGGTGGCCGTCTCGCCGGTGGGCCCGAAGAAGGCCGCCGCCACCGCCGCATGGTGGCTGCCCGCGCCCTGGCGGATGGCTCCAGTGGCGGTGTCCTCAAACCACACGGCGCCCCCAGCGCCACCCAGCACGACGGTGCGGCCGTCGGGGCTGACCGCGGCGACGGACGGCGCGCCCGTGTCGCCGGACACCGCGACGGCCCGCAGGCGGCGCAGCGACACGGTGTCGTAGACGCTGATGGCATGCGAGGAGACGGTCACCAGCTCCCGGCCGTCGTCGGCCAGGCGCATCGCCAGCAGCGGACCGGTGCCGATCCGGACGGTGGCGTTGAGCCGCCCCTGAGGCAGCGACCAGCGGTCCAGGTAGGCGCCGGCGGGCCGTCCGGCGGCGTCCAGCGCCCAGTAGGAGTAGAGCACGAACTGGTCGCCGGGATCGACCGCGACGCTGCCGTTGGGAATGTCCGCGGTGCTCTCGCCGGCAAAGCCGGAGTCGAACGCCAGCGAACGGCGGAGTGCCAGTGTCTGAGCATCGCGGACGGCGAGCTGCTGGCCGCCGGCAAGTTCGGTGGGATAGACCAGCAGGGTCCCGTCGGCCGAGTAGACAGGAGCCTGATCGCCGCTGAAGTCCACCAGCGGCCGCGCCGTCGCGGCGCGGCTGACCGGGTCATAGAAGCGGATGGTTCCGGCGTCGGCGTCCCCGACGGCCAGGGTGCGCCCATCGGGGCTGAGGGCCAGCCGGTCGGGCGACCCCGCCGGCAGCGCGAAGGACCGGATGACCGCGGGCGTGCGCAGCAGGGTGGTGAGCAGCGAGCCCTCGGTCTGCTCAGAGTGGTTGAGCGTCACCGCCTCGCGGGCGAGAAGCATGGCGAGGTCGAGGCTGGGCTCGCTGACCGCCTCGGTGCCCAGCTGGCGCCCCAGCGCCGCGCGCGCGTCGGCGGCCGCGGCACGGGCGGCGTGATCGGCGCTGTCCTGCTTGACCAGCGCGAACGCGGCGGCGCCCACGGCGAGGAGCAGCAGCACGCCGGCGGCGATCCCCAGGTTGAGCAGGCGGCGCCGGTGAGCCCGTTGGCGATCGGCGTCGCGCCGCTCGTCGAGGCGACTGGCGTCGATGAAGTCGCGCTCGGTGCTGTTGAGCCACTCGCGGTTGCGGGCCGTCCATTCCAGTGCGTTGGCCAAACGTGCGCCGCGGTAGAGCTCGCCGGGGTCGCGCCCGGCCCGGTCCCACTCCCGGGCGGCGGTGATCAGGTGCGCGTGGATGCGCCGGCCCATCTGGTCCTCGTCGAGCCAGGCCCGGTACCGAGGCCATTCACGCACCAGCGCTTCATGGGAGACCTCGACGCTGCCGTCCCCCACCGTGATCAGGCGCGCGTCGACCAGCGTCGACAACACCCGGGCGGCATCCTCCACGCGCGCCAGCTCGGCCAGCGGGACCCGGCGCCGGGTCAGGGCACCGTCCTCGCCGGCCACCAGTCGCAGCATGACGTTGCGCGCCGCTCGCTGCTCGGGCTCGTTGAGCTCGGCGTAGGCGGCCTCGGCCAGCCGCCCGACGGCACCGCGCACGCCGCCGCTGCGCCGGTAGGCGTCGAAGCGCAGGGTGTGACCGTCACGCGCCCGCCACAGCTCCAGCAGCGTGGTCGACAGCAGGGGCAGGCCACCCGGCTCGTCGACCACGTCGGCCACCAGCGCGTCGACGAGCGTGTGCTCGATCGACAGCCCGGCTCGCATGGCGGGCGCCTCGATGGCCTCGGTGAGCTCCTCACGGTCCATCGGCCCCACCAGCGCGTGACTATGGCTGAGCAGCTCGGCAAAGCGCGGGTGGGCACCGAGCCGGCCGTAGAAATCGGCGCGCAGCGCACACAGGACCAGCACGCGGCGCTCGGGCTCCCGTGCCGCGTCGGCCAGCCGGTCCAGGAATCGCGCCCGCTCGGCCTCTCCCGCGCCCAGCGTGAACACCTCCTCGAGCTGGTCAACGGCGATGACAAGCCCCTGGTTGGGCCCGAGCCGGGCCAGCGTCTCGTCCAGGCCGCCGGCCCCGAGCGCCCGGTCAAGCTCATGGCATGGGTGCGCTCCGGGACGCAGGAGCACCTGGCGCCAGGCGGCACTGCCGGGCAGCGCGCCGCCCTTCAGCGCCGGGAGCAGCCCCGCACGCAGCAGGGAGGACTTGCCGATCCCCGACGGGCCGAGGATCCCGACCAGGGTCGACTCGGCCGCCCGCGCCACCAGCTCGGAGACGAGGCGATCACGCCCGCAGAAGTACTCGGCGTCTGCCGTGTCAAACGAGGACAGTCCCTTGAACGGACATACCAGCCGGTCGGGCTCGGGCCGGCGCGGCGAGCGGGGCGCGGTCTCTCGAGCGGCCGGAGGCACGGCGGGCGACGGGCGGTTGAGCGCCTCGTCCTGTCGCAGCACCATGCGCTCGAGGTCCTGCAGCGCCCGCGCCGGCTCCAGGCCCAGCTCCTCGCGTAGGAGCAGGCTGGTCTCGCGATAGACCTCCAGCGCCTCGGCGCGGCGGTCGGCACGGTACAGGGCCAGCATCTGCTGCTGGCGCAGCCGCTCGCGCAGCGGTTCGGCCATGACCAGCGCCTCGAGCTCGGGGATGAGCTCGGCGTGACGGCCGAGCGCCATGTCGGCGTCGATGCGCTCCATCATCGCCAGCAGCCGCAGCTCGTCCAGCCGGCGCGCCTCCGGGGCGAGGAAC
>DATJTQ010000304.1:0-47705 GCA_035503355.1 Solirubrobacteraceae bacterium
GTAGCCGTAGCCGCCGTGGATGCGCAGGCACTCCTCGGCGCACATCCGCCCGGTCTCGGAGGCGAACAGCTTGGCCATGCCCGCCTCGATGTCTGAGCGCTGGCCCGCGTCCTTCATCCGCGCCGCCTGGCGGGTGAGCAGGCGGGCCGCCTCCACCTGGGTGGCCATGTCGGCCAGCTTGAACTGGATGGCCTGGTGCTCGGCGATCGGCTTGCCGAAGGTCCGGCGCTCCTGTGCGTACTTGAGCGCCAGCTCGAGCGCCCGCTGGGCGAGGCCGACGCCGCGCGCGGCGACGTTGACGCGCCCGAGCTCGAGGGCGTCCATCATCTGGGCGAAGCCCTTGTTGAGGCCCGCCTCCTCGCCGCCGAGGATGTCATCGGCCGAGCGCTGGTAGCCGTCGAAGACCAGCTCGGTGGACTCCACGCCCTTGTAGCCCATCTTCTTGATCTGTGGCGGGACGTTGAGGCCGGCGTAGTCCCCGGTGTTCTCGGCGGCGCCGGGCTCCTTGTCGGCGATGAAGCAGGTCAGCCCGCGGTGCTTGGGCTCGGCGGACGGATCGGTGCGCGCGAGGACGAAGACGACGCCCGAGCGCAGGCCGTTGGTCACCCACATCTTGGTGCCGTTGATCTCATAGCCGCCGTCGTCGGACTTCTTGGCCGCGGTCTTGATGGCGGCCACGTCAGAGCCCAGTTCGGGCTCAGACAGGCTGAAGGCGGCGCGGATCTCGCCGGTGGCCATCTTGGGCAGGTAGTGCTGCTTCTGCTCCTCGGTCCCGAACTTCATCAGCAGGTAGGAGCCGATGAAGTGGGTGTTGACGATGCCCGAGATGCTGATCCACCCGCGCGAGAGCTCCTCGACGATCATCGCGTAGGTCGTCAGGTCCAGCCCCATGCCCCCGTATTCCTCGGGGATCGTGACCCCGAACAGCCCCAGCTCCTTCATCTGCTCCACGATCGGTTCGGGGAAGGCGTCCTCGTGGTCGTAGTGCTCGGCGTTGGGAAGGATCTGCTCGTCGGCGAACTGGTGAACCATCTCGCAGATGGCCCGCTGTTCGTCGGTGAGCTCGCTGGCGGTGGTGGTGGCCATGGGGGTGTCGGGGCTCCTCGGGGTATCGGTCGGTCCGCCGAGAATACCCGCGCTGGTGGGGCTTGATACCTTCGCCGGATCCCTGTGTGAATCTGGTGAACGTGCCGGAGACGCCCCCGCGGCCGGGTGGGCGGAGACCGCGTCGTCAAGGAGGAGTTCATGATCAGTTGCAGCATTCGTCGTCTGGCGATCGCCGGGGCGGTGGCGCTCGGCTGCCTGTCAACGGCTGTCGTGGCCCAGGCCAAGCCTGCCGCCAAGCACAAGCCCGCGACCCTCGTGGTCTGCAAGCACGGCTGCCGCTACACGACCATCCAGGGGGCGGTCAACGCCTCCGGCAAGAACGCCACGATCTCGGTCAAGCCCGGCAAGTACGTCGAGGGCGTGATCGTGTCCGGCCACAAGCACGACGGGCTGCACATCATCGGTGCCACCAAGAACCCGGCCAAGGTCCTCATCGAGGGCAAGAACGCCAAGGGCCCGGGCGGCGCGGCGCAGAACGGCATCGAGGGCGACGCCGTCAACAACATCGTGCTCGAGAACATGAAGGCTGAGCACTTCGCCGCCAACGGCTTCTACGTCAACCACTGCACCAACTATCTGTTCAAGAACCTCGTCGGCGCCTTCGAGCACGCCTACGGCCTCTTCGCCTTCCGCTGCGTCGGCGGGCGGATGACCGACTCGGTCGGCTATGGCAACGGCGACTCCGCCTTCTACATCGGCGGCACGCCCTTCCAGAAGCACCCCGTGTGGTCCTCGGTGGACCACGACACCGGCTACGAGAACGTCCTCGGGTACTCGGGCACCAACTCCAAGTACGTGACGATCCGCAACTCGATCTTCTACAACAACGGCGCGGGCGTCGTCCCCAACACGCTGGTCTCCGAGCCCGACCAGCCGGCCGACACGGGAGTCATCGAGGACAACCAGATCTTCTGGAACAATTTCGACTACTACCGGGCCGGCTCGCCGGTCAGGACGGTGTCCAGCGGCGTCGGTAGCGACGAGGCCAACTACCCGATCGGGGCGGGTGTGATCCTGTTCGGCACGACGAACTGGACGGTCAAGGACAACTCGATCTTCGGCAACTTCCTGTGGGGGGTCGCGTCCTTCTCTGACCCGACCAACACCACCGGCAAGGCCCTGAACACCGGCAACCACATCATCGACAACAAGATGGGGGCCGTGTTCAAGGACGCCAACGGCTCCGACTTCTTCAATGACGGGTCGGGCAAGGGCACCTGCTTCCAGAACAACGGCGCCCACGTCACGTTGGACCTCGAGCAAGGCGCCACGGCGTCGCAGATCTACCCGACGTGCCCCAACAGCCTGGGCACGGGCACCACGACGGGCAACTCAGATCAGTTCGGCAAGCTGGCGGCGGTGGTCCTGTCCAACCCGCCGACGAAGCAGGAGACGTTCTGGCACGTCCACAAGCATCCTGCGCGCAAGGGCTACAAGCCCTTCGAAGGTTAGAAAAGGGGGTCGTTGGCAGATGAAACACAAGGGGCTGACGACGTTGGTCGCCTGTGTCGCCGTGGGCGCGGTCGGGGTCCCGACCGCGCTCGGCACGACGACGGCCAAGAAGCCGGTGGTCAAGAACGTCCAGGTCAGGGACGACTTCTACACACCGACGAAGGTGACGATCAAGAAGGGCCAGCAGGTCAACTGGATCTGGAACAAAGCGAACTTCGACACCCACACGGTGACCCTGATCAAGGGCCCCAAGGGCATCAACAAGCACAAGTTCAGCTCCTTCCAGGCCAGCGCCGGCGTTCACTGGGCGCGGATCTTCACCAAGCCGGGGACGTACCACTTCCAGTGCCAGCTTCACCCGCTGACCATGAACATGACGGTGACGGTGAAGAACTAGAGATCGAAGGGGGCCCATCGTGAGCGCACCTATCGGGCGACGGCAGTTCGTCGCCAGCGCAGGCGGAACCCTGTTCTGCACCCTGGCAGGACATCGCCTGACCAGCGACTCGCACGTCAACATCGACCAACTCGCGGGCGGCGTGCCGGTGCCGCCCCGAGTGGCCGCCTACTACGAGGCCCAGGAGCGCGCCGAGACGCAGGCGGCGATCGAGCCGCAGTTCGTCTCGGACGCCAAACCCAAGGCGGCCGCGGGCGCCGCGGTCCACACCTACTGGATCAAGGCGGTCAAGACCAAGTGGAACATCGTCCCGACCAACCACGACGGGATGATGGACAAGAAGGTGCCGGGCAAGAAGACCTTCACCGCCATGGCCTACCAACCGTGGACCCCGGGCTTTGCCAAGCCCCTGGGCCCGCCGCAGATCCCCGGGCCGCTGCTCCAGGCGCAGACGGGCGACACGATCGTCATCAACTTCCGCAACGAGACGGGCGTGCCGGTGACCATGCACCCGCACGGGATCTTCTACACCCACGACATGGACGGCGCCTACAAGGGCAAGTACACCGAGCCCGGCGGCTTCGTGGAGAACGGCCGCAGCTTCCAGTACGTCTGGGAGGCGCGCGCGGGCACCGAGGGCGCGTGGCTCTACCACGACCACGGCCCCATGGACCCCCTGCCCGTGTTCAAGGGCATGTTCGGCGGGCTGATCATCCGCAAGCCCACCGATCCCGTGCCCAACCAGGAGTTCTTCGTCTTCCTGCACTCGTTCACGACGCTGGCCACGGGGCTCGAGCAGCAGTTCTCCTGCATCAACGGGCGCGCCTATGCCGGCAACACCCCGACGTTCCGGGCCAAGGTCGGCGACGTCGTCAACTGGCACGTGTTCGCCATCGACAACGACTTCCACGCCTTCCACCTGCACGGGCACCGCTGGCTCGATGAGGCCGGCGTGGTCATCGACAACCACACGCTCGGGCCGGCCGACGTGACCTCGTTTTCCATCGTGGAGGACAATCCGGGGCGGTGGTTCTACCACTGCCACGTGTTCTCGCACCTGCACATGGGCATGAACGGTTGGTACGTCGTCAGCCCGTGACCCTGAGCGGGATGGCCGCTCTGTGTGCGGCGGCTGCCACCGCCATCCTCGCCGCCCTCGCCGGGCCGGCGCGTGCCGCCGACGCCAAGGTGGCGATCGGCCACTACAAGTGGTCCACGCCAGTCGTCCACGTCGACCTCGACCAGCACGTCACGTGGTACTGGGTCGGCCCCGACACCATGCACTCGGTGACCGGCATCTCGGCCAACGACACCGAAGACGACTCCGACCCCGGCAACCCATTGCCCGATCACAAGCTCGGCTCGACCTATCGCCTGAGCTTCAGCCAGCCGGGCGTCTATCAATTCCACTGCAAGCTGCACCCCTCGGTGCACGGCGAGGTGGTCGTCTCAGACACTCCGGGCAACCCGCTCGACGACCCCGAGCCGGTCCCCAAGCTCAACGTGCTGCTCATCCGGCCCACCCTCACCCAGCTGTCCCTGTCGCGCCCGCGCTTCGCGGCGACCGGAACGACGCTCAACCTCGCGCTCGACGACCCGTCGGTCATCGACGCCGAGATCTGGCACGTGGCCCACGGGCACCGTTCCGGCTACGCCGGCTGGTCCAAGTGGCGCGCCCACATCGGCTACAACTACCTGCCCTTCGGCGGCCGCTCACGTCATTTCCGGCCCGCCCCGGGCCGCTACGTGGCGTTCCTGCAGGCCACCGACCTGTTCAACAACATCAGCCGCATCCGGCGGGTGACGTTCCGGATCCTCGCTCCGCCCCGCCACCACCGGGCGCACCGCCGGGCCTAGACTGCCCACCGCGTTCTCGCGGCCCCGCGACCGGGCGAAACATGAACAGCCGCGTCTCGAGGCGCGGGTGTTGCACAACGCACGTGATGTCGCGTGCTCAGCGCTGGTGGGACGACGACACGCTGCGTCGCGGATCTTGACACGACAGAGCACGCGGTCGGTTCACGGGGCCGGCGTGCTCTGAAACGCATGCCATGTTGACACTTCAGAGCACACCGTCGGTCCGACGGCACGGCGTGCTCTGTCGAGTCAACGCACGCGCAGGTCCGCACCCTTGCTCTGGAGTGGTTGGCCCCCCGCGCCCCCCGCGCCCGGTCCCCTCCCGTCCCACTCAATCGCCCCGGCCCGCCGACACAAGTAAACTTATGAGTTTAGTGCTCGACAGTGGCCGCCGGAGCGGGCGGGTTGGGGCGCACGCGGTGGCTCCAGGGTGACTCGGGGCGCTCCTGCAGCTCGCCGTCGAGCTCGATGTCCACCTTCTCGTTGAAGAAGCACAGCAGGCCGGTGATGCGGCCCACCTCGGCCAGGGGCGAGTCGTAGTACCAGATGAGGTCCTTGCCGTCCCCGCCGTTGGCCGGCTTGACCGAGTAGTAGGAGGCGGTCCCCTTGTAGGGGCAGCGCGTGACGGTGCCCGAGGGCTCGAGCTCGGCTCGCACGTCCTCGCGCGGGATGTACCAGCGCGCGGGCAGGTTGGTCTCAAACAGGGCCATCGCCTGGTCGGTGTCGGCCAGCACCTCGCCGTCGAGCAGGACCCGGATGTGGCGATCGGTGCTGAGCACGTCGACGCGGTGATACGGGTCGCGCGGATGGACCACGATCTCCTGGCCCTCCTCCAGCCACCGGCCCATGCGGTCAAAGTAGAAGGCCACCAGGCCCTTGATGAAGGCGGCGTCAGGCAACGGGTCCGGGTAGTGCCAGGCTCCGTTCTCCACGGTCTCGCCCCCGGCCTGGATCGTGTAGTACGACGCATCGCCCTTCTTGGGGCAGTGCGTGTGACGATCCGTCGCCGTCATCAGCTCCGTCCGCACGTCGTCGGTCGGGAAGTAGTAGACCGGCTGCAGCCCGGACTCGTGCAGCATGAACGCGTGCCGGCTATCGGCGATGACCTCGCCGCCGACCTCGACGCGGACCCGCTTGGGCGTGGGGTCGAGATAGATCGTGCGACCCGGCGGAGGCGGCTCGAAGTTGAAGTGCCCGGCGGGAGCTTTGCTCAGCGGGCCCGTCCCGGTCATCAAACCCATGCGCGTCACCGTACCAGTCCGCCGCCGGCGGCCCGGCACCGGGGCCGGAATGGCAGACTGGCGCCGATGAACTTCGCGCGCGATGTCGTCGACGCCGCCCCCGCCGGGGACCGCGCGCTGGTCGAGATCACCCGTGAGGGGGAGCGCCGCGAGTGGACGTTCGGAGAAGTCGCCGACGCGTCCGCTCGCCTGGCCGGCACGCTGGCGGCCCGGGGGGTGACGCGCGGGGACGTCGTCATGACCCTGATCGGCAACCGGCCCGAGTGGGTGCTGACCATGGTGGCGTGCTTCCGGATCGGCGCCGTGGCGCTGCCCTGCAACGAGCAGCTGCGGGCCAAGGATCTGCGCCAGCGCCTGGAGGCGGCGCAGCCCAAGCTGATCGTGGCCGACGCCCGCAACGCGACCGAGCTGGGGGCGGCGGCCCCGGACGAGACGCGAACGAGAATCATTCTCATTCCCGATGAGAGTGTGTTCTCGGCGCAGCCGGCACCCGCGGTCGAGCTGGATCCCACCGACCCGTGCCTGATCACCTTCACCAGCGGGACGACGGGCGAGGCCAAGGGGATCGTCCACGGCCAGCGCTACCTCCCGGGCCAGCGCCTGCAGGCCACCCACTGGCTCGGCGGCCGCGCCGGTGACCTGGTGTGGTGCACCGCGGCCAGCGGTTGGTCCAAGTCCGCGCGCAACGTGTTCATCGCGCCGTGGCTCACCGGCGCCGCCGCGCTGTTGCACGACGCCCGCTTCGATCCCGCCCAGCGGCTCGAGATCCTCGCCGCCGAGAACGTCGCCGTGCTGTGCATGGCCCCCACCGAGTACCGCGTCATCGCCAAGCGGGTGGAGCTGCACCCGGTCCCATCGCTGCACGGCCTGGTGGCGGCCGGAGAGGCGCTCAACCCCGAGGTGCTGCGCGCCTTCAAGGAGGCCATGGGTCTCGAGATCCGCGACGGCTACGGGCAGACCGAGACGGGGCAGCTCACCGGGGTGCCCGCCGGGGGCACCGTCCGCCCCGGATCGATGGGCCGGCCCCTGCCGGGCGTGGCCCTCGAGGTCGACGACGGCGAACTGGTCCTCGCCGACCCCCGGACGGATCCCACCTTCTTCGTGGCCACCCTCGGCGGCCCGCCGTCACCCGAAGACCAGCCGTGGCGGACGGGCGATCGCGTCACCGCTGACGAGGACGGCTACCTGTTCTTCGAGGGCCGGACTGACGACGTGATCATCTCGGCGGGCTACCGCATCGGCCCCTTCGAGGTGGAGTCCGCCCTGGTCTCCCACGGCGCGGTGGCCGAGGCGGCGGTGGTGGCCGCGCCCGATCAGGAGCGCGGCGCGGTGGTCCGTGCGGTGATCGTGCTGCGCGACGGCTACAGCCCGTCCGACGCGCTCATCACCGAGCTCCAGGATCACGTCAAGCACGAGACCGCGCCCTACAAGTACCCGCGGATCGTCGACTTCACGGCGGAGCTGCCCAAGACCGCCAGCGGCAAGGTGCAGCGCGCGGTGCTGCGCGGCACCTGACGCGTACTAGGCTGGGGCCCATGGACGACTACCGCCCCGCGATCGCCGTCACCACCCCGCTGACCGACGCCACCTACGGCGTCTGGACCCAGTCCTCGGCGGTGCTGCCCGCCAGCTACCTCGCGGAGGTGCGCCGCGCGGGCGGGCTGGCCCTCATGGTGGCACCCGAGCCGGCTCTGGTGGCCGACCCCGACGAGCTGCTGCACCGGGTCGACGGGCTCATCGTCTCGGGCGGAGTGGACATGGATCCCGCGTCCTACGGCGCCGAGCCCCATCCCGAAACGAGGGGGTGGAGCACCGAGCGCGATGAGTTCGAGCTCGCGCTGACCCGCCGTGCCACCGAGCTCGACATGCCCGTGCTGGGGATCTGCCGCGGCATGCAGGTCCTCAACGTCGCCTTTGGCGGCACGCTGTTTCAGCACCTGCCCGAGACCTTCGGCCACGAGGACCACCGTCGCGTTCCCGGCAACTTCGACGAGGCCGACCACGACGTCCGCCTCCTCCCCGAGTCCCTGGCGGCGGCCGCCGCCGGCGAGCTCCTGCACACCACCAAGTCCCACCACCATCAGGGCGTGGACGACGTGGGCGCCGGCCTCGTCGTCACCGGGACCTCGGCCCTGGATGACCTCGTCGAGGCCATCGAGCTCCCTGACCGCCGCTTCGTGCTGGGGGTTCAGTGGCACCCCGAGGCCGACGAGCGCAGCCGCATCCTCGGCGCGCTGATCCAGGCGGCCGCGCAGTACCGCGACGCGCGCGCCGCGGTGGCCGCGTCCTAGCGCTGAGCGCGCGCGGCGGTCATCTCAGGGCGACCGGCTCGTAGTAGCCGGCGTCGCGGATCGCGCCCTGTACCTCGGCGGCGTGCCCGGGCCCACGGGTCTCGAGCACCAACTGGACCGCGGACTCGCGCACGTGAAGGTCGAAGCCCTCGCGGATGTGCTCGACATCGAGCAGGTTGGCGCCCAGCTGGCCGACCAGCGACAGCAGCAGCGCCAGCGAGCCGGGGCGGTCAGGCAGGCGGGCCAGCAACACCAGGCGCCGGCCCACCTGGCTCTCGTGACGGCGCACGACGTCGCTGAGCAGGCCCGGGTCGACGTTTCCCCCCGAGAGGATCACTGCCGTGGTGCCACCCCGCGAGCCGTCGCCAACGCGCCCGGCCAGGATCGCCGCGACGCCGACGGCGCCGGCACCCTCCACGACGAGCTTGGCCCGCTCCAGCAGAAACACCATGGCCTCGGCCACCTCCTCCTCGGAGACGACCACCACGTCGTCGACCCATTTGCGGATGAGCCTCAGGGTGAACGCGCCCGGGCGCTTGACCGCGATTCCGTCGGCGATGGTCATCGCCGAGAGCACGGCGAGCGGCTCACCGGCGCGCAGGGACGCCGGGTACGGCGCACAGGCCGCCGCCTGGACGCCGATCACCTCGACATCGGGGCGCTCGGACTTGACCGCGATGGCCACGCCGCTGATCAGCCCTCCGCCGCCCACCGGTACCACGACCCGGGTCAGGTCGGGGACCTGCGCCACCAGCTCGACGCCCAGCGTGCCCTGGCCCGCCACCACATCGGGATCGTCGAAGGGATGCACGAACGCCTGCCCCTCCGCCGCGGCCCACTGGCGGGCCGCGGCCAGCGACTCGTCCACCGACTCGCCGACCAGGCGCACCTCCGCCCCGAGGGCCAGCGTCGCCTCGGCCTTGGCGATGGGAGCCCCCTCGGGCATGAACACGCAGCACGGCACGCCGCGCTCGCTGGCCGCGTAGGCCACCGCCTGGGCGTGGTTGCCCGCGCTGGCGCACACCACGCCCTGCTCGCAGGCACTCCCTAGGGCGGCGATCTTGGCCAGCGCACCGCGGATCTTGAACGACCCGGTGCGCTGGAGATTCTCCGCCTTGAGCGCGACCGTCATCCCCGCCCGCTCGGTCAGCGTGCGGGAGCTCAGCACCGGCGTCTCGCGAATGGCGCCCGCGCCCGCCTCCGCGGCACGGCGGATGTCGTCGGCCGACGGCGTCGGCCGGTCAATCGGAGGCGACTCAGCCAGGGAGCGCCACCACCGCATCCATCTCGACCTGGGCGCCGCGCGGCAGGGCCGCCACGCCGATCGCGACCCGGGCGGGCGGGCTGGACTCGAAGAACGATCCGTAGACCTCGTTGACCGCCGCGAACTCCGACATGTCGGTCATGTAGATCGTGACCTTGACCGCGTCGCCCAGCGTGGCCCCGGCGGACTGACAGACTGCCGCGAGGTTCTCCAGGCACCGCCCGGCCTGATCGGCGGCGGTGGCGCCGACGAGGTCCCCCGTCCGCGGGTCCAGCGGAATCTGTCCCGAGCAGAACAGCAGCCCGCTCGACACGACGGCATGCACGTAGGGGCCAATCGCCTCCGGCGCCCCGGAGGCGGTGACCGGTTCCCTGTTACCAGCCAAGTCTTCTCCTTTGCTCTGGATGGACTGCTCAGCCACAAGCGTATTGCGCCACCGGCGCCCGGGTAGCCTCCCCGGGGATGCCCAACCGCTTGGCGCAGGAGACATCCCCCTATCTGCTCCAGCATGCCCACAACCCCGTGGACTGGTATCCGTGGGGCGAGGAGGCACTGCAGCGTGCCCGGGAGCTCGACCGGCCGCTGCTGGTCTCCATCGGCTACTCGGCGTGTCACTGGTGCCATGTCATGGAGCGCGAGTCCTTCGAGGACCCCGCGGTGGCGGCGCTGATGAACGAGCGGCTCGTCTGCGTCAAGGTCGACCGCGAGGAGCGTCCTGACATCGATGCTGTGTGCATGGAGGCCTGTCAGGCGATGACTGGCCAGGGCGGCTGGCCGCTCAACGCCTTCCTCACCCCCGAGCAGGCGCCGTTCTACGTCGGCACGTACTTCCCGCCCGAACCACGCCACGGGATGCCCCCATGGCGGGCGGTCATCGAGGCGGTCTCCGAGGCCTGGTCAGAGCGCAAGGACCGCGTCCGCGAGCAGGGCGCCCAGGTGCTGCGCTCGCTGGGCGGAGCTTCCCGCCTGCCTCCGTCTGATGAGCCCATCACCGACGCGGTGCTCAGCCAGGCGGTGGAGGGGCTGGCCCGTGCCTATGACCCGGTCAACGGCGGCTTTGGGCGCGCGCCCAAGTTCCCGCAGGCATCGTTGGTGGAGTTCCTGCTCGCCCGAGGCGAGCGCGACATGTCGCTGGCCACGCTGCGCGCGATGGCCGCCGGCGGGATCTATGACCAGATCGGGGGCGGCTTTGCCCGCTACGCCGTCGACGCCACCTGGACGGTGCCCCACTTCGAGAAGATGCTCTACGACAACGCGTTGCTGGCCCGGGTCTACCTGCACGGCTGGCAGGTGTCCGACGACCCGCTGCTGCGCCGGGTGTGCGAGGAGACGCTGGACTGGGCGCTGCGCGAGATGCGCGGGCCCGAGGGAGGCTTCTGCTCGGCCCTGGACGCCGACTCGGAGGGCGTGGAGGGCAAGTTCTACGTGTGGTCGCTCGACGAGCTGCACGGTGTCCTGGACGAGCTGGGGTGGTGTGACGAGGCGATGGCCTTCTTCGGTGCCACCGCGGCCGGCAATTTCGAGGGCACCAACGTCCTGGAGGGCCGTGGCCCGGTCCCCGCGCAGCTGACCGGGATCCAGGACGCCCTGCTGGCCAGGCGCTCTCAACGCGTGCGCCCGGGTCTCGACGACAAGCGCTTGACCGCGTGGAACGCGCTGATGATCTCGGCCCTGGCCCAGGCCGGCGCGGCGCTGGAGCGCCCCGACTACGTCGCGGCCGCGGTGGCCTGCGCCGAGTTCCTGCTGCGCGACATGCGCGACGACGACGGTCGTCTGCTGCGCACCTGGAAGGACGGCCGCGCCCACATCGACGCCTACCTGGAGGATCACGCCTATCTGCTGGAGGCGCTCCTCACCCTGTATGAGGCCACGTTTGATCCCCGCTGGTACGCCGAGGCACAGGCCATGGCCGACACGATGATCGAGCGCTTCGGCGACGAGGAGCACGGCGGCTTCTTCACCACCGCCGCCGACCATCGCGAGGGCTTTGCCCGCCAGAAGGACCTCGACGACTCCCCGACGCCGTCGGGCGGCGCGTCGGCCGCCTTCGGCCTGCTCCGTCTGGCGCGGCTCACCGGCGAGTTCGAGTACGAGCGCCGGGCGCTCGACGTGCTGCGGGTGCGCGCCCCGATTGTCGGCGAGCATCCCCACGGCTTCGGGCATGCCCTCCAGGCCCTGGACTTCTATCTGGCGCCGGTGCGTGAGGTGGCGATCGTCGGGGCGACCGCGGACGACACGGCGCGCGTGGCGGCGTTGGCGCAGGTCGTGCGCGGGCGGTACGCGCCCCACGTCGTCCTGGCCGGCGGCGAGGGCGAGGCGGTGCCGCTGCTCGCGGGGCGCACCGCGGTCGACGGGCAGGCCGCCGCCTACGTGTGTGAGCACTTCGCCTGCCAGGCCCCCGTCACCGAGCCCGACGCGCTGGCCGCCGCGCTGTGACGCGCCCCGACGAGGTCCACGACCGGCTGCACAGCCTCGGCCAGGTCTGAAACCGGCGAGAGCCCAGCCTCGACCTGGAAAAGTCGGCAAACCCGAAACCCGTCTGCGAGTTTGCCGCGATTTCCATGTGGGGCATGGAAAAGTCGGCAAACCGTGGGACGCGTTTCCGGTTTCCCGCGATCTCCAGGTCGGTCGCCGCGTCGAGACCGCGTCGAGAACTACAGGACCGGCAGGTAGCGCTCCAGCTCCCAGGGAGTGACCTGGACGCGGTAGTCGTCCCACTCCTGGCGCTTGATCTCGATGTAGCGGTTGAACATGTGCTCACCGAGGGTGCGCAGGACGAGCTCGGACTGGGCGGTCAGCTCGATGGCCTCGCCGAGGGTCTCGGGCAGCTGGTCGATGCCCAGGCGCCGGCGCTCGTCGGGCGCGAGGTGGTAGAGATTCTTCTCCATCGGATCGGGGAGCTCGTAGCCGTGCTCGATGCCCTCCAGCCCCGCCTGGAGCAGGACGGCGAAGGTGAGGTACGGGTTGCAGGCCGGGTCGGGGCAGCGCAGCTCCATCCGGGTCGCCTGCTCCTTGCCCGGGTGATACAGGGGGACCCGGACCAGCGCGGAGCGATTGCGGCGCGACCACGCCACATAGACCGGTGCCTCGTAGCCGGGGACCAGGCGCTTGTAGGAGTTGACCCACTGGGCGAAGATCGAGCAGATCTCGCGCGCGTGGCGCAGCTGGCCGGCGATGAAGGCCTTGCCCACATCGGAGAGGAAGTAGGGGTCGTCACCGTCGTAGAAGGCGTTGCGGTCACCCTGGAACAGCGACTGATGGGTGTGCATCCCCGAGCCGTTCTTGCCGAACAGCGGCTTGGGCATGAAGGTGGCGTGCAGGCCGTACTTCATCGCGTATTCCTTGACCGTGATCCGGTAGGTCATGCAGTCGTCGGCCATCTTGAGCGCGTCGGCGTAGCGCATGTCGATCTCGTGCTGGCTGGGGCCGACCTCGTGGTGCGTGTACTCGGTGTGGATCCCCAGCTGCTCCAGGGCCAGGACCGTCTCGCGCCGCAGATCGGACCCGGCGTCCAGCGTGGTGAGGTCGAAGTAGCCGCCCTCGTCGAGCACCTCGGTGGACTTGGCATCACGGAAATAGAAGTACTCGAGCTCAGGGCCGACGTAGAAATGATCGAAGCCCATACTCTCCGCGCGGGCCAGAGCTCGCTTGAGGACGTGACGAGGGTCGCCCTCATAGGGCGTGCGCTCGGGGGTGAGGATGTCGCAGAACATCCGGGCCACCCCCGCCTCGTTGGGCCGCCACGGCAGCCCGATGAAGGTGTTCGGATCCGGCTGAGCGATCATGTCGGACTCCTCGATGGCGTTGAAGCCGGTGATCGAGGATCCGTCAAAGCCCATGCCGCCCTCGAAGGCGTCCTCCAGCTCGGTGACGTTGATCGAGAACGCCTTGAGCTGACCGAGGATGTCGGTGAACCACAGCCGGATGAAACGGATATCGCGCTCCTGGACCATCGCGAGCACGTCGTCGCGGGTCAAGGCGGAGGTCTGCGGGGTCTGGGCCATCGCGGCGGAACCTTAGCCGCTGCGGTGCGCGGGCGCCCGAGCGCTCAGGAACCGTCGGCGCGAGCCGGGCTGCGGCCGGCCGCTGCCCGGTCGCCCAGCCACCGCCGCGCCCAGTTCTGCAACTCGCTCAGCGCCGGCTCGAGCTCTGACCCCATCACGCTGAGCTCGTACTGGACGCGCAGCGGAGGCCCGGGGATGACGGTGCGCTGCACCATTCCCCGCGCCTCCAGTTCCTTCATCCGCTCCGAGAGGAGGCGGTCCGAGAGCTCCGGGATCGCCTGGGCGATCTCGGAGAAGCGCAACGGGCCATCCATCAGCACACTGAGGATTGCGCCGGTCCAGCGCCGTCCGACCAGCTCCACCGCCTCGTGGTAGAGGGGGCAGCAATTACCGCGGGCCGCGTCCTCGGTGGTGCCGCGGGCCCGATCCTCGGTCGAGGAATGGTGGTTCGCGGCCATCCTGGACGCTAAGCCTAACGCCCTACGCGGCCTCGAGTCGCCGAGATGCCTCCGTCGACCCATCCACGGGGACATCCCCGGCGACATTGACCATCGCCGTGAAGCCCTCCAGCGACACCGCGGCGATCGCCTCCAGGATCTCCTCGTCGTCCCAGCCGGCCTCGCGCGCTTCCTCGTGGAGGTGCATCGCGGGACGGCCCTGCTCGACCAGTGCCTGCAGGTAGCGCAGCAGCGCCGCCTCGCGCGGGTCCTTGGAGCCGAACTGGCGAGCCGCCGCGACCTCGTCGAGCGCCAGCCCGGCGGCCCGGGCCGCCCGGGAGTGCATCGCGATGCCCGGCTCGGAGTGGTAATGCTCAGCGACCGCCAGCGCGATCCGCTCCAGCGTCGGCAGGGTCAACTTGCCGTGGCGCAACTCGGAACGGAAGCGCGCGTAGGCGCGCAGCGCCGCCGGGGAGCCGGCCAGCACCCCGAGGAAGTTGGGCAGCTGCCCGCCCGAGGACAGGGCGCCGCGCAGGACCGCCACCGAACCCTCAGGGGCGGTCAGGTCGTCGTGGATTTGGAATCTGCTCATCGTTGTCTTCATCGCTGACCACCGAGGTCGTAAAGGGAGAGGCAAGATCTCGAGGGAACGTTGCCCTTTACTTTGAACATCCGCTTACGGAACATAAGTGTACCTGTGAGAATCGTGTCTGGCAAGGGACTGAGGGGTCCCCTTCGTTCCTTTTACGCCTCGGCCTAAACAGCGGATCATCGCGTGGGTAATGGTTCTGTAAGGGGGCGCCCCGGCCACGGGCGCGAGGGCCGTGACCGGTCCCGCCACCTCTAAGACGTCTCAGACGCTCAAACCGTGACCACGAGCTTGCCGCCGGCCTCGCCGGCATCCATGGCCCGGTGGGCATCGACGATCTCGTCAAAGGCAAAGACCCGCGCCGGACGCACGTCGAACACCCCCCGCTCCGCCTTCTCCACGATCGCCTGGATCGGCACATCGGTCACCGGAAAGCCGTCGCCACCCAGCACGAAGGCGCTGGCGAACGTGCTCAGGGCCACGCCGCTGGGCAGGTCGGCAAGCGGATTGAAGTCCGGTACCGGATCGAGGCCGCCGAGAAAGCCGATCTGACAGACGCGGCCGTGGGAGGCCGCGCACTGCAGCGAGTCGCGCAGGACCGAGTTGCCGACCAGGTCAAGCACGGCATCCACTCCGTCCGGTCGGGTCGCGCGGATCTGGGCCGCCAGCCGGCCATCATCGATCAGGACCTCGGCGGCTCCCCGCGCCTCGAGGCGACCGGCACGCGCCGCAGTCCGCGTCGTGGCGATCACCGTGGCACCGGCATCGACGGCCAGGTTGACCGCCGCCTGGCCGACAGCCGACGTCGCACCGCGCACGAGCAGGATCTGGCCCTGCTGGATCGCCAGGTTGCCGTGCAAGGCCACCCATGCGGTGGCGTAGACCTCCGGGATGGCCGCCAGGTCAGGCCAGGCCAGATCGGTGGCGACGGCAACGACGTTGGCGGCCGGCACGGTGACGAGCTCGGCGTAGCTCCCGTTGCGGTCACGTGCCAGGCCACCCACGAGGGCGACGACGGTGTCACCGATGGCAAAGCGTCCGCTGCGATCGTCCTCGACCAGGCCGACGCATTCGATGCCGAGAACCGGGATGCCGAACGACCAGATCCCCGATCGCATGTAGGTGTCGGCGTGGTTGAGGCCGAAGGCCCGGACCCGGACCAGCACCTCATCCGGGCCGGGCACCGGATCGGGCAGGTCGCGGGTCTCCAGAACCTCGGGGCCGCCGTGGTGGGTCATGACGATGGCACGCATGGATGACTTCCCTTACTTGAATGGTTGCTCAAGAACTGCGGGCAAAAAAGACCCCGGGTCAGGGGTCCAGATGGCGCTCGCCGGCCGGCCGGGCGGAGCGGGGCGGGCCGGAGCGGAGCGGGGCGGACGCCCGGCTAGCGGGATTTGGCTAGCTGAGGTCGGCGAGGGCGGCGTCGACGATGGTCTCCAGCACCTCCCTTCCCGGGTTGGTCTTGCCCACGACCATGAGCCCCATCCCGGTGGCCATCAACTGGGTGGCCTTGGTCGCCGGGTCGATGTCGGCTCCGATCTCGCCGCGGTCGCGGGCGGTGCGTAGAGCGCGCTCGGCATTGCGTTCCAGTCGCGTCATGTGCGCGCGGGTGAGCGTGGCGATCTCCGAGTCCTCGGCGGCAAGCTCGACCGTGGTGTTGACCATCAGGCAGCCGACGCGCCCCTCGGGACTCATGAGGTCGCTGACCAGGCCGTCGAAGTACGCCCGCACCTCCGCCAGCGACGCGCCGGGGCGCTCCAGCGCCCCCAGCTTCTCGGGCACCACCAGCGTCGAGTAGAGCTTGAGCGCCTCGATGAAGATCTGGCGCTTACCCCCTTCAAAGGCCCCATAGAGGCTGCCCGGGCGCACCCCGGTGGCGTCGACCAGGTCACCGACGGAGGTGTCGCGATACCCCTTGGCCCAGAACTCGCGCATCGACCGATCCACCACCTCGCCGGGATCGAACTGCCGTGGCCGTGACATGCCGACAAGAATAAATGAACGGGCGCTCAAGAATATTTCGAGTCTGTGAACAGTGGCCCCGGGGCGCGGGCGTCGGCGTCAAGCCGAGCGCTCGCGGTGCGCTGAGACAGGTGAGCCCCGGCCCGGCGCTAGTGCAGGTGAGCCAGCGTGTGCAACGTGGCCGCGTGCGCGCTGGTCACGGCGGCCAAGATGAGCATCATGCCCAGCAGGACCGCCCACATCGCGGCCCGGTCCGGGCGAAAGCCCGAGCGCTCATAGCGCCGCTCCGGGCGCCGGCGAGAGGTCGGGGTGACGTAACGGTGATCGGGGACCTGACCGCGGATGGTGACCGTGCGGCGGCCCGCGACACCGCCGGACGGAGACCAGTCGGCGCCGGCGGCCGCATCGCTCTGGCGAGCGCCGCGATCGGACGCGTCGTCCTGTGCGGTCCAGTCGATGGCCTCTCGCTCAGAACCTGACCAGTCGTCGAGCGCACGCACGGCCGAGGGCATGCGTTCACGCTCGCGCTCTCGGGCGTCCCACTCCAGGAGCGCGGCGCGGGCTGCATTGCGTGCAGCGACGCGCTCGTCGTGCTGGCTACGGTCCCCCCGGGCCTCAGCTACGCCTGATTGCGGCATTGATCGTCCTCTTTCTGTGCTTGCGGGGTTAGCTGACGGGCTCGCACCGAAAGAGCGGCGCTACGCGAGATGCGATTAGCCCCAACAACGTGGGTCCCCCGCTTCCATTCCCTACCGGCGGCGTGGAGCGGATTGGAATTCAGCTGTACGGAGCGGCGATCCTACCAACGCTTCCGGCGGATAGAGATCCGCAGGTTTTCGCAAAGTGCGGCGTTATCGGCAGCGGGAGCGCGCGACTACTCGTTGCCGGCCACTTTGGCCACAAATGCAGCGACGTTCTGGGCGTCCTGGCCCTGGACCACCGCGGCCGGCATGACCCCCTGACCCAGGCATCCCTCGTTGGAGCCCTTGGGCGGGTTGGGCAGGCAGCCGTTGTTGATCGTGTTGAGCACGGTGGACTGCGCCGGCTTGAGCACATCGAGGTTGGGGCCCACCTTGCCCACCGCGTTGGCGGCGGCCAGGGTGTGACACACGCCACAGTGCTGGCCAAACAGCTCCCGGCCGCTCTTCTGGTTGGCGGTGAGCCTGATCCCACCCACCTGGGCGCTCGCGTTGTGGTGGTTGCCGGTGAGCATCAGCAGCGGCAGCCCGATCCCGAAGACCACGGCGGTGACCACGAACATGGTGATCGTGATGTTGCTGCCGCGGCGTCCGGGGTCGCGCCGGTTGGGCGACACCGTTCCGGTGCCACGCGTAGCCAGCACGAACAGCCCGAGGGCGACGACAACCCACAGCGCGACGAATGCGGCGACCGCAAGCACGCGCGGGACCTTACCGCGCGGGGCGCTCGGATGGGCCGCGGCTCACCGGCGCCGCCCCGAGGCAAAGCTCATGATCGGGGGCGCCACGGCGCGGAAGTCCTCGGCCTCGCCACCCCCACCCCCGCGCGCCCCGGCCCCAGCCGCCCGGGAACCATCCCCGCCCGCCCCGGCGGCGGCCTTCTGTTCGGCCAGGCCCCGGCGGACCGCCTCGTCGAGCATGGAGAAATCCTTGATCTCGGCGACGATCTGGTCCGGCGCATCGATCGAGCCCACCCAGTCGACGAGCACGTTGATCGCCCCGCCCGCCGCGGCCAGCTTCTCCAGCTTGCCCGTCACCAGCATGAGCGGCTCGGTCCTCACCACCAGCCGGTGGCGCTCGTAGATCTGAGGCGGGACGACGAGGTTGATCGTGCCGAACTCGTCCTCCAGCAGCAGAAAGACGATGCCGCTGGCCGTCCCCGGACGCTGGCGGGCGACCACCAGCCCGCCGATCTGCACCCGCCGGCCGTGCTGAAGCTCCTCGAGGTCGCGGCTGGTGACGATGTCGGGCGCCATCCGCTCGCGCAGCAGGGCCAGGGGGTGGGCCCGGGTGGTCAGACCGGTGGTGCCGTAATCGGCGAGCATCGCCTCCCACTCGGTGAGGTCACGCAGGGTCGGGGGCGCCGGCAGGTCGAGGGGGAGCGCCAGCTGAGTACCACCGGGCACCGTGCGGCCGGGCGCCATCACCCCCAGCTGCCATAGCGCCACCCGGCGGGCAAACCCGGGGCGCAGGGCACCGACCCCGCCCGCCACCTCCTGCACCGCGAGCGCGTCGCACGCTCCTGACCAGGCCAGCAGCTCCAGCGCGGCCGCCCCGCAGCCCGCGCGCGAGGCGAGGTCCGACAGCCCGCGGAAGGGCCCGCCCCGGGAGCGCGCGGCCACGAGGTCCGAGGCATCCTGCGCGCGCACCCCGCGGACATACCCCAGCCCGATCCGGACCTCGAGGTCGGGCAGCGAGCTCGAAGCCTCGATCTCGCACTCCACGCCGCTCTCGTTGACGTCAGGCGGGTGGACCTCGATGCCCCGCCGTTGCGCCTCGTGCACCAGCGCATCGGGCGGGTAGAAGCCCATCGGCTGCTCGTTGAGCAATGCGCACAGGAACTCCTGCGTGTAGTGAACGCGCAGCCACGTCGATTGGTAGGCGAGCAGCCCGAAGGCGGCGCCGTGGGCCTTGGGAAAGCCGAACCCCGAGAAGCCCTTGACCATCTCCCACACGCGCTCGGCGGTCTCGTCCTCGACGCCGTGCCGGCGTTTGGCCCCGTCGACGAACCGCGCGTGATAGGCCTCGATCGCCGCCTCTGAGCGCTTGCGGCTCATCGCCCGGCGCAGCCCCTCGGCCTCTCCCACCCCGAAGCCGGCAAAGGCGATCGACACCTCCAGCACCTGGTCCTGGAAGATGATCGTGCCCAGCGTCTCCTCGAGCACCGGCTCAAGGCACGGGTGGTCGTAGGGGACCTTGTAGTCGGGATCCACGCGCATGCGCTGGCGGCGGGCGATGTAGGGGTTGACGGCGCCGCCCTGGATGGGACCGGGGCGGACGATCGCCACCTGGATCGTGATGTCGCGGAGGTTCTCGGGCCGGGTGCGCCGCAGAGAGGCCATCTGCGCCCGGCTCTCGATCTGGAACACCCCGGTGGTGTCGGCCTCCTGGATGCACTCGTAGGTGGCGGGGTCGTCGTAGGGGATCCGGGAGAGGTCGATGCGCTCGCCGCGCGTGCGAGCGATGAGCTCGACCGTGCGCTCCACCGCCGAGAGCATCCCCAGTCCCAGCACGTCGATCTTCAGAAAGCCCGCGTCTGAGCACGAGTCCTTGTCCCACTGCACGATCTGGCGCCCCTCCATCGCCGCTGGGACGATCGGGCAGCAGTCGATCAGCGGCCGGGTGGCGATGATCATCCCGCCCGAATGCTGGGAGAGATGGCGCGGCAGGCCATGGGCCTCGGCGGCCAGGCGGGCCAGCCACGCCCAGCGGCCGCTGAGGCCCTGACGACCGGTGTTGGTGATGTCCTGACCCACCTCGCGCGCATCCCATCCCTCACTGCCCCGGGCCACTCGCTCGATCTCCCCGGGGGGCAGCCCCAGCGCCTTACCCAGCTCGCGGATAGCGCCCCGCGAGCGATAGGTGGGGAAGGCGGCGACCAGCGCCGAGCGTTCGTGGCCGTAGCGCTCGTGCACGCGCGGGATGAGCTTCTCGCGGATGTCGCGCGGGAAGTCCAGGTCAATGTCGGGCAGCGAGGTCAGCTCCTCGTTGAGGAAGCGACCGATGAGCAGTTCGTTGGCGATCGGGTCCACGTGCGAGAGCCCGGTGAGAAAGCAGACGATCGAGGACACGCTGGACCCGCGGCCCCGCCCGGGCGGCAGTAGCGCGCGGGCGCTCTCAGTGCCGCGCACCTCCACCGCCACCTCGCGGGCCAGCTCCAGCATGTCGTGGTGCAGCAAAAAGAAGCCGGGCAAGCCCAGCGCGTCGATGATCCGCATCTCCTCCTGCAGGCGCGCCGCTGCCCGATCCCGGATGTCGACCGGGGAGGCGTCGTAGCGCTTGTGCAGACGCGCGTCACACAGCTCGGCCAGCGTGCGCATGGCGCCGTCATCCTCGGCGCCGGGATAGCGATACCCCAGGTCTGAGCCGAGGTCAAAGCGCAGCTCATCGGCCAGCCGGGCCGTCTCGGCCACCGCCTCGGGATACTCGGCAAAGCGCCGAGCCATCGCCTCCGGCGCGGCCAGCACGTGGCTGAAGTTCCCCCGCCGCTGGGGCTCTGAGGCGTCCAGCGTGGTGTGCAGGCGCACCGCCGTAAACGCGTCCTGCAGCGGGCCGCGATGACGGGCATGGGCATGCACGTTGCCGGTGGCCACGCAGGCCACCTCCAGACGCCGGGCCAGCTCCTGCAGGCCACGGTTGCGAGCCCGGTCATCGCGCAGGAACGGGCGCTGCAGCTCGACGCGCAGTCTCTGGGGACCGAAGGCGTCGCGCAGACGGCGCAGGGTGGGTTCGTCGTGGACGCCGCGCAGGGCGCACCCGCTCAGGCAGACCAGGCCCTCAGCGTGATCAAGCACCGTCTGCAGCGAAACCGACGGGTCGGTGGGCGGCGCCCCTGGGCGACCGTCGCGCGTGTGCGCGTGCGTGCGGGTGAGAATCCGGCACAGATTGGACCACCCGCGGGCATCTGAAGCCAGGAGGATGAGATGGCGGCCGTCGTCGAGATCCACCTCGGCGCCGTGGATCGGCCGCAGGCCCAGCGCCCGAGCCGCGACGGCGAACTCCATCGAGCCCGAGACGGAGTTGTGGTCAGTCAGCGCGAGCGCCTCATACCCCAGCGACAGGGCAGCGGGCACGAGCTCGTCAGGCAGCGAAGCGCCGTCCAGGAACGAGAACGCCGAGTGGCAGTGCAGCTCCGCATACATTCGAACGTATGTTCGCATCCAGCGGGAGCGCGCACAAGCGCTGCGAGGACATCTGCAGTCCTGGGCCATACTCGCGGCATGAGCGCCGGCGTCGTGATGTGGGACTTTGACGGCACCCTGGCCACGCGGCCGGGCCTGTGGAGCACCTGTGTGCTCGAGGTCCTCGACGAGCATGCTCCCGGCCACGGCGCCACCCGTGACGAACTGCGGGTCGCGCTGCGCGACGGCTTTCCCTGGCACCGCGCCGACGAGCCCCATCTGGAGCTGTGCGAGCCCGATGCCTGGTGGGCGGCGCTGGACCCCCTGCTGGGCCGGGCCTTCGGCGTCGCCGGCATGGACCCGAACACCCACCCCGAGCTGGTCCGCGCGTTCCGGGCGCGCTTTGTCGACGGCAGCGTGGGCTGGCAGGTCTTCGAGGACACCGTGCCTGCGCTCGAGACCACCCGGCAGGCCGGCTGGCGCAACGTGATCCTCTCCAACCACGTGCCGGAGCTGCCGGCGCTGGTCCGCGCCCTGGGTATCGATGGCCTCGTGGACAGCGTCTTCACCTCGGCGGCGATCGGCTACGACAAGCCCCACCCCGAAGCCTTCCGCCACGCGCTGCGCGAGAGCGGTGACCCGGAGCGGCGCTGGATGGTGGGCGACAACCCCGTCGCTGACGTGCAGGGCGCACAGGCGCTGGGGGTTCCCGCGGTGCTCATCCGCACCGAGGGCGGCGAGCCCGACGCGTTCGCCGCGGCTCAGTTGGTGATCGCGGGCTGAGCGCCGAGCGCGCCCAGGTCGGCACGGCTGACGCCGGTCTTGGCGTACACGGCCTTGACGTGATCCTGCACCGTCCAGGGCGACAGCTGCAGCATCGTCGCGATCGACTTCGTCGGACGACCCTGGGCCAGCAGCGCGGCCACCTCGCGCTCGCGCGCGCTCAGGCCCATGGCGCGCAGCACGCTGTCGAGCACGTGCTCTGACGCGGCGGGCTGTATCACGGCGGCCACGTTGCCCGAGCCGGCATCGTCGAGCACCGACACGTCGATCTCAAACCAGCGGCCGTCGAGCGCCCGCATGCGAGCAGTGGCCGGGCCGCCGTCGCGGTCCCAGCGCGCCCGCGCCGCCAGGAACGAGATCACGCCGGGCGCCTGGTCACCGCCCGGGCTGGGCAGCAGCGCGAGCCGTTTGCGGGCCATCGCGTCGGCCGAGACGATGTGGTCGCAGGCGTCCAGCAGCAGCACCGATGGAGCCGTCCCGTCCTCCGCGGCGGCGCTCATCACCGGCTCGCCCACCGGCATTGTGGCGGCCCGGCGTATCGCGCTGGTGGCCGTTGGCACGACGTCCGAGACGAACCGCAGGTCCTCCTCGGTCATGCGCCGCTGCGTGAAGATGACCAGTGACATCCACATGCCGTAGGCGTCGCTGAAAACCACACGGAGCTCGTCGGCGGTCCCGGTGGGCTCGATCATCTCCCGAAAGCGCGCACTGGACGAGGGGTGGTCGCCCGTCGCGGTGGCGATCGAGGCCACCTTCTCACGCGCGATGGCCAGCTCGGCGAAGCGGTTGACGTCGGGGCGACGGTATTCGTAGACCAGCGATTCGGCCAGGCTGCCGGGGGCGCCGCCGGCCTCCGCGCCGTCGACCAGTGCACCGGTGCCGGGGTCGGTGGCGTGCCAGCACGAGCTCGAGGTGCCCAGCAGCTCGGCTGACTCCTCCAGGAAGGAACGCACGATCTCGTCGGGCGTCAGCTCCGGACGGCTGACCGCCGTCTCGATCCGGCGCGTGGCTCGAGCGTAGTCCCGGTCACGGGGTGGCACCTGGCCAGTCTGACAGACGCCCCCGTGGGGCTCCAACCCCTCATTTCCAGGGATTGAGCAGAGGCACATCGCAGCCGACCATGCCGTCCATGAACACCACCACACCCACCATGCACCCCCTCATCCAGACCCTCGACGAGGCGCCCGGCGGCGCGCTGCTCGGAGGCTCGATCCACATCCGCGTGCGCAGCGAGGATACCGACGGGACCTTCGGGCTCATCGAGCAGGTCGTCCCCGCCGGGTTTCCCGGGCCTGCGCTCCACGTCCACCCCGAGTTCGAGGAGACGTTCTACGTCATCGAGGGCGAGATCGCAGTCCGCGTCGGCGACGAGGGCCATGAGGTCGGCGCCGGAGCGGTGGCCGTCGTGCCGCGTGGGACCCCGCACACCTTCGCCAACCCCACCGAACGGCCGGTGAGGATGCTCGTGCTCGTCACTCCGGGTGGCTTCGAGCGCTATTTCGAGGCCCTCGCCGCGGCGGTGGCGGAGCGCGGCGCTTTTCCCCCGGCCGACGAGCTCATCGCGATGAACATCGCCCACGGCAGCGTCCCGGTCTGAGTGTCCCCAGAAATGTCCCTTGACAAATTATTAGTGGCTGCTAAGTTCTATGTAGTTAGTGCTCACTAAGAAGATTCAGGAAGGAGGGTTGGCCATGAGCGCCACCCGTCGCAGGGGCTGGACCCTGGCAATCGTTTCCGTAGGTCTGTTCATGGTGGTGCTCGACAACCTCGTCGTCAGCGTCGCCCTGCCGAGCATCCACCGCGACCTGGGCGCCTCGATCCAGTCGCTCGAGTGGACGGTCAACGCCTACACCCTCTCCTACGCCGTGCTGCTGCTCACCGGCGCCGCCCTCGGTGACCGGTTCGGGCGCAAGCGGATGTTCATGACCGGCATCACGCTCTTCACCGTGTCCTCTGCCGCGGCGGCGCTGGCCCCGTCGATCGGCCTGCTCATCCTCGCCCGGGCCACCCAGGGCGCGGGCGCCGCCATCGCCACGCCGCTGACCCTGACCCTGCTGGCCGACGCCTACCCGCCGGACCGGCGCGGCTTCGCCATCGGCGTGTGGTCGGGGATCAGTGGCATCGCCGTGGCGTTGGGCCCGCTGGTCGGCGGCGCGATGGTCCAGATCGCGTCCTGGCACTGGATCTTCTGGCTCAACGTGCCCATCGGTGCGGTGCTGGTTCCGCTCGCCGGCGCGCGCCTGATCGAGAGCGTCGGTCCCTCCGGGGACCTGGACCTCCCGGGACTGGCGCTCGGGTCCTCGGGACTCTTCGGGCTGGTGTTCGGCCTCATCCGCAGCCAGTCGCTGGGCTGGACGAGCACCGAGGTGCTGGTGTCGCTGGCCGCCGGCGTCGCGCTGCTGGTGGCCTTCATCGTCCAGGAGCGCCGCACCGCGACCCCGATGCTCCCGATGGAGTTCTTCGCCCGCCGGGGCTTCTCGGTGACCAACGTCGTGTCGCTCTCGATGTACTTCGGGATGTTCGGCTCGGTGTTCTTCCTGAGCCAGTTCCTCCAGAACGTGCTGGGCAACAGCCCGCTCGAGGCCGGCGTCAAGCTGCTGGTGTGGACCGGGTCCACGATGGTGGTGGCGCCGCTCTCGGGCTACTTCTCCGAGCGCTACGGCGCCCGCCTGTTCATGGCCGCCGGGCTGGGCCTGCAGGCGATCGCGCTGGGCCTGCTGGCGCTCCAGGCCAGCGTCGACATGAGCTACGCGAGCATGATCGTCCCCTTCGTCCTCGGCGGCTCGGGCATGGCGCTGGTCTTCGCTCCGTCGGCCAACGCGGTGCTGGCCTCGGTCCGCTCCGACCAGGCCGGCAAGGCGTCGGGTGCCACCAACGCCATCCGCGAGCTCGGCGGGGTCCTGGGCATCGCCGTGCTCTCCACGGTGTTCACCAGCCACGGCGGCTACCAGTCGGCGGCGGCGTTCGTGAGCGGGCTGACCCCCGCCCTGTGGGTCGGCACCGCTGTCCTGGCCATCGGCGCCCTGATCCCGCTGGTCGTCCCGTTCAACACGCGGGCCAGCGCCGAGGCGCAGGCCAGCCTGGAGGCGGCCGAGCGCGAGCAGGTCGCCCGTGGCGCGGTCCCGGCTCTGGCCGAGGCCGTCTGAGGGTGGCGTAGGATCGACCGCCAGATCTGAGATGGCCACCTCCACCACCGACACCAAGACCACCCGTCAGCGCGTCCCGGCCGCCGAGCGCCGGGACGCGCTGATCGAGGCCGCCGTCGAGGAGTTCGCCCACGGCGGCCTCTACGGGACGCCGGTCGACAAGATCGCGCGCTCGGTGGGCGTCGCCCAGCCCTACGTGTTCAGCCTGTTCGGGTCAAAGAAGGAGCTCTTCCTGGCCGCCGTCGAGCGCAGCTTCGATCGCGTCGCCGCCCTGTTCACCCAGGCCGCTGAGGACTTTGACCCCGCGATCGCACTGCCCGACGCCACCGTGCTCACCGCGATGGGACACGCCTACGTGGAGATGGTGTCCAGCAACCGCGCCTACCTGATGATCCAGCACCAGGCCTACGCGGCCTGCGACGACGAGCAGATCCGTGATCACGTCCGCCGCTGCTACGCCCGCCTGGTCGATCACGTCCAGCGGCTCTCCGACGCCGGTCAGGAGGAGATCGACGACTTCTTCCGCTACGGGATGTGGCTCAACGTGGCTGCGGCGATGGGCGTCGAGGATCTGTCGGTCGGCTGCGAGTGGATGCGCGCCGAGCTGGCCGACGGGCCTGACGCGGACCAGGCGGCCGACGCGGCCGACGCGACGTAGAGCGTCAGCTCGCGGGGCGCGCCTCGGGATGGCGGGGCAGGCCGTCGTCGGGGACGGGCTCCCAGGCGGCCGCGTAGGCGGTGTACTGGCGGTAGGCCGGGCGGATCCCGGGATCGCCGTCGACGACACCCAGGCGCACGCCCACCGAACCGGGGGAGCGGCTGAACAGCGCTGAGCCGCAGTCGCCGCAGAAGAACTTCTCAGCGCCGTCCCCGGGGGGATCCCAGGAGCGGATCCGGTCCTCGCCCTCGACGATCCGGAAGGCGTCGGGCGTGGTGCGGCCGTTGACCGAGGCGGCCGTCCCGGTGCGGCGCTGGCAGCGCGTGCAGTGGCAGTACATCGAGGCCTGAAACGGCTCGGTCACCTCAAAGCGGACCGCGCCGCAGTTACAGCCGCCGGTGATGGGAAGGCTGACCTCGGGCGCGCTCATGCCGCCGCCTGAGCCATGACGAGATCGCGCTCGGGGTCGATGCGCCACCGCTCGGCCACGGTGGCCAGGTGATCGTCCATCGTCCAGCGGTCGGGCTGCTCCTCGCCGGTGTGCTGGGGAGAGGCACCCTTGAGCGCCATGCTGCCGGTGTTGTCGCCCAGCGTGCGGATGGTGTCGACGTCGCCGTTGGTCAGCCGCTGCTCGGCGGGGAGCGCGGCCAGCTCGGCGCGCTTGTCCTCCACGCTCTTGGCCTGCGGGCCGACCTCCTGGATGAGCGTGGGCGCCACGCACTGGACCGGCGGATGGGCGAGGTTCCACTGGCAGGCGAGCTGGATCATGCTCAGCCCGGCGCGCTCGGCGATGGGACGCATGCCGTCCATGCGCTGCACGCCGGCCTCGAGCCAGCCCGCGGGCCGAAAGCCGCGGTGATCGCCGCGCACCAGTTCCTGCCCGGGGGCCAGATCATCGAAGAACAGCCCTCCGTAGTCCACGACCCGGGTGATGACCTCGACATCGGCGCTGCGGGCGGCCTCCAGGCACAGCTCCCCGGGCCAGGGCTCGAGCGGGTTGAGGATGATCATCGCCCAGTCGATCAGGGCGCCGAAGCGCTCCAGGCAGTCGATGATGTCCAGGGTGAAGCCGTTGGCGGGGCCGGGCGCCACCCCGATGAGCCGCGTCAGCCCGGCGTCGCGCAGGGCCGCCATGCCCTCCCACACCCGCTCGCTGGTGTAGCCGGTGCGGTCGGGGTTGTGCAGCAGCAGCAGGTCAAAGCGGTCAAGGCCGCAGCGCTCGAGGCTGCGCTCGGTGGCCAGCTTCAGGTAATCGCCGTAGCCGTCGGGCCCGCGCAGCGCCGGGTCGGTGAAGCGAGGAAAGCCCTTGGGCCCGTTGCGTTCGCCCTCGTAGAAGTCGTGCCCCACCGCGCCGACCACGCACATCGACTCCCGCGGCCGGCCCGCGATGGCCCGCCCCAGCATCTCGTCGGCGGCGCCGGCGCCGTACACGTCGGCGGTGATCACGGTGTCGATCTGCTCATCGGGCGTCACCAGCGCGACGAAGCGGTCATCGTCGACGGCCTCACCGAAGTGCATGAACCGGCCGGCGCTCCAGGTGCCGATCGCCACCTGTCCGGGATCGCGGTGGGAAGCGGGCGGGGCCATGCCCGCGAGTCTAGTGTCCCGTTTGCCAAATTCGGTGGCCGTCTCGCGGCGTCTGGACGCGCCTGCGAGGGTCATCAGCGCTGGCGCCACCATCGCCCCGTGATCAGGTCATGAAAGACCACTTCGTTACGGCCGCAGGTGGTGACCACCTCCCAGTAGCGCCGCCGCAGCGGCTTCTCGGTCCACCAGCGGTCCTCGATCAGCCACGACTCCCGCACCGCGTCGATCTCGCGCTCGTCGACCTGGAGCGGGCAGCCGCCGTCGCCGGCGTTCACCGCCACCCGGCGCGGCACTCCGAGACGACGCGGGCCGGCCATCAGTGGGTCTCCCGGGAACGTTGTGCGTGAAATGGCGTGGTCCGGGGGCCGCCAGGCAAGGACGCAGGATCGAAGGTGTGGCCCTGCCACATCGAGATCCGAGGACACAGCATGGCGGTCATCCGGGGCCGCCATTTCGGGTGCAACGTTTGCGGGAGGCCCACCAGTGTCCCGAAGCGGTCATTCGGTGCCAGGATGGGTGATGGCTGGGCGTGGCTGGCGGCCGGCGATGATCCAAGTCGTACTGGTGGTCCGGCGAGATCATCGCCGGCCGCCAGGCGCGTCCAGACGCGCCCAGACGCGCCCAGACTGGTATCGAATGAGTGGTTCGGGACACTAGCTCTCAAAGGGCGCCAGGACCGCCCGCCGCTCGGGGAACCGAGAGTCTGGATCGACCTCCAGCACCCGTAGCGCCGCCTCGGGCCCGGCAGCCGCCCGGGCCTGGCGGATCGCTTCGCGCAGGCGCGCCGTCCGTGCGGCGGCAGGATCCTCCAGCAGCGGGCGCTGGTCTGAGGCCAGCGGGCCGAAGCTCTCCACCGACAGCCTGAGCACCTCCGCGGGCGCCGGCATCTGCGCCAGATGCGGCACCAGCGCCAGCCGCATGCGAGCCGGATCGGCCAGCGCCTCGCGGAATACCACCTGCTCTCGCCAGGTCCCACCCCGCTCCACCAGCTTGGCGGAGATGACCACCGATCGCAGCGTCCGTCCCCGCCGCTCCCGCCGGGCCAGCAGCCGATCGATGAGCAGACCCAGGCCTCGCTCCAGCTGGATCCCCGACGCCGCCTCGGGCAGCTCCAGCGCCTCGCGCAGGAACTCGCTCGCCGGGCGGGGGCTGAGAGCGCTGTCACCGCCCCGCGCCAGCTCATAGGCGAGCAGCCCCCGCTTGCCGAAGCGATCCGCCAGGGCGGCGGCGGGCAGGGCGGCCAGCTCGCCGAGCGTCCTGATCCCCAGCCGCTCAAGCGCCTCGGGGAGATCCGCGAGCGCCGGGCGAGCGCGCAGCAGCGCGACGGGGAGCGGCGCCAGGTAGGAGCGGGCCGCCGCGCGCCCATCTGAGCCACCGCCGACGATCTCGGGGCGGCGGGTCCGCGCCCGGGTGGCCGCCGCCACCGCGGCGAACCGCGACGGGGCGACCCCGAAGCGCGCCGGTACACGCAGCGCGGTGCGTACCGCCCGCAGCACACCCTCCATCCCACCGTGCAGCCGCAACAGCCCCCGGGCGTCAAAGCACACCAGCCCCGGCCGCTCGGGCTCAACGGCGGCTCCCACGGACTCCAGGCGCACGAGCAGCCGCTCCCAGAGATCGGCGACGCCGGCGGGATCTGGGGGGACGAGCGTCAGCTGCGGGCAGCGGGCCAGCGCCTCCCCCAGGCGCATCGCGGGGTGGACGCCGAATGCCTCCGCGGCCAGCGAGACCTCCCCCACCTGCTGGGTCCCGCCGGGCTCGGGAGCGAGCGCCACCGGACTCTGAAGCAGCTCGGCACGATCACCGAGGGCGGTGGTGAGGGCGAAGCGGGGGATCAGAACACAGACGACGATCATCCGAACATATGTTCGCACGCATGGCGGACGACACGACGTGACGGAGGTCATCGGTTTCGTCCGGCGCGTCCTTCACGATGCGCGACCCGTGCCTTCCCCTCGCCCCAAGTCCAACCGCACCCCACTCCGCGTCTGGCAGACCCGGGCGCTGACCGGCATGGCCGACTGGGATGAGGGGTCGTTCCTGGTCTCGGCGGCGCCCGGCGCGGGCAAGACGCGTCCGGCGCTGGAATTCGCCCGCGCGCAGCTCAACGCCGGAGCGGTGAGCTCGGTCATCGTGGCCTGTCCCACCGCTCCGCTCACCCGGCAGTGGGCGCGCGCCGCGCATGATCTGGGCATCGATCTGGCCCCCGACGCCGATTCGCCCAAGCCGCCGTCGGGCTTTCACGGTGTCTCGGTCACCTACGCGCGCGTGGCCCGCGCCCCCGCGCGCTGGGCCCGCAGCCTGCCGCGGCGGACGCTGGTCATCGCCGACGAGGCGCACCATCTTGGAGAGGAGCTGACCTGGGGCGTGTCCTTCGCCCGGGTGTTCGAGGCGTGCCCGCGGTGGCTGCTGCTGTCGGGCACCCCCTTTCGCTCGGACGCCACGCCGATCCCCGGCGTCAGCTATGACGCGGACGGGATGGCCGAGCCCGATGTCTCCTACAGCTATGCCCAGGCGGTGGCCGACGGAGTGTGTCGCCCGGTGTGCTTCGTCGCCTACGACGGCTCGCTGTCGTGGCGCAGCGGGGATGACGTCATCGAGTCGAGCTTCGAGACGGTGCTCTCCACCCGCGAGGCGAGCCGCCGGTACCGCACGGCGATCTCGACCGATCTGCCCGACGGGTTGCCGCGGATCCTCAAGGAGGCCGACACCAAGCTGCAGGGCATCCGGCGCGACGGTCACCGCGACGCGGCCGGCCTGGTGGTGGCTGCCGACTCAGAACACGCCCGGCGGATCGCCAAGCTGCTGCGCGAGGCGACGGGCCGGGTGCCGGTGGTGGTACTGCACGCCGAGGCGCGCGCGGCCGCCAAGCTCACCGCCTTCACGGAATCGACCGACCCGTGGATCGTGGCCGTCAACATGGTCTCCGAGGGGGTGGACATCCCCCGCCTGCGCGTGGGCGTGTACGCCACGGCGGCCAAGACCCCGCTCATCTTCCGCCAGATCGTGGGCCGGTTTGTGCGCACGCTGCCCCGTCGCCCGGTGGAGCCGAGCTGGCTCTATGTCCCGGCTGACCCGGTGCTGCGCGACCACGCGGCCACCATCGAGCAGGAGCTGCGCGGGTCGCTGCGCAAGCCCGGCGAGGAGGACCCGTTCGCGCTGGACGAGCGCGAGGAGCGCCGGGAGACCGAGCGCTCCGACATGCCGGAGTTCGTCCCGCTCAGCGCCGACGTGGCTCCGCAGATGACGTTGTTCGGCGCACCGGCGCCGCCTCCGCCGTCGCCGGCGGCGGCGCGGTGGGCCGGCGCCATGGCCGAGGACGGGGGCGGAGCCCAGGCCGTCGAGGTGGAGGCCCCGCGCGAGGTTCCCGCGTTTGAGCGGCGGGCGCGGCTGCGCGATGAGCGACACCGGCTGGTGTCCGAGGTCCGGCGCCGTGACGGGACCAGCCATCAGGAGATCAACGCCTGGCTGAACCGCAAGCTGGGCATCACGAGCGTGGAGGAGGCGACGCTGGCTGAGCTTGAGCAATCAGTCGAGCTGCTCATGGGCAAGCTCACGCGACGCCGCTGAGCCGGGCCGGGGATACCGGCGGGCGCGACGCCGCTGAGCCCGGCGGCATGCAACCGCGCCCGCGCGGGTATGAGCCATTGGAATTGAGGCGTTAGGCGAGGCCCTATAAGCTCGCCGCGGGGTCCGTCGCTCACGAGGAGAGAACCAGTGCCACAGTCCTTTGGTTACGTCGTCCGCCGAGGTGCTCTCGCTGCCGGAGCCGCGCTCGTCATCGCCGTCGCGGGGGCCGCGGCAGCCCAGGCGGCGATCGGGCCCTACGTGTCGCTGGGCGACTCCTACACCGCGGCGCCGCTGGTGCCCGATCCAACCGGCAGCCCGATCCTGTGCGGGCGCTCGACCAACAACTATCCCTCCGACGTGGCTCGCGCCCTGTCGCCGACGAGCTTCACCGACGCCAGCTGCTCAAGCGCCACCACCGTCGACATGACCCAGTCCCAGAGCCTGGAGGGTGGCCTGCAGACCGCCCCGCCCCAATTCAACGCGTTGAAGTCCAGCGACGCGCTGGTCACCGTGGGCATCGGCGGCAACGATGCCGGCCTCATCGGCGTCGCCGAGGAGTGCGCCGAGCTCGACATCATCCGGCCCACCGGTACCGCGTGCAAGAACCACTACGCGTCGAGCAGCGGCGACCCCAACGTGGCGGCGATCCAGGCCACCGGACCCAAGGTGGCGGCGGTCATCCAGGGGATTCACGCCAAGGCGCCCAATGCCGAGGTGATGGTGGTGGGCTATCCCGACGGGCTGCCCACCAACGGCTCGAGCTGCTGGCCGCTGGTCCCGATCTCCGCGGGCGACATCACATACTTCAACGGACTGGAGACCTCGTTGAACTCGGTGCTCAAGAACGCAGCCCTCGCCAACAACGCCAAGTACGTCGACACCTTCACCTCGAGCATCGGCCACGACGCGTGCAAGTCCTCGGGTACCGCGTGGGTCAATGGGATCGTCCCGACCTCCGCGGCCTTCCCCCTGCACCCCAACAAGGCGGGCGAGCAGAACATGGCCAACCAGGTGCTGGCGGACCGATAGTCATGGCTCCCGATATCACTGATCTGGCTGTCGGCGGCATCCGTACCATCCGCGAGCTGACCCAGCGCATCCCCTTCGGCGGCGGCATCCTGGCCGACTCGCTGCACACCGCCGTCAAGGGCAAGACGATCATGATCACCGGCGCGTCCTCGGGGATCGGCGAGGCCGCCTCGCTACAGATCGGCGAGGCGGGCGGCAAGCTGCTGCTGGTCGCGCGCACCAAGGAGAAGCTCGACGCGGTGGCCGAAGCCGTGCAGGACGTTGGCGGCACCGCCTACGTGCACACGTGCGACCTGTCGGACTCCGACGATGTCGAGCGCATGGCGCAGGAGGTGCTGACCCAGCACCACCACGTCGACATTCTCGTCAACAACGCGGGCAAGTCGATCCGCCGGTCGGTGGATCGCTCGTATGACCGCTTCCACGACTACCAGCGCACGATGGCGCTCAACTACTTCGCGCCGGTCAAGCTGATGCTCGACCTGCTGCCCGTCATGCGCGAGCAGGGCAGCGGCCACATCATCAACATCTCGACCATCGGGCTGCAGATCAACACCCCGCGGTTCGCCGCCTACCTGGCCTCCAAGGCCGCCCTGGACGCGTTCAGCCGCTCGATCGGCCCCGAGGTGATCGGCGACGGGGTGCACATCACCACGGTGTACATGCCGCTGGTGCGCACGCCGATGATCGCGCCCACCAAGATCTATGACCGCCTGCCCACGCTCACCCCCGAGCAGGCCGCCAACATGATCACCGAGGCGATCCGCAAGCGCCCCAAGAAGATCGCGACCACGCTGGGCAACATCGGCCAACTCACCTATGCGATCGCTCCCGGGGCGCAGGACATGGTGGTCAACCGCGCCTATCAGCTGTTCCCCGAGGACGGCAAGCCGCTGGACCGCCGCACCGAGGCTGAGCAGCGCGCGTTCGCGCAGGCGACGCGCGGCGTGCACTGGTAGCCCGCCAGCACCGCCAGCACACACAGTCCTAAACACCTGCTCACTCCTCGGTCACAGGTTCGCCGCACGTGGGTAACACGGCTGCGCTGACCGCGACATAGGCTGTTCGGAGATCCAGGAGGCCCGCGACCGCCCCCCAGGTTCACATTGCACATGCCGCGGGCCCGAATCGCGACGCCCATCTTCTACAAAGGGGTCTGTGTCATGCCCGAGGTCACTCGTCGTCGCCTGCTGAGCTCCGCCGCCGCCGGTGCCGGAGGGGTGCTCGCCTCCTCCTTCCTTCCCCCCGCCCTCGCCCGAGCCGCCGCCGAGGGCCCTCGCAGGGGATCGCTGCGCGACGTCAAGCACGTGGTCATCCACATGCAGGAGAACCGCTCCTTTGACCACTACTTCGGCACGCTGGGCGGAGTCACCGGCTTCGGTGACCCCAACGCGCTGATCCAGACCGACACCACACCGCCGTTCAACAGCGTCGAGGGCAAGTCGGTCTTCTACCAGTACGACCAGTTCAACCCGGACGGCTACCTGCTGCCCTGGCACCTGGACACCAAGGCGACGAGCAGCCAGGCGATCCCGTCCACCTCGCACGCGTGGACCTATCAGCACGAATCGCTGAACATCACGGTCCCCACCACCCCGGGCCAGCCGACGACCGCGCTCAACAACAACTGGATCCCCAGCCACTTCACCGCCGACGGCGCCGCCCACTACTGGTACGTGATGGGCTACTACGAGCGCCAGGACATCCCGTTCCACTTCGCGCTGGCTGAGACCTTCACCCTGTGTGACCACTATTTCTGCTCGCTGCTGGGGCCGACATGGCCCAACCGGATGTTCCTCTGGAGCGGGACGATCGACCCGACCGGGGCCAACGGCGGCCCTATCACCTCCAACACGGTCCCCAGTCCCACCACCGGCACCCCTTACACGTGGACGACATATCCCGAGCGCCTGACCAAGGCCGGGATCAGCTGGCGGATCTATCAGGAGGAGGACGACTACGGCACCAACATGCTGGAGTTCTTCGAGGCCTTCCAGAACGCCGCGCCCGGCAGCCCGCTGCACGAGGGCGGACTGACCATCTACCCGCCGGACCGGTTCGAGTGGGACGCCAAGCACGACAAGCTGCCCACCGTCTCCTGGATCGTGCCGACCTCAGGCCAGAGCGAGCATCCCGCCTACCTGCCGGCCTCGGGAGCCAACTTCCTGGCCTCCAAGCTCAACGCGGTGGCCGAGAACCGCGACCTCTGGGCCAAGACCGTGTTCATCGTCAACTACGACGAGAACGACGGCCTGTTTGACCACGTCGTCCCGCCGCTGCCGCCCGCCGGCACGCCGGACGAGTTCGTGCAGGTGGGGACCAGCCCGAACTGGCCGATCGGCGGTGGCGTGCGCGTCCCGGCCTTCGTCGTCTCTCCCTGGACTGTCGGCGGCTACGTCGCCACCGAGCAGTTCGATCACACCTCGGTGCTGCAGTTCCTCGAGCGGTTCACCGGAGTGCAGGAGACGAACATCAGCGCGTGGCGGCGCGAGACCTTCGGTGACCTGACCTCGGCGCTGGGCTTCAGCAACGGCAAGGCCACCACCTTCCCACCGCACCTCCCGCCGACCATCGGCGAGTTCTGGGAGGCCGAGCAGGAGGTGGCCACCCTGCCCGCGGCCACCATCCCCGGCGCGGCCCAGACCCCGCCGTCGCAGGAGAAGCACCGTCCGCGGGTTCCGTGGCAGCCGCAGTCGCGCCAGCGGCGCGAGGCGGGAGCCAAGCGGGCGCTGCCGCTGACCGCCAGCCGCTTTGAGGAGAACCGCACCACGCACCGCGCCGACTTCGAGCGCGGAGCGACCGACAAGCTGTACCTCAAGCGCATCGCCGAGGTGGAGAACAAGCACGTCGTCGCGTCGCCGGGCAACACGCTCGCCTACGTGCCCGGCATCGTCGGCGGCAACGTCGCCATCTTCGACACCTCGGCGATGGCCATGGTGTCGGCCATCACCAGCGGGACGACCAACCCGTTCGGGGTGGCCGCCACCCCCGACGGCAGCCAGGTGTGGGTGACCGAGTCGGGGACCAACACGGTCAGCGTCATCCCCACCGGCGGCAGCGCGCCCAACAAGATCGCCTCGACGATCGTCGTCGGGATCTATCCGCACGGGATCGCGATCACGCCCGACGGCAAGACGGCCTACGTCGCCAACACCGGCCCCAACACCGGCCAGGGCGGCTCCGAGACGGTCTCGGTGATCGACGTGGCCAGCCAGACGGTGACCGGGACCGTCAACGTCGGCGAGGCGCCCCTGACGGTGACCGTCTCCCCCGACGGCTCGCAGGTGTTCGTCACCTGCGCCGACGGCGTGTACGTGATCAGGAGGGCCGGCGGCCACGTGCAGCGCGTCCAGGAGACCCTGCGCAACCCGCACGGCGTGGCGGTCAGCCCCGACGGCAAGCACGCCTACATCACCGACCCCGACCACGACGCCGTGCTGGTGGTCAGCACCTCGCGCCTGCAGACCCAGGACCGGATCGGCGTTGGCCGGACCCCGTGGCACGTCGCCTTCGGGCCCGGGGGCAGCACCGCGTACGTGACCAACGCCAACGACAACACCGTGTCGGTCATCGACACCGCCCGCGGTCGCGTCACCAAGACGATCGGTCTCGGCTCAGGCACGACGACCGACGCCAAGACGACGTTCCAACAGATCAACCAGATCCCGACCGCGGTCGCGCTCAGCCCCGACGGTCACATCTGGGTGGCCTGCAACGCGTCGAGCTCGATGGTGGTCATCGACCCGGCCACCAACGCCGTCGTCAAGTCGATCGACATCGGCCTGGGCGACGAGCCGACCGGGATCGCGTTCGCGGCCTAAGCGGGTCCGCACCGGTAGCGAGGGGCCGCGTCGCCGCGCGGCCCTGGCTACCGGCCCAGGAGCGTGCCGAACGCGTCGGCGCCGATGTTGCCCCCGGACAGCACGACGCCGACGCGCCCGCCCTCCGCGGCGTGGGCGCCCGCCAGCAGGGCGGCGAAGGCGCTGGCGCCGCTGGGCTCCACCACGAGCTTCATGCGCTCGAAGGCAAAGCGCATCGCCTCGACGATCTGCGCGTCGCTGACGGTCAGCACCTGGGAGACCAGCGCCTGGATCACCGGCCAGGTGAGCTCGCCGGGCGTCGCGGCCTGCTGGCCGTCGGCGATCGTCTTGCCCACCTGGATGCGGACGCGCTCGCCCGCGGCCAGGGACCGGGCCACGTCGTCGCCGGCCTGGGGCTCGACGCCAATCACGCGCGTGTGCGAGGAGAGCTCCGCGCAGACGGTGGCGCATCCCGAGATGAGCCCGCCGCCGCCCACCGGGACCAGGAGCGCGTCGAGGTCCTCGACCTCGTCCAGCAGCTCCAACGCGACCGTGCCCTGGCCGGCCATCACCCGCGGATTGTCGAACGGGTGCACGAGCACCATGTCGCGCTCGGCGGCCAGCTCGTGGACGAGCTCCTCGCGGTCCTCCCCGTAGCGCTCGTACTCAACGACCTCGGCGCCGTAGCCCTCCGTGGCGGCTCGCTTGAGCGCGGGCGCATCGGAGGGCATGAGGATGACCGCGCGCGTGCCGCACAGGCGCGCGGCCAGGGCCACCGCCTGCGCGTGGTTGCCCGAGGAGACCGCGCACACGCCGCGCTGCAGCTCCGTCGCCGACAGCGACGACACGGCGTTGTAGGCGCCGCGGAACTTGAACGCCCCCATGCGCTGAAAGGTCTCGGCCTTCAGGAAGACCCGCGCGCCCACACGGGCATCGAGCGTCGAGGAGGTGAGGACGGGGGTGCGGTGCGCGACGCCCTTCAGGCGCGCCGCCGCGCGCTCGACGTCACCAAAGTCGATGGCGCGATCAGGCAGTTCGACTGCTCTTGCCGGCATCCTGCATCAACCGGCCGATCGGCACCGCGGTGAGATGCTCCTCGTGCAGGCCATCGAGCAGCTTGCCCAGCAGGGGCTGGAGCGCCTGCGCGTTGGCGATGCTGAACTCCACCACCTCGCCGGGCCGCAGCGAGCCCAGCGAATCGTCGGCGTCCTCGAGGCGCACGGCGCCCTGGACCAGCCGGCCGCCGGCGCCGTTGGCCACCAGCCACTGACCGAGGCTCGGTCCGCTCGAGGCGTAGAGGAAGTGGCGGCGATAGCCGGTGAGCCCCTGCAGCCGGTGCAGCTCTCCGCGGGCGCCCAGCCACCGCACCAGACCGCCCGTGGGCAGCCGCGGCAGCGCCTGGTCGTGGTTGCTCGAGACGCTCGTCACCACCGACCCCGAGGGCTGGCCCACGGCAAAGGAGGCGTGCAGGCCATAGGACGACAGCGTCCGCGCCACCTCGGGCACCTGCGACGCGGGGGCGTCGATGAGCACCCCGACCTCGGGCTGATCGGTGTTGACCACGGTCACCGGACGGATGTGCGTGATGTGCGAGACGACGGAGTAGGAGAAGCCCGTGGTGAGGGCGACGCCGGCGATGAGCAGCAGCGCGACGAGCCCGGTGGCCGCGCGCACCGTGCGCAGGCGCCAGCGCGGCAGGCTGACCGGGCGGCCCTCGTCGGACAGGATCAGCGACGCCGTCGAGGGACGGCGGGCAAAGCGCGGGTCGGGCTCGGGACGGTGCTCGAGCGCGCGGGTGATCGCGGGGCCCAGGTCGGTCTCGGAATGAGCGACCTGCGCGAGCTTGAAGCGCTCGAGCGCGGCGTTGGAGGCGCGTACATGGCCGTAGCCGAAGCCGTAGGAGACCACCGGGCAACCGCGGATGATGGCCTCGAGCACGGTGAGGCCGGCGCTGGAGTGCACCAGCACGTCGGCGGCGGCCAGCACGTCGCCCATCCGGTCGGTGAAGCCCATGACGCGCAGCCGCGGCTCGTCGCCGAACAGCCCGACCACCTTGGCGCGCAAGCTGTCGTTGCGGCCGCACAGGCACAGCACGGTGGCGTCCTCGAACTGGAGCGCGGCGCGGGTGGCGCCCGCAAGGTCACCGACCCCCCAACCTCCGCCGGAGACCGCGATCACGCGGCCCGAGGCGGGCAGGCCCAGCGCCTTGCGGGCCTCCTCGCGCGAGCGCGCGGCCAGGAAGGCCGCGGAGGTGGGCGGCTTGGCCCAGCGCACGCTCCCGGGGCCGGCGATCCGCTCCACCTCTTCGGCGGACTCAGGGTGGGTGATGAAGTGCAGGTCAACCCCCGGGTGCGCCCAGAACTGCAGCCCGGCGAGATCGGTGATGGAGGAGTAGACCGGGACCTTGAGGCGCCCCTTGCGGCGCAGCTCGCCGAGCACGGCGGTCACGCCCGGATAGGTCGAGACGATCACGTCGGGATCGTGGGCCTTGATCAGGCGCATCAGCCCACGCCGCCCGAACATGGTGAGCAGCTTGCGCGACAGCCAGCGGGTCGGCCCGAAGTACATGAACAGCCGGTACTGCAGGTCAAACAGCCACGGCACGAAGGTGAACATGAAGGCCGAGTTCTCACGCAGGAGCTTGGTGAGGATCGGGCCCATGGCCGGCAGTCCGTTGACGATCGAGACCTGCGCGTCCGGGTCCTCGTCCTTGAACTCACGCGCGACCGCGCGCGCGGGAAGATCGTGGCCCTCGCCGATGTCGGCCGAGATGATCAGCACCTGACGGGGCTTGGCCTCGGTGTCGGGCTCGCCGGCGGGGATGACGGCCGCGTCCTTGGCGTCCCTGGCCTCCTTGACCTGGGCCAGCCGCCAGTCGATGTAGCGGCGCACCCCCTCGTCAAACGGCGTCGCCGCCGTCCAGCCCAGCTCCTCGCGAGCGCGCTCGGAGGAGACGATCTTGCCGCCGAAGTCACCGGGGCGCGCGGGGGTGTAGGTGATCTCCACGTCGCCCATGAGGTCGCGCACCCGCTCGGCGATCTGCTTGATCGTGACCGTCTCATCTGAGGCCAGGTTGTAGACGCGGTTGACGGCAACCTCGTCCAGGCCGCGGGCGACGCCGTCGGCCAGGTCCTCGACGTAGACGAACTTGCGGCTCTGCATCCCGTCGCCGGCCAGCGTGAGCGGGTCGCCGGCGAGGGCCTTGTTCACGAAGGCGGGGATGACCGCGGCCTCGCGGGCCCGCGGGCCATACGGGATCCCGAAGCGCAGGATCGTGTAGTCGATCCCGTACAGCTCTTGGTAGCTCTTGCAATACAGCTCGCCGGCGAGCTTGGTGGAGGTGTAGAGGTGGCTGGGCGGCGGCAGCAGCGTGTCCTCGTCGACGTGCTCGGGCTCGCAGTCGGAATAGACCCAGATGGTGGAGGCATAGACGATCCGCTTGACCCCCGCGCGGCGGGCCGCCTCCAGGACGGCGATCGTGCCGCGCGCGTTGACGCGCTCAGCGTCCTCGGGGGAGGCGTGGACGTCGTTGACGTCGGCCACCGCTGCGAGGTGGGCCACGGCGTCACACGAGTGCAGGGCGCGCTCCAGCGCCTCGCGGTCGGTGATGGAGCCGAGCACCGTCTCGACGGGCTCGTCGGGGTCCAGGTGCCACGGCGAAGGCCGCAGGTCATAGATGACCGGCGTGTACCCGCGCGCCCGGATCTTGTCGACCACGTGGGAGCCGATGAAGCCGGACCCGCCCGTGACGAGAACTCTCATGAAAGCTCACTCATCTTTGTCGATGCTCATGCGCCCGGCCTGTAATACAGCGGAGGGCACGAGTGGTTTCGCGCCACCCAGTCAGAGTTGGGCAGATCGATGTCGTGTCCCATGATCCGATGGCACGGTTCGTCGTAGACGCGGCCGGTGGAGCGCTCGAGCCAATCGAAGACGATGTACTTGTACAGGCCGGAGACCATGCCGTCGGGCAACTCAATCCGACCGGGGTACTGCGGGTCAAGGTATTCACGCGCGGTCTCGTTCTTCCAGGCCACGATCTCGGGCAGGCGCTCGATCTGCACCAGCCCCAGCGCGGCCGTGAACTCGCTCATGCGGAAGTTGAGCCCGGGGACCTCATAGGAGGGCTTGCCGTAGTTGCGGAAGGCGCGAGCGTGCTCAATCACCTCGGGGCGCCGGGAGACGAGCACGCCCCCCTCCCCCGTGGAGATCGTCTTGGTGGCGTACAGGGAGTACACGCCGGCGTCCCCCCAAGTTCCGCCGCGGCGGCCGTGCCACGCGGCGCCGTGGGCGTGCGCGCAGTCCTCGATGAGGAAGATCTCGTTCTCGGCGCAGTAGGCGGCGATCTGCTCGGTGTCGAAGGCAAGGTGGCCGCCGATGTGGACCAGGAAGGCCGCCCGCGGCTTGTGCTGCTCCGCGGCGCGCTGGAAATCGGCAAAGGACATGCACAGGTCCTCGCGGTTGCAGTCCACGAATTGGACCTGGGCGCCGGCGCGGATCGCGGCCAGCGGGGTGGCCATGAAGGTGTTGGACGGGCACAGCACGGTCTCGCCCTCGACGCCCGCGAAATGCAGGGAGGCCATCGCGCCCCCGGCCCAGCTGGACAGAGCCACCGCCGGGGCATCGTGGTAGGCCTCCCACGCGGCCTCAAAACGAGCGTTGAGATCGGCCTCGGACCAGCGGTTGGAGTCCAGGACCTCGTCGATCAGCGCGTGCAGGCGAGCTCGGTCACGGTGATCGAAGCCGATGGCGAAGCGCGTGAAGTCAGGGGCATCCTGATGCGAAGCGGAAGCGGAAGCAGTAGTCATAGTGAGTGCGCCGTGAGCGTAAGACCGGCCGGGGGCGCCGCGAGGCGCGCTGCCGACCCGTACGCGTTCTGACCAACCTGTCGACGGGCTCCAAGCCTGTCAGACAGGCAGGACGGTATCGAGTTTCCTTCGTGAGAGTTCAGTCAGGATCGGTCCGAGCGCCGCGACGGTGTGCCGGTGGGAGTGCTGAGCGCTGTAGAAGTCCGCATCGTGCAGGAGGATCACGTCGCCGCCGATCAGTGCTCGGGTGGCCCGCCGGGCGATCCGGCGCGGGGTGGTGAACTTGCGCCAATCCTTGCCCCAGCGCGACCACAGCAGGGGCGTGAGGCCCGCTTGGCGGGCCGCGCTCAGACCCGCCGCGCTGTAGATCCCGTAGGGCGGGCGGTGCAGGGCCGGCGCACGATCAGTCGCGTCCTCGATGGCCGCCGTGCCCCGCCGGAGGTCCTCGACGAGTTGCGCTGCGGTCAGGCGCAGCTGGAGGCGGTGCCGGTGGCCGTGCAGCGCGACCAGATGGCCCTCATCGACGATGCGCGCCGCCAGCTCGGGGCGGCGCTCCACCTGCTCCCCGATGAGAAAGAAGGTCGCGCGCGCGCCCGCGGCGGCCAGCACGTCGAGCACCGCCGGTGTGCCCTCCGGGTGCGGACCGTCGTCGAAGGTGAGCGCGACTCCGGCGGTGGTGGGCAGCGTGCGCGGAAGGGAAAGGGCCCGGGCGGCGTCTGCATTGATCGGTGCCAGCACGTAGCGAAACACCCGCCGATCATCGCTCAAAGCGCGCGGACACCGTGTCGCAGGCTGCTAGAAACGGTGCGGCGGTGAGCGCTGCCCCGGATCTGGACAAGTGGCTGCCCGACCCGGCACTGCGCGTGATCCATCGTCGCGAGAGCTCCGTGTCGGCCGCTGACCTGTGGCGTGCGGCGCGGGAGGTTCGCCTGTCGGACACAGGCCGGCTGGGGCGGCTGGTGCGGTGGCGGATCCCTGGATTGGCCCGCGACCCTGGTTACGACGAGCTCTTCCGCCAGCCGCCCTTCATGGTCCTGGAGGAGGGCGAGCGCGCGCTCGTCTCCGGACTGGTGGGCCGGATCTGGACGTTGCGGCGCGACTATCCACGGCTCGGGTCCGCGGCGGAGTTCGACGAGTGGTCCCGTGGCGGGACGGCGCGCGTGGTGATCGCCAACTGGGCGGTCGATCGATCTGAGGGAGGCTCGGTGCTGACCGCCGAGGCGCGGGTGGAGCCGATTGGGGTGCAGGGGCGAGTCGGGGTGGCCGCGGTGCGGCCCGTGGTCCGCGCCTTCCAGAACCTCGTGGGGTCCGACGGGATCAACGCCGCGGTGCGGCGCGCCGAGGGCACGTAGCCGACCCGCCACACTGTGGCAGGCAACCTTTTCCCCACGGCCCGGGGTTGAGGCAGATGTGAGGATCACACCGCCCACCACCCGGTCGAGCCGCGCGCAGCGAGCTCGAGCGGACTTCGATCAGTTCGTCGCGGCCTCCGGCGACGCACTGCTGCGCACGGCGTACCTGATGGTGTGGGACGCCACGGAAGCCGAGGACCTGGTCCAGGACTGCCTGCTGACGGTGGCCCGACGATGGCCTCGGGTGCGGAGGATGGACCATCCGCATGCCTACGCCCGCCGCGTGCTCGTCAACCTGGCGCTCGACGGCGCCCAGCGGCGCACGCGCCGTCGCCAGGAGCTCGTGGGTGACGAGACGGCGACGCTGTCGGCGGTCGACGAGGCCTCGGCGCGGCGCCTGGACGCCGTGGGCGTGCGCGCAGAACTGCTGCAGGCCCTCAGCACGCTGGCACCGCGGCAGCGAGCCGTGCTGGTCCTGCGCTACTTCGAGGATCTCAGCGAGGCCCAGACCGCCGAGCTTCTGGGGTGCTCGGTGGGCACGGTGAAGAGCACCGCGTCGCGCGGCCTGACCCGCCTTCAAGCAGCCCTCTCCCCCAACCTTTCCCTGACGACAAAGGAGCCCACCCCATGATTGACCAACTCGAGTCAGAGCTGCGCTCGGCGCTGCGTGAGCGGGCCGATGAGATGCCCGCGGGCGCGGGGGCGCGCGTCCGCGCCCACGAGTACCGGCCGCGCACCCGCGACCTGCGCCCGCCGGTGGCCGCCGGGGTGCTGACCACGGCGGCCGTCGCCGCGGCCGCCGTCGCGCTCGTCGACCTCGGTCCGCAGGCCTCGGCGGCGTTCGCGGGATGGTCGGCGACGCCCACTCGAGCGTCGGCGGCGCAGGTGGCCGACGCCCAGAGCGATTGCGCACAGCAACTGTCCCAGGTCCACGTCAGCGCCACGCGGGCCAGCTCGTCGGCCCCGGCGCCAACCTCATTTGCGCCGGAGATCTCCAAGCTGAGCACGACGACGCCCGTCCTCACCGACACACGGGGGCCCTTCACCTTCGTCGTCTTTGACTCGGGGCAGGCGCACGCCAGCTGCATCACGGGGCCGGGGTTCACCTCGGTGTCGATGCAGTCGTCCAGCGGCACGCCCGGCGCGGTACCCGCTGACAAGATCGTCCCGACGTTCCTCGTGCACACGGCGCGGGCGGGCGATGCCTACACGTTCGTGGAAGGGCACGCCGGCAGCGACGCCACCGCGGCCACGCTCGTCCTCAGCGACGGGTCCCACGTGCAGACGACGCTTCAGAACGGCTGGTTCGTGGCCTGGTGGCCCGGTGGTACCCAGCTGCGCTCCGCCCAGGTGACCACGCCATCCGGCACGACGACCCAGGCGCTCGACGCCCAGGCGCTCGGCGGCTGCCCCGCACCCCCGTCCGGCACCCCGATCCCCGCCGGCCGATCGATCACGGGCATCGCCAACTGCACGGCATCGCTGGCGGCGGGTCGCGGCCAGGCGGCGGGCTCGGTGTCGGTGAACCGGACCGCGGCGGGCGGCGGCACGGCCACCACCAGCACCGGCGGCTGACCGCTCTCGCGCGGGCGCGTGTGCCAACCCGGGCACACGCGCCCCGTCTCGCCCGCGCCCGGGTCTAACGTGAGGGCGTGAGCTTCGACGACCCGCGCTTCGCAGAGCCGCGCTTTGACGACGAGGTGACCGTCCGCTACGTCCGGTACGCCAACGAGCAGTCAGGCTGGGCCGTGCTCGACGCCGCGGCGCCCGACGGGTCGCCGGTGGCGATGGTCGGCCCCCTCGTCCACCTCGAGGAGGGCGAGCGCGTCCACGTCGTCGGCGATTGGGTCGACGACAGCCGCTACGGGCGCCAGGTCAAGGTGTCCGAGGCGCGGCCGCTCCCCCCGCAGGACCCGGCCGCGCTCACCGGATACCTGCGGCGGATCAAGCACATCGGCGCTCGCCGCGCCGAGGAGCTCGTCGCCCGCTTCGGCCCCGAGCAGGTCCTCGACGTGATCGACTCAGACCCGTCGCACGCCTTTGGCCAGGTGGGACTGCGGGCGGCGCGGGCCCAGGAGGCCGCCGAGTCCTGGCAGACGTTGCGCGTGACCCGGCGGCTGCACCTCATGCTGGCGCCGCACGGCCTGGCCTACCTGGCCACCCGCATCCATGAGCACTACGGGAGCGCGGCGCACCAGATCCTCGCCGACGACCCGTACCAGCTCACCAGCGTGTTCGGCGTCGGCTTTGCCATCGCCGATCGCATCGCCCGCGCGTCAGGGACACCGCCGGACCCCGCCAAGCGCGAGCGAGCAGCGGTCATGCACGTCCTGGTCGAGGCCGAGCGGGGCGGTTCGACGTGCCTGCCCGCCCCTGTCCTGCTCACCGAGGCGGGTGAGCTGGTGTCGGCCGAGGTGACAGAGACGCGGATCGAGGCGCTGGTGACCGACGGCCACGCGGTGCGCGAACAGGAGTGGGTCTACCGGCGGGCCACCGCCGAGCTCGAGGCCGAACTTGCGCAGCGGGTCGACGCGATGCTGGACGGGGAAGCCAACCCGAAGCTCGCCGAGGACCGCCGGCGCCATGTGCCTGCCGCCGCCGTCGCTGACGCGCCCAGCGAGCTGACCGACGAGCAGCAGGCGGCCCTCGAGGCCGCGCTGGTGCACCGGCTGTCGGTCATCACCGGCGGGCCGGGGACCGGCAAGACGGCCTCGATCAAGACGATCGCGGCCACGGCCACCGAGCGCGGCGCGCGGGTGATGCTGGTCGCCCCCACGGGCCGCGCCGCGGTCCGCATGACCGAGGCCAGCGGCCTGCGGGCCCGCACCGTGCACTCCGCGCTGGGGTGGATCCCGGGCGAAGGGCCCACCCACGACGCGCACGACCCGCTCAGTTGCGACCTGCTCATCGTCGACGAGACCTCGATGGCCAACCTCGAGTTGCTGGTGACCCTGCTGCGCGCGGTCGGGGAGGGGACCCACGTGGTGCTGGTGGGCGACGCCGACCAGCTGGCCCCGGTCGGCGCCGGCAAGCCGTTCGCGGAGCTGGTGGCCGCCGACAGGGTGCCGGTGGCGCGACTGACCCACATCTTTCGCCAGGCCGCCGACAGCATGATCGTCCAGGGTGCCCACGCCATCCGCGGTGGCCAGACGCCGGCCTTTCGCGCCACTCAAGGGATGCGGCGCGACCTGTTTCTCATCGAGCGGCCGGCGGCCGCCGCCGCCCTCGAGGAGATCGTCTCGCTGGTGGCCGAGCGCCTGCCCGCCCACTACGGGGTCGATCCCGTCCGCGATATCCAGGTCTTCGCCCCGGTCTATCGCGGCGATCTCGGCATCGATGCGCTCAACCGGGCCCTGCGTGCCGCTCTGAACCCGGACGGCAAGCCGGTGCGCGGCGGCCGCCTGCGCATCGGCGACAAGCTGATGATGACCGGGCGCAACCTGCACGAGCTCGGCCTCATGAACGGCACCGTGCTGCGACTGCTCGACGAGATCGCTCCCGGGGGTGCCGCAGGCGCCGGCGATGACGAGGACGAGGACGAGGCGGCGCTCCTGCTCGGTGCCGAGGACGCGGTCTTTCGCCTCGCCCCCGAGGACGCTGACCGCCTACAGCTGGCCTACGCCTGCTCGGTACATCGCGGCCAGGGGATCGAGCTGCCCGTCTCGGTCATCGTCGCCCACCCGGCCGCCGGCGCGTTCTTCCTGCGCCGCGAGATGCTCTACACCGCGGTCACGCGGGCCCGGCTGGCCACCGTCATCGTCGGGAGCGCACAGGTCGTCGCGCGCGCGGCGCGGACGCCCGACACGGCGCGGCGCTACGGGCGACTGGGCGAGCGACTGGCGCGCCGGGCGGCCCCGGCGCCGACTCAGCTGCCCTGATAGCTACAGCTCTGGGAGTTGCCGGCGGCGAGCCCGGTGGAGCACGACGTCTCGCGGACGATCTGCCACGAGGTGTCCTGGAGGTCGAACAGGTACGGCGGGAGCAGGATGCGCAGCCGGTCGTCGTAGTTGTAGTTCTTGGCGTAGGCGGTGGCCGTGTTCCCGTTGGAGTTGCTGGTGGCCACCGCGCCGCGGTACTTCTGTGCCATGGCCCCGTGGATAGTGAGGGTGGCCGTCGCGCCGCAGTCGAAGTTGTCGACGAAGAACGAGTGGGCCAGGGTGAGGATGGCGGCGTCGATGGTGAGGTTGGACGTTGATCCCGTACATGACTGGCTCGAGGGATTGTTCACGGGGTGATAGACGCGCACGTACTGGTTGGCGACCAGGCCCATGGTGGCCGTCCCGGTCGGCTGCGTCTGCCCGTCGGTGTCGGTGCTGTTGAGCAGGCTGCCGGTGATCACGATGTTGTCGGCGGCGGCGATCGTCACGCCCGTCGAGTAGGTGCCGCTGACGTAGATGTCCCCGCAGGCGCCGTAGAAGTTGCCAGATGACTGCTGCTGGTAGGTCACGTTCGTGGGGGTGTAGCTCGGGGCGCACCCGGTGGTCGAGTTCGGCGCGTAGATGATCGGATCGGTGCTGACGTTGAAGCTGGGCGTCGTGGTGCAGCTCGAGGACGACGAGGAGGTGCAGGTGACCGCGGTCGCCGTGGTGTTGCCGCCGGAGACCGACAGCTTGAGCGTCGTCGTCCCGGGCGGTAGGACGATGCCGTTCTTCTGCGCGTCCGGGAACAGGTTGGCGTTGTCGGCCGGCAGCGGCACGAGCGGCGCGTTGGCGATCGACTTGCCCTGGATCACCCCCGACGGGCAGGCCGCGGTGGCCGGCTGTGACGAACCTCCGTTGTTGACCACGCACACGCTGGTGGTGGCGGCATGGCTCTCGATCAGGTCCTGGCTGCCGCGCCCGAAGCTCGGGCTCGTCCCTGACTGGACGAGGAACTGATCCTGGGTGTACATCGGGCCGCTGACGGTGTCATTGCTGCCCCAGTAGATCCAGCACGGCTGCGCCGGCTTGCCGGCGTCGTTGGAGTAGAAGTACTCGTCCCCGGTGGAGGTCGGCCCGCAGTCGCTGGGGTCGAGTTGGGGGTCCTCGGTTTCGTGCACCGTGTACCACATGAACGACAGCGGGCTGAGCGGCCGGAAGTCGGCGACGATGGTGCGCTGCGCCCCGAAGTTCCCCGACTTACCGGTGAACTCCATGCGCAGGAGGCCGACGGTGGGATTGACCACTGTGCCGACCGCGCCGCCGGTCACGCACGTGGTGACCGGCTGATAGGAGTACGTCTCCCCGGTCGTGCCGGGAACCGCCACATTGGTGGCCGAGTCGTTGGCGCAGGTCTGCCACCAGGCCGAGGAGGCGGCGTTCTCGTTGAGCTGACCGAGGTAGTCCTGCACGCCGGCCAGCGCCGCCGCGTAGGCGCGCTTGCCGTCGAGGTCGCTGCGGCTGAGGGTCGTGTCGCCCTGGACGGCGGCGAAGGCGCCGGCCACCAGCAGCGAGGTCACCAGCAGGATGCCGAGGGCGAGGATCATGGTGAAGCCCTGCTCGCCGCGAAGGCTGGGGAGGCGACGGCGCGGCCGGCGCCGGGGCGCGGCGCGATGGTTCAGAGGCATGGTC
>DATJTQ010000305.1:0-25312 GCA_035503355.1 Solirubrobacteraceae bacterium
GCTGGAGGATCATCCTGAGCACCTGCGCGCCGCCGACATTCCCGCGGTGGTCGCCGTGGGCGAGCGTGACCTGCCCGATTTCCTCTGGAGCGCCGAGCGCCTGGCGCAGGAGCTGCCCGGGGCATGGGAGCACGTCATTCCCGGCGCCGGCCACCTCCCGGCGCTGGAGACCCCCGATGCCTTCCGCGCCCTGCTCAGCGACTTCCTGGACGGCCTGGGCTGACTCCCATTCACCGCAGCGGATCGACGTGGACCTTGGGGCCCGCGCCGGCACCGGCCGGACGCCGCCCGGCCAGCACGTCCCCGACGCCGGCGAGCCCGATGGTGGCCGCAACCAGCGGCCGGGGGTCCACCGCGCCCTGCGCGTAGGCCTCGACGGCGCCGGCCAGCGCCGGTGAGCCCGAGAGCACCCCCACCGCGGTCACGTCCTTGAGCACGAGGGCGCGGCTGTCGACGGTGCTCGGCGTGCCCGAGATCCCGATGTAGACCACCCGCCGGCCCGGCTCCACCAGCTCCACGGCCAGCTCCGGCAGCGCCGCCGACGTCGACGCGTCGATGACGGCATCGAAAGCCAGGCGGGGCAGGTCCCCGGCGGTCCACACCCCATCGATCCCCAGCGAGCGGGCAAAGCTCAGCGAGGGCTCGCGCTCCCCCAGCACGTGCACCTCGGCGCCGGCGGCGCGCGCGAACTGCGCGGCGAGGGTGCCGATCGTGCCCGGGCCGAGCACCAGCAACCGGTCACCGGGCGCCAGCTCGGCCGCCTGCACCGCGCGCAGAGCGTTGCCGCCCGGCTCCACCATGGCGCCGGCGGTGTCGTCCACGACATCGGGGAGGGCCACCAGCGAGGCGGCGGGCACGGCCAGCTGCTCGGCCAGCGCCCCCGGTTTACCGCCGCGGATCCCCACCTCGAACCGCTCCGCGCACAGGTGCTGGCGCCCGGAGCGGCAGCGCGCGCAGTGGCCGCAGCCGAGCATCGTGTCGCCGGCCACGCGCCGGCCCAGCCATGACGCCGGCACCCCATCGCCGACCGCCGACACCACCCCGCACCACTCGTGGCCAAGCCGCATCGGGTAGGTGGCGTGGCCGTCGTGCAGGTAGGCCATCTCGCCGGTGAAGAACTCCACATCGGTGCCGCACACCCCCACCCGCGCGACGTCGACGACGACCTCCCCCGGCGCAGCGATGGGCGGCGCGAGGTCCTGGACCTCCCATTGCCCGGGAGCGGTGACCACGAACGCCCTCACGCGCGCCGCTCAGGCCCCGGACCACGGGGTCACGGACAGGCCGGTCGCCCCGACGTGGGCCACGAAGAGCCGGCCCGAGAGCGGATACTGCTCACGCTGGGGCGCGGTGAGCTGATCGGTGGCCGTGGTGATCAAGAGCTCGTCGCGGCCGGGACCGGCGAAGGCCACGCTCGTCGTGTGCGGCGCCGGGACGGTCACGGTGGCCAGCCGCTCGCCGGACGGCGCGTAGCAGCGCACCTCTCCCCCACCCCAGATCGCCACCCACAGGTTGCCGTCGGCGTCGACGCACAGGCCGTCAGGCCAGCCGCCGCGATCCATGCGCACCAGCTCCGAGCGCTCCCCCCAGTCGCCGCTCGCGGGATCGTAGGGCCGCGACCACACCACCCCGGGGATCGTGTCCACGCTGTACATCACGTCGCCCGCCGGTGACCACGCCAGCCCGTTGGAGATGGTGAGATCGCGGTCCAGCACGCTCACCGCGCCATCCGGGTCCAGGCGGTACAGGCACTCCTCACCGCGGCGACCGTCGAGAGCCATGCTGCCGACGAGGAACCGCCCCGCGGGATCGCAGGCGCCGTCGTTGAGCCGGCTGGGCTTCCCCTCGGGGACCAGCGCGCGGTGGACGGCGATGTGGCGGTCGTCGACCACGCGGTAGACGCGCCGGGCGCCGGCCACCAGCAGCGCTCCGTCGGCGTCAGCCACCACCGCCCCCACCGTCTCGCCAAAGCGCATCTCGCTGCGCACCTCGACGACGCCGGCCTCGAGCTCACCGACATGAACGGTGCCGGGATTGATGTCGACCCACAGCACCCGCGCACGGCCCTCGTCCCAGAGCGGACCCTCGCCGAGCTCGTAGTGGCCGTCGGAGGCGACGGTGGCGGTGAACACCTGCATCGCGAATGTGATCGTATGTGAGCCGACTCTGAACCCGCCGCCGGAGGCGTCGATGCCCACACACCGCAGTTCCGACTGGTACGCCGGCAACGATCGCAACGCGTACATCCATCGCGCCTGGATGCGGCGCGGCCTGCCCGGTCACGCCTTCGACGGTCGCCCGCACATCGCCATCGCCAACACCGCCTCGGACCTGACGCCCTGCAACGCGCATCTCAACGAGGTGGCCGAGAGCGTCAAGCAGGGCGTGTACGAGGCGGGCGGGATCCCCATGAACCTGCCCGTCGTCTCCTTGGGTGAGACCAACGTCCGCCCGACCGCGATGCTGTGGCGCAACATGGCGGCGATGGCCGCGGAGGAGATGTTCCGTGCCAACCCGATCGACGGGCTGGTGTTGCTGGGCGGCTGCGACAAGACCATCCCGGCCCTGCTCATGGCCGCCGCGTCGGTGGACCTGCCGGCGGTGGTGGTGCCGGGCGGCCCGATGCTCAGCGGCACCTTCCGTGGGGTGGCGCTCGGCTGCGGCACCGACGTGTGGAAGCTCTCCGAGGAGGTCCGCGCCGGGACGCTCACCCGCGAGGACTTCATGCGCTCGGAGTCCTCCATGATCCGCAGCCGCGGCCACTGCAACACCATGGGCACCGCGTCGACGATGGCCATCATGGCCGAGTCGCTCGGCACCACCATCCCGGGACTGGCCGGGACGCCGGCGGCCGACAGCCGCCTCCTGGAGGCCGCGCACGCGGCCGGCGGCCAGGTGATCGAGATGGTGCGTGAGGATCGCCGTCCCAGCGGGCTGCTCAGCCGCGGCTCGTTTGAGAACGCGATCGTCGCCCTGGCCGCAGTCGGCGGATCGACCAATGCGGTCGTGCACCTGCTCGCCATCGCGGGGCGCCTGGGCATCGAGCTCACCCTCGACGACTTTGACCGCGTCGGCTCCTCGGTGCCGTTGCTGGTGGACCTGCAGCCGGCGGGCCGTTTCCTCATGGAGGACTTTCACCGCGCCGGCGGCGTGCTGGCGGTGCTCCGCGAGGTGTCAGACCTCCTGGACCCCGAGGCGCTCACGGTGACGGGCCGGCCGCTGGTGGCGTACCTCGGCGACGCGGAGATCTGGGATCCCGAGGTCATCCGCACCCGCGCGCAGCCGCTCCAGCCCGAGGCCGGCATCGCCATCCTGCGCGGCAGCCTTGCGCCGACCGGAGCGGTGATCAAGCCGGCCGCGGCCTCGCCCGAGCTGCTGCGCCACCGCGGTCCGGCGGTGGTCTTCGATTCGATCGAGGACTTCAACGCGCGTATCGATGACCCCGACCTCGACGTCGAGCCCGACTCGGTGCTGGTGCTGCGCGGCTGCGGCCCCAAGGGCTACCCGGGCATGCCCGAGGTGGCCAACATGCCGCTGCCGGCCAAGCTGCTGGAGCGCGGCGTGCGCGACATGGTGCGGATCTGCGACGGGCGCATGAGCGGGACCGCCTACGGGACGGTGGTCCTGCACGTCTCCCCCGAGGCCGCCGCCGGGGGCCCGCTGGCGCTCATCCGCACCGGCGATCCGGTGCTCCTGGATGTGCCGGCCCGCCGCCTGGAGATCGACGTTCCCGCCGGCGAGCTCGCCGGACGGTCCCCCGCTCCGGCGGCGGCCGCCGCCTACGCCAGCCCCACGCGCGGGTGGCAGAGCCTGTATGTGAACACGGTCCAGCAGGCCGATACCGGCGCCGACCTCAGCTTCCTGGTGGGGGCCAGCGGCGCGGAGGTGACCCGGGAGTCGCACTGACGCGCCGGGCGGGCAGCGCTCGGGCCGGGGCCCGCGGCGCGCGCGTGGCTCAGGACGCGCAGCACCAGCCGTCGAACCGCAACGGGCCCGGGGTCCCGCCTGCTCCCAGGGCGGCCGCCACGCGCGACTCGGCGATGACCCGCGGCCGTCCGGTCGCGCGCACGAACCACCACTGGCCCGCCGCTGACCACGCCACCACCAGCCAGCGCGAATCCGGCGCCCACGTGGGCTGGCTGACCGCGATGCCCGAGAGGACCGTCCGGGGCGGGCGCGACGGGCGGGTGAGGTCCAGCAGCTGAAGCTGCGGCGCGCTGGCCGAGCCTGGCCGCACCGAGTCGGCTGGACCCGCGGCGCCCCCGCGGACCAGCGCCAGCCATCGCCCGTCGGGGGACGCCGCGGCGCTGCGCACGGGGCCGGCCACGGCCAGCTTGATCTGCAGGGGCGGCGTCTGGCCCGGGAGGTAGAGCCAGGCCCCCGCCGAGGTGACGAGCACCAGGCGCGCCCCCGTGGGTGACCAGCTCAACGCGATCGGCCGTCCGCGGTGCGGGCCGCTGTGCCACACGGGCGCCCCGGTGTCGGCGTCCCGGACCACCACCGCCCCGTGGCGCGTCACGTAGGCGAGCTGGAACTCATGCACCGGCCGCCAGGCCGGCGCCACCGCGGCCACGCCCGCGGCCAGGACGTGGTCACCACTTCCGTCGCCGGCCACCTCGCGCAGGTCGCTGCCCGACCGGTAGGCGAGCCGGTAGCCGTTGGGCCAGTACCACCGCGGGTCGCTCACCGTCCGCTCGCTCAGCCGCCAGGCGACCGAACCGGCGGGGCGAACGGCCGCCAGCGAGCCGGCCGAGCCGACGGCCAGGAACTTGGCGCGGGGCGACCAGCTCGCCTGCGTCCACGCCCCCACCCGATGGACCGATCCGCCGGCCGAGACGATCCAGGTCCCGCGGGCGTTGGAGACCAGGAGCTTGCCAGGGGCCGGGAGCGACAGCGCCGGGGCGTGCGACACGTGCACCGGGGCCAGCGCCCGGTTGATGATCCGCCTCACGGCGGCGCCGGCGGGCGAGAGGGCCGCCGCGGCGACCAGCACCGCCACCACCGGGACCAGCGCGGCACGGTGGCGCCGGCGCGGCGGCGCGGGAGCGGGGCGCTCGAGGTAGGCCGCGCGCACCGTCGCCCACGCCCGTTCCTGGGCCGCGGCTTCCTCGGGTGCCCGCATCCCGCCGAGCGCCCGGCGCTCGGCGGCATCCCGACGGGGCCTCATCGCAGGTCCCCCTCGGCCTCGGTGAGATGGGCCTTCAGCGCGTCCAGCCCGCGGCGCAGGCGGGAGTTGACGGTCCCGCGGGGCAGGTCAAGCGCGCGGGCGATCTCACCCGGCGTGTACTCGAGGACGAAGCGCAGGACGACAACGGCGCGATGCTCGGGGGTCAGGGTGGCCAGCGCGGCCATGACCTCCTCGGAGTAACGGCCGGTCGGAGCGTCGGGGGCGGCGATCGGCTCGGGCGGCTCGCCGCCTGACTCGCGGCGCGCGGCGCGCGCCCGGGTCCAGTCGATGGCGCGGTTGGCGACGATGGCCCCCAGCCATGGCGCAAAGCGCCGGCGGCGGTCAAAGCGATCCAGCCGGCGGATCGCCTGCACGAAGGCCTCCTGGGCGATGTCCTCGGCGGCGGCGTGATCGTGGGCGATGAGAAACGCGATCCGGTAGGCGCGCGGCCAGAAGCGCCGAAACAGCTGCGCCAGGTCCTCCTCGGACCCCGCCGCGGCGCCGCGGATCAGCGCGTGCTCTGTCCGGGCCCGCGCGGAGCCCGTGCGCGGCCGGCGACCGGGCGCCACGGCGCTTTCGATCGAGCCTGCCAGCGCTTCAGAGGCAGGAGACATGGGCTGTGCGCATCGTCCTTCCTACGAACCGCGGTTGGCAAGAGGTCCCTCGCGGCGCCGCTCAGGCCAGCGCGCCGTAGTCGCCCGGATCCCGCGCCAGCAGCGCGTAGATCTGGACCATCGCGCTCTGGTCCAGCAGCGTCGGGCCACCGGGCCTGAACCGGAAGCGATCGTGGCGGTCCCGGTACCTGGCCCAGGCCGCCTCGGCGTAGCCGGCCATGGCCGCGCGGATCGCCCCGCGCAGCTCGTCGTCGGCGGTGGCCGCGTGGAGCTGGAGCAGGTTGCGAAACAGGATGGCGTTGAAGGCCGCCGGCTGGCGCTGGTAGGCATCCGCGTAATGGCGCAGCGCCTTGGCCCCGATGGCCTGCGCGCGCGACAGGTACACGCCGTGCTCCTCGGAGCCGACCGCGAGCGCCGCCCGCGCCAAGAGCACGTTGACGCCGACCATGCTCCCCTGGTTGTAGGTCCACCGCGTCTCGTCGACGGTGCCGTCGCCGCGCAGCTTGTCGAAGAACAGGCCCGTGCCGGGCGCCCCTGCGGCGGCGCCGGCGTCGAGGGTGGCGTTGACCCAGGCGTACATGTCCAGCGCCCGGGCGCGAAGCCCTGCCGCGCGCTGGTCGACATCGTCGGCCTCGGCCTCAGGCTCGGCGTCGTCGGCCTCGCCGGTCAGCTCGGCCAGCCCGGCCTCGCCGGCCAGCTCGGCCAGTTCGGCCAGTTCGGCCAGGTGCAGAGCGAGCTGGGCGTTGGGAGCGTTGGAGACGACGTTGCGATCGTGGTTGCGCATGCCGATGCCCCGGTCCTGCTCCACCCAGAAGACGCCGCCGGGATTGGGCGCGTCGGGACGGACATCCCAGCCGCCGGCGGCGAACCGGAACAGGGCGGCGGCGCGGTCGGCGTGCCCGCGGCCGGGGCGCAACCGCTCGAGCTGCACCAGCCCCAAGCCCACCCACGCGTTGTCGTCGTAGTAGCGATCTCCGCCGAAGCGGCTCCCCGTCACGTCCGAGGCGTAGGCAGCGAACCGGCCACCGGGGTCGTCCCAGTAGGCCTCGAGTGCCCGCAGGTGCGCGGCCACCGCCGCGTCGGCGTCACAGCCCGACAGCAGGTCGGCCGGCAGCCCCAGCAGGTCGACGGCGGCGACAAAGGCGCGCGCCGTTGGCCACAGGTGGGCCGCCGTGCCCGGCAGACGCGGCCGGCCGTCGCGGCGATACAGGCCGTCGCGGCGCACGAACTCGCGGCGCATGGCCGCGTAGGCCCTGATGGCGCGCCCGGCGTCCCGCTGCTCGGTCACGGCCGCGCGTGGCGGCGCGGCATGCGCGCCAGCGCGCGCTGTCGCCGGCGGCCCTCCTCGACGTGCGCCAGGACCTCATCGGGGCCATCGGCGCGCAGCAGGAGTTCCAGGTCATCTGTGCTGACCCGGCCGTTGGCGAGGGCGCGGTCGCGCAGCCACTGGAGCAGCCCGTCCCATTCCCCCGCCCCGAGAAGGATCACGGGGAAGTCGAGGATGGTCCGGGTCTGGATGAGGGTCAGCGCCTCGAACAGCTCATCCAGGGTGCCGAAGCCGCCGGGGCAGATGACGAAGGCACACGCGTAGCGGACGAACATCACCTTGCGCGCGAAGAAGTGGCGAAAGGTCAGACCGACATCGACGTACGAATTGAGGTGCTGCTCGTGTGGGAGCTCGATGTTGCAGCCGATGGAGAGAGCTCCGGCGTCGCGGGCGCCGGCGTTGGCGGCCTCCATGAGGCCGGGACCGCCGCCGGTGATGATCGCGTAGCCCGCCTCACCGAGCGTGGCGGCGACCTGACGCGTCAGCGTGTAGTCCGGGTGCGTGTGCGGGGTGCGCGCGGAGCCGAACATGGTGACCGCGCGAGTGACGCTGGAGAGCACGTCGAAGCCCCTGGCGAACTCGGCGGCGATGTCGTGGACGCGGGCGGCGTCGGCGGCCCGGACAGACGCGGATTCGTCGCCGAGCCACAGCAGCAGCTCCTGGTCGAAGGCCGGCGTCTCCGGCGCCGCGGCGTCCGGCTCGGGCGGGACGCTCCAGTCGGGCGGTTCCGGGCTCAGCGGACGTCGATGAGATCGACGACGAACACCAGTGTCTCGTCGGGGCCGATCACCCTGCCCGCGCCACGTTTGCCGTAGGCGAGCGCCGGGGGGATCGTGATGCGGCGGCGCCCGCCGACCTTCATCCCCTGCACCCCCTGGTCCCAGCCGGCGATGACCTGGCCCTTGCCGAGCTTGAACTTGAAGGTGTCACCCCGATCCCACGAGGCATCGAACTGCTTGCCGTTGTGCCAGGACACGCCGACGTAGTGCACCTCCACGACCTTGCCCGACGTGGCCTCGTCGCCCTCACCGACCTCGATGTCCTCGAGCTCGAGCTGGTAGGAGGGCGCCTCGTCGGCGGGAACCTCAACGGTGGGCTTCTCGTTGGGCGCCATGATCAGCGGAAGGCGTTGATGCCGGTGACGGCGTTGCCGACGACGAGCGCGTGCACATCGGCGGTGCCCTCGTAGGTGACCACCGACTCGAGGTTGTTCATGTGGCGGATGACCGGGTACTCGAGCGTGATCCCGTTGGCGCCGAGCACCTGGCGCGCGGTCCGCGCCACCTCCAGGGCCGCGTTGACGTTGCCCAGCTTGCCCATGCTCACGTGCTCGGGTCGAAGCCGGCCCTCGTCCTTCATCCGCCCCAGGTGGAGCGCCAGCAGCGCCCCTCGGTTGACCTCCAGCGCCATGAAGGCCAGCTTCTGCTGCTGGATCTGGGTAGCGGCGATCGGCCGCCCGAAGGCCGTGCGGTCCTTGGCGTAGGCCAGCGCCGACTCATAACACGCACGCGCGGCGCCGATGGCGCCCCACACGATTCCGTACCGCGCCTCGTTGAGGCACGAGAGTGGTCCGCGCAGCGAGGTCGCCTCGGGCAGCATCGCGCTGTCGGGGAGGCGCACGTCGTCGAGCAGCAGCTCCGAGGTGACCGATGCCCGGAGCGACACCTTCTTGTGGATGTCCTGTGTGGTGAACCCCTTGGTGCCGCGCGGGACCAGGAAGCCGCGAATGCCGTCCTCGGTGCGCGCCCACACCACGGCGACCTCCGCGGCGGAGCCGTTGGTGATCCACATCTTGGAGCCGTGCACGATCCAGTCATCGCCGTCGCGTCGCGCGCGGGTCCGCATCGCCCCCGGGTCAGAGCCCGCGTCGGGCTCGGTCAGCCCGAAGCAGCCGAGCGCCTCGCCCGCGGCCATCCGCGGCAACCACTCCTGCTTCTGCTCCTCTGACCCCCAGCGGTGAATGGCGTACATAGCGAGGGAGCCCTGCACCGAGACGAGGCTGCGCAGGCCGCTGTCGCCGGCCTCGAGCTCCAGGCACGCCAGCCCGTACGCCGTCGCGCTGGCTCCGGCGCAGCCGTAGCCGTCCAGGTGCATCCCCAGCACGCCGATCTTGCCGAGTGCGGGGGCGAGCTCAAGCGGGATCCGGGCCTCCTCGAACCAGTCGCCGACGTAGGGCAGCACCTGGTCGGTGACGAAGGCGCGCACGGTGTCGCGGATCATCCGCTCCTCGTCGTCGAGGAGGTGGTCGATATCGAGAAAGTCGTGGGGGCGGATCTCGCGCGGGGTGGTGGCGGTCATCTCACGTTGCTCCTTTGCTGGTGCGCGCGGGCGTTGCCTTAGCATCCAAGCAGACCGTGGGCGGGAAGGAAATGCGGTCGCCGGCGTTAAGACTCACGCGACGACACCTGGCCTCCCGGGCCGTCCCGACTCACCACGAAAAAGGAGATCCGCGCCATGTCCAAGCTACCCGCCCTGCTCCTGAGCGCCGCCGCGCTTGCGCTGGGCATCGCCGCGTGCGGCGGCGGTTCGAGCTCCAGCTCATCGGCCGCCGGCTCCTCCTCGGCGGCAAGCAGCGGCAGCGCGACGAGCGCGGCCACCTCGAGCTCCGCCGCCGCTGCCGGGGGCGCCTCGAGCAATCTGACCATCGCGGCCAACCCCTCGGGCTCACTGTCCTATGACAAGAAGACGCTGAGCGCCAAGGCGGGCAAGGTCACGATCACGATGACCAACATGTCCTCGCTGGGTCACAACATCACGATCCAGAAGGGCACCAGCGGCGCCGTGCTCGGCGCCACGCCGACCTTTCAGGGCGGGACCAAGAGCGTCTCGCTGAACCTCAAGGCCGGCACCTACACGTTCTACTGCAGCGTCCCGGGCCACCGGGCGGGCGGCATGGTGGGGACGCTCACCGTTTCCTGAGGCTCAGCTCGGCGCGCCGCCGGCACGTGCGCCACGGCGCGCCGTCAGACCCTCCAGGCTGGACAGGACGTCGAAGTAGCGGGTGGGGGCCAGCCGGGCCAGCACGTCGAACATGTAGGCATCGGGACCAACCAGGATCCGGCTGCGGCCGGCCTTGACGCCCTCGTGGATGATCTTCGCGGCACGCTGGGGGGTGGTGAAGCACATCGCCTCAAAGCGCTTGGCCGCCTCCTCGTGGGAGAGGTCGGGCATCAGCGGATGCGCGTGGTAGCGCGCGTTGCGCGCGATGTTGGTCTTCACGCCGCCGGGGTGGATGGTGACGGCGCTCACCCCGGTGTCGCGCAGCTCGTGGCGCAACGATTCGGTGAAGCCACGGACGGCGAACTTCGACGCGCAGTAGGCGCTCTGAAACGGGATGCCGACCAGGCCGAACACGCTAGAGGTGTTCACGATGACCCCGGAGTCCTGGCGCAGGAGGATGGGCAGGAACGCGCGGGTGCCGTTGATGACCCCGCCGAGGTTGATCTCCAGCACCCACTCGTCGTCCTCCACCGCGCCGTCCGCGATGCTCTGGGAGGTGCCGACCCCGGCGTTGTTGAGCACCATGCCGAGCGGTGACGGCGCCCAGTCGGCCACCTCGGCGGCGAACGCCATCTGCGCGTGGCGGTCGCGCACGTCGAGGGTCCGCGCCAGCACCGGGCCCCCGATCAGGTCCGCGGTCTCGCGCAGCCCGTCCTCGTCCTGGTCAACGATGGCGACCGGGCAGCCGTGCGCCGCCAGCCGCAGCGCCACCTCGCGACCCATGCCCGACGCCGCGCCCGATACGAACGCGGTCCGACCGTCCACTGCAACCCGCTTACGGCTCATCGGTTCTCCTGTGCTCAGACGTACGCCGGCTCGCGCTCATCAAGGCGGCGCGGAAGCTGGGTGTCGTAGTCGCCGATCTCAAAGTGCGCCAGTCGGCGCTGATAGGCACGGACGCTACCCGGCCACAGTGTGGAGTTGCGCCCGGTGACGTCGACGTACCAGCTCAGGCAGCCGCCCGCCGTCCAGACGCTGCCCTCGGTGTCACGGTCGACGTCGGCGATGTAGGCGCTCTGGGCCCGGGTCGTCGGCTCCAACGTGCACAGCCCATGCTCGCGGCGGTAGCGCAGCGCCCGGCGCAGGTAGGCGATCTGCGCCTCGATCATGAGCAGCACCGAGTTGTGGCCCAGCCCCGTGTTGGGGCCCAGCAGCATGAAGAGATTGGGGTACCCGGGCACGCTCATGCCCAGGTGCGCCCGCGGGCTCCCCTGCCAGTGGTCGGCGAGCAGCGCCCCGCCCCGGCCCCGGATCCGATGGCTCACCGGCACGTCGGAGACGTGAAAGCCGGTGCCGAAGATGATGGTGTCGGCAGGGTGATGCGCGCCCTCGGCGTCGATGATCCCGTCCGGCGTGACCCGGTCGATGCCAGTGGTGACGACGTCCACGTTGTCCTGGGTGAGCGCCGGGTACCACGAGTTGGAGCCGAGGATTCGCTTGCAGCCCAGGCGGTAGTCGGGGATCAGCTTGGCTCGCAGGCTGGGGTCGGCAACCTCGCGCTCGATGTGGCGACGGGCGCGGCGCTCGGCCAGCTTCATCACCGTGGGGTGCTGGAAGCCGTAGTGGAACGACTCATAGAGCGAGAAGACGGCCCGGCGGGCCCCGGCCAGCAGGCGCGGGTGACGAGCGAAGCGGCGCTGCCAGCTCGCCGGGATCGCCGGATTGCCGCGCGGCAGCACCCACGGCGGAGTGCGCTGAAAGACGTCGAGATGCCCGACCTGGGGCTGGATCTCGGGGACGAACTGGATGGCCGAGGCACCGGTGCCCACGACCGCGACGCGGCGGCCGGCCAGATCGTGATCATGGTTCCAGCGCGCCGAGTGGAACACCGTTCCCGCGAAGCTGTCGAGGCCGTCGAGATCGGGGATCGCCGGATCGGCCAGCGCCCCCACCGCCGAGATCAGGATCTCCGCGGAGAACGCTCCCTGAGAGGTCGTGATCTGCCAACGCTCGGTCTGCTCGTCCCAGCTGGCCTCCCGCACGTCGTGGCCGTAGCGGACGCGCTCCGTGACGCCGTGACGGCGCGCCACGTCGTGGATGTAGGCGTGGATCTCGGGCTGGTGGGCGAAGGCGCGGGACCACGCCGGGTTCTGCTCATCCGAGTAGGAGTACAGGACGCTGGCGATGTCGCAGGCGCATCCGGGATAGCTGTTGTCGCGCCACGTGCCGCCCAGGTCGTCCGCGCGCTCCAGCACGACGAAGTCCTCGATCCCGTCGCGCCGCAGGGCGATGGCCATGCCCAGGCCCGCCAGGCCCGCGCCGGCGATGGCGATCTGGACGTCACGGGTCTCGCTGTCGGGCATGCCGCCTCCTGGTCACGGGGATTCACGGGTCCACGGGTCGCGGTACGTCACTGTACCGCTGTGGTACGTGACCATACCACGATCGGCCCGCGCCCAAACCCCGCCTAGAGCAGCGCGCCGCCGAGAATCGCCTTGATCGTCTCCCCGGCGCTCGCGCGCAGCTCGCGCATGTCGCGCCCGCGCTGCAGCGCGATCACGAGCAGCTCACGGAGGCCCCCGACGATGATGATCGCGGTGTCCATGGTGAGCGGGCGCACCTTCAGCTCAGGCTGGGCCCGCCGTCCTGACTCGACAAAGCCGACCAGCATGTCGGCGAAGCGCTCGAGCGTGGCCAGCCCCCGGTCAGCGCCGGCCTGACCGAGGCCGGGCAGCTCGCGCACGAAGCTGCGATACAGCGCCGGCGTGGCGGCGACATTGTGGATGTAGGCGTCGACGGCGCGGTCGACCTGCTCGTCAAGCGGGCGATCGGGCTTCACGGCGTCGCCGATCTCGCGCATCATCGCCTCGTTGGTGGCGTCGAAGAGCGCCAGGAAGCAGGCGTCGCGGTCGGCGAAGTGCTCGTAGAAGTTGCGCCGGGAGGTGCGCGCGATGCGCACGACGTCCGCGACGGTGGTGTCGCGGTACCCCTTCTGCTCGATGGACGTCGCCATGGCGGCGATCAGCCGCTCGCGGTGCCCGGTGGGCTCGGCGGCGAGCGCCCCTTCGTGTGCGGCAGACACCTCAGGCACCATAGACCGCGCTCAGTCCGGATGGCGGCGCGCCACCCGGACCAGGCAGCCGCTGCGGGGGATCATCGTCACGTTGCGCATCCTGGGGCGCTCGGAGGTGGGCTCGGGGGCCACCAGGTCGGTGCGCCGGGCGATCGCCTCCAGCACCACGCGCTGCTCGGCCATGGCCAGCGACGCTCCGAGGCAGCGGCGGATCCCGCCGCCGAACGGGATCCACGTGTAGGTGCCGGGCTTCACGCTCAGGAACCGCTCGGGCAGGAAGGCGTGAGGGTCGGCATAGACGTCGGGGCGATGATGCAGCGCGATGATGCTGACGCCGATCGGCGTCCGCGCGGGCACGGTGTACTCGCCCAGGCGCCAGGGGCGCATGACCAGACGGCCGATCATCGGGATGACCGGGCGGATCCGCATGCCCTCGTGGATGGTGGCTTCGACGTACGCCTGAGCCGCCGGGCGGTCATCGCCGCGGACCACCTCCCGCAGCCGCCCGTACGCGGCCGGGGTGCGCAACAGCCGCTCGAAGATCCAGGCCAGCGAGTTGGCAGTCGTCTCGTGCCCGGCAAGCACCAGCGACATCAGCTCGTCGCGCAGTTCGGGATCGGTGAGCGGCTCCCCATGCTCGTCGCGAGCCTCGAGCAGCAGCGAGAGCACGTCGCCGCGCTCGTCGCTGTCCCCGGCGGCGCGGCGCTCGCGGATGACCGCGTACATCTGGCGATCCACCATGGCCATGACCGCGGCCAGCAGCCCCTTGGGCTCCAGGTGACGCGCGTTGCGCAGTTCCACCAGGAAGTACAGGGGGGACATCGACGCGGCCAGCATCCGGCGAAGCGCCTGGCGCATCCGGCGTTCGGCGGTGGTGGTCTGCGATGCCACCCCCACGCCGAAGACACCGCGCATGATCACCTCGAGCGTCACCGCCTGCATGCGGGGCGCGAGCGCGAACGGCTCGTCCAGGGGCCAGTGGTCGATCTCCTGGCGCGCGACGTCGGCGATCATCTCCACGTAGCGCTGCACCGCCTCGCCGTGGAAGGGCGGCAGCAGCAGCTTGCGCTGGCGCAGGTGGCGGGCCCCCACCGAGGTCAGGACGGAGTTCGGCCCGAGGATCGGCCGCAGTGGCGACTCGCCGGTCAGCGAGGGCGCCTCGGCAGGGTCGGCCTTGAGCAGCGAGCGCAGATGGTCTGGATGGCAGGTGACCACGAACGCCTCCGCACGCGTGGGGACCCGGATCTGCCACACGTCGCCGAACTCCCGCTGCGCGCCGAGGGCGAAGGTCATCGGACGCCGCGCGAAGCGCAGGCCCTGGAGCACGCCCGGGATCGCCATCGCCGGCGGCATCGCGATGCCCGCTCCCGAGTCGACGGGACCCGCCGGCGACGCCGGCGCCCCGATCGCCGCGGCCGGGGCCGGGGCCTCGGCGGCGACCTGGTTCTCGGCCAGAGCAGTCACGGTACGAAACTGTACCGGACCGGTCCGCCGCCGACACCATCACCCGCGTGACCGAAAAATAAGCCCGCATACGGTGCACCAGTCGAGGCACGTCCGGTAGCGGACGCACGCGCCTCGGAAACGGACCGCGCGGCTGGTGCCTGGGGGCCGGCGGCGCCGCGGCTAACGACCCGGGGCCAGCGGCGCCGCGGGGCGCGCCGCGAACGCGTTGGCCTCGCGATGGACCAGCGAGACGAGGTTGCCGAGCTCGATGTTGGCGTCGATCAGGTGCAGGCCCCACGTCGGGTCGGGGCTGGGGGTGGCGGTCTGGGCCCCGTGCTGCGCGGTGATCTGGAGCACGTTGGCTCCGCCCGCCGACGAGCACCGCGCCCGGTAGGCCCCGGGCTCTGAGACCCAGGTCGTGGACGCCGTGGGTTGCGTGAGGTGCAGCAGGCTGATCCCGGCGGCGATGAGCGTGCCCGGCGCAAACGGCGCGGAGGGGAAGATCGGGTCCACCGTGGCCGCCCCGCCGCCGAGGGCCGCCGGGTTGGTGCAGAGAACCTGCTCGCCGGCGACCGTGGTGCGCCCGAACAGCGAGTTGGCCGGGGGCGGCTGGTCAAAGGTGGAGAAGGCGATGACGCAGGCCAGCTGCGTGTCCGAGCGGCACGGTGGGACATGCTTGAAGGTTCCGACGGCCCGGGGATGGCCGGGAGCCGGCACCAGCACGTTGCCGCCGAGCAGGATCGCGGAGACGAGCCGCCTGCGCACCGCGGGCTTGGCGTCCACGTCCTTGGCGATGAGCCGCTCGAGCACGAACGAGCCCTGCGAGTGGCCGATGAGCACAAAGCCGCGACCGTGGTTGTCCTTGCGCAGGTACGTCGCGAACGCGGCGCGGACGTCGTTGACCGGGGTCGCCAGCTGCCGGGGCGACTCCGTGTTGCCGGAATCGAGCGCCGGCACGGTGACCTGCCGGTACATCGGGGCGAAGACGCGGCAGTATTGGGAGTAACGAGCGGCCTGATAGAGCGCGATCGACCGCTCCTCGGGATCGATCTGCCGGTTGGCCAGCGTGGTCGTCTGGTCGGAGACCGTCGGATAGACGTAGAAGCAGTCAATCGACGGCTGCTTGTCGGCGGCGGGATGGGTCACCCCGAGCTTGTGCAGGGTGGGCGAGAACACGGTCGTGGCCAGGCTCGGGGTACACGGGTCGGGAGACTGGCCTGGCTTGCACAACCACACCGTCCTGGCTGAGGCCGCGCCGGCACCGGCGAGCCCGGCCACGACAAGGGCCATCACGGCGGCGAGGCCGACCGCCAGACGGCGGGCGCGGGTCACGACAGGGTGGGACGACGCTGGGCCCACGGCGCCGCCTCCTCGATCTGGGCGGCGAGCGAGTACAGGGTGTCCTCGGCGCCCACCCTGCCGACGAGCTGGACGGCCAGCGGCAGTCCGTCGGGCGCGACGCCGGCCGGAATCGAGATCGCCGGCTGGCCGGTGACGTTGAACACCGGCGTGAACGGGGCAAACCGACCCGCGATGTCGATCGCGGCAAACGCGGGCTTGCCGTAGCCGCCCTCGGCGGCGATGGCGGTCTTGGCCAGCGTCGGGGCCAGCAGGACGTCGAAGTCCTCCCACAGCGAGGTGATGCGCGCCGTGGTCCGCGCGCGCGCCGCCAGAATCGCCTCGCGCCGGCGGGGCGGCACCACGTAGCGACCCAAGCCCGCCATCTGGCGCGTGCTGCGTTCCAGCATCGAGCGATCGGGGACGCGCAGGGACTCCTCGTAGACGCCGCGCACCCAGGTCTGGAAGAACTCGAGCTGGACCATCCCGTACGCCGGGTTGCCCGGGACCACGTCGTGACCGAGCGCGCTGAGCAGAGCGCCGGTGCGCTCCCACGCCCCGCGCTGATCGCCCGAGACCCGGCCCAGCTGGCCTGGTGGGAGTTTGCGCGAGAGCGCGATCCTCAGACGCGGCGGCGGGGTGGCGGCCGCCTGCACGTAGCTGCCGGTGAACGCCGGCGCGTGATGCGGGTCCCCGGCCAGCGGGCCGTGCATCACGTCGAGCATGAGCGCGCTATCGGCGACGGTTCGCGCCAGCGCGCCGTAGGTGGAGAGCCCCAGCCAGCCGCCGCCACTGGGCACGCGACCCCGCGTCGGCTTCATCCCCACCAGGCCGCAGGCCGCCGCCGGGATGCGGATCGAGCCTCCGCCGTCAGACGCGGTGGCGGCCGCCACCAGGCCGGCGGCCACCGCGCCGGCCGAGCCGCCCGAGGACCCGCCGGTCGTCCGGCTGACATCCCATGGGTTGCGCGTCACTCCGTTGGCGGTCGTGGCGGTCCACGGGAAGATCATGAGCTCGGGCACGTTGGTCACGCCGATGGGGATCGCGCCCGCCGCGCGCAGGCGGCGGATCGGCTCGGCATCGGCAGTGGCCGGGGGCCCGAAGCTGCGCGAGCCGCGGGTGGCGACCTCACCGGCCAGGTCGATGTCGTCCTTGACGGCGATGGGGACGCCGGCGAGCGGGCCGGTGCGGTCCACTGCGTCGGCCTCGGCCAGCGCCTGCTCGGCGCGCACCGTCCGGAAGGCGTTCAGCTGCGGATCGAGGGAGTCGATCCGCCGGAGGTAGAGCTCCACCAGTTCGCGCGGAGAGGCCTCCCCCGCCCGCACCATCGCGGCCAGCGCTCCGGGGCCGGCGAAGGCAAGATCGGTGGGGGCAGTGGCGGTCACGGTTCGCGAAGCGACAGCACCAGCTGCCGGATCGCGCCAGGGTACCGGTACGAGATCCCACCGTGCTTGCCGTCGAAGAGCTCGAGGGTGTGCTCGATCCCGAGCCGTGTGAGCTCGGCGGCAAAGGCCTGAGCGCCGAGGTCGAGGAAGAACTCGTCCTGGCGGCCGGCGTCGAGGTAGATGCGTCGCATGCTGCGCAGGGCGTCGGCGTGGGGCTCGGCCATGCGCACGGGGTCCAGGGCCAGCCACCGCTGCCAGATCGCGTCGTCCAGGCGGCCGGTGGCTGGATCGAAGGGCAACAGGGGCTTGCCCGGGTGATCGGGATCCGGGGTGTAGGCACACGCGTACGCGTACATGGAGAAGGCGTCGCCGAAGCGGCCCCAGTCGAAGGCCGGCCCGGCCCGCATCTTGCTGAGCAGCGCGTCGTAGGAGCCGCCGAAGTCGTCGCGCAGCTTGCGGGCGATGACCGGGAACTCGGGGAGGTAGCAGTACTCGAAGAGCGCATCGCCGGCGTGCGAGGCCAGGCCGCTGAAGACGTCAGGGCGCAGCATGGGGGCCACCATGGCCCCGTAGCCGCCCGAGGACTTGCCGGCCACACCGCGGTGCTCGCGACCCGGCATCGTGGGATAGCGCTCGTCGACGAAGGGGACGATCTCGTCACACAGGTAGTCCAGGTAACGGCCGGTGCTCGTCGAGTTGAGGAACTGCGATCCGCCGAGCGACGTCCAAGCGTCGACAAAGACCACGATCGCGTCCGGGCACTCCCCGGCCGCGAACATCTCGTCGAGCCGCTCCACCGCGGTCGGCTCAAACGCGGTGCGCCCGAGCCACATGTCCGCCTGGCCCGAATAGCCCTGGAGCACGTAGACCGTCGGGAACCGCCCGCGTCCCGGCGCGATCGCCCCCGGAGAGCGGTACACGTACAGCGGGCGGCGCACCGGATCGCCGAGAGGATTCCCCTCCAACACCTCTGACTGCACCGTTATCCGGTCCAGTATCCCGGCCAGCGGACGATCCCACGGGGCGCCCGGCAGGCCCTCCACCTTGCGCAAGCTCATGGCACCCACGCTACGCCAAACCGACCTGCCAGGCCGCGCCCGTGAGCGGTGCAGTGCGGAGGTATAGTCGAACGCCTGACCCCTACTGCCCACAGGCCATGACTGATCGAGTCCAAACACAGACACCGAGCACGAATGGCAACGGAGCCGAGCCCGACGCCGTCGATCCCGACGCGGTAGAGACGACCGAGTGGCTGGAGGCGCTGGACGCGGTCGTCTCCCACGACGGACCCGAACGGGCGCGGGACCTGCTCACGCGGGTCATCGAGCGCGCCCAGCATGCCGGCACCGGCCCCATCGCCAGTCTCAACACCGCGTACGTCAACACGATTCCGCGGGCGCTCGAGCCGCCGTTCCCCGGCGGTGAGGAAGCCTTCAAGATCGAGCGCCGGCTGCGCTCCATCGTGCGCTGGAACGCGATCTGCATGGTCCTGCGCGCCAACAAGATCTCCTCGGAGCTCGGCGGCCACATCGCCACCTACCAGTCGCTGGCCACCCTCATGGAGGTCGGCTTCAACCACTTCTGGCACGGGGCGGGTGCGGATGGTGTCTCCGATTCCGAGCACGGCGGCGACCTCGTCTACTTCCAGGGCCACTCCTCGCCGGGCAACTACTCGCGCGCCTTCTTGGAGGGGCGCCTCACCCCGGCGCAGCTGGACGGCTTCCGCCAGGAGGTGTCGGTCGCCGGGGGCCTGAGCTCCTACCCGCACCCGTGGCTGATGCCGGAGTTCTGGCAGTTCCCCACGGTGTCGCTGGGGATCGGCGCGATCACGTCGATCTACCAGGCGCGGTTCATGAAGTACCTGGACGCGCGGGGCATGGCGGACACCGCCCCCCGCAAGGTGTGGGCGTTCCTGGGCGACGGCGAGATGGACGAGCCCGAGTCCATGGGCGCCACGGCGCTGGCCGGCCGCGAGCAGCTGGACAACCTCATCTGGGTGGTCAACTGCAACCTGCAGCGCCTGGACGGGCCGGTGCGCGGCAACGGCAAGATCATCCAGGAGCTGGAATCGGACTTCCGCGGCGCCGGCTGGAACGTGATCAAGGTGATCTGGGGCTCGCGGTGGGACCCGCTCCTGGAGGCCGACGTCGACGGCGCCCTGGTCAAGGTCATGGAAGACGTCGTCGACGGCGACTACCAGACGTTCAAATCGCGCGATGGCGCGTTCGTGCGCGAGAAGTTCTTCGGGCGCGACCCGCGTCTGCTGGAGCGCGTCAAGCACATGTCCGATGAGGAGATCTGGCTGCTCAACCGCGGCGGCCATGACCAGCAGAAGGTCTACGCCGCCTACCACGCCGCCGTGCGTCACACGGGGCAGCCAACGGTCATCCTGGCCAAGACGATCAAGGGCTACGGCATGGGCGTGTCGGGCGAGGGCCAGATGATCACCCACCAGGCCAAGAAGATGACCGAGGCCGCGCTGCTCGCCTTCCGCGATCGCTTCGAGCTGCCGCTCACCGATCAGCAGGTTCACGACGCCGAGTACTACAAGCCACCCGACGACTCGCCAGAGATGCAGTTCCTGCGCGAGCGCCGGGCCGAGCTGGGTGGATCGCTGCCGGTCCGCCGCCCCAAGTCACAGCCGCTGACAGCCCCGCCCCTGGAGACGTTCAAGTCCCAGCTGGAGGGCACCGGCGACCGCGAGATCTCGACCACGATGGCCTTCGTGCGCATCCTCGCCGCGCTGCTGCGCGACAAGGAGATGGGCCGCCACATCGTCCCCATCGTGCCCGACGAGTCGCGCACCTTCGGGATGGAGGGCCTGTTCCGCCAGGTCGGGATCTACTCCCCCTTCGGCCAGCGCTACAGCCCTCAGGACTCCGAGCAGCTGATGTTCTACAAGGAGGACGAGCACGGTCAGATCCTGGAGGAAGGGATCACCGAGGCCGGCTCGATCTCCTCCTTCATCGCCGCCGGCACCTCCTACAGCGCCCATGACGTGCCGATGGTGCCGTTCTACATCTACTACTCCATGTTCGGCTACCAGCGCGTGGGCGATCTGGTGTGGGCGGCCGGCGACAGCCGCACCCGCGGGTTCCTGCTGGGCGGCACCGCCGGGCGGACGACCCTGAACGGCGAGGGGCTGCAGCACGAGGATGGCCACAGTCACCTGCTCTTCTCGGTGGTCCCCAACTGCCGCGCCTATGACCCCGCGTACGGGTCGGAGCTGGCGGTGATCATCCAGGACGGGCTACGCCGCATGGTCTCCGAGCAGGAGGACGTCTTCTACTACGTCACCCTGATGAACGAGAACTACCCGCACCCGGCGATGCCGAAGGGCGCCGAGGAGGGCATCCTGCGCGGGATGTATCCGCTGCGCGAGGCCTCTAAGCGGGCTCGCAAGCCGGTGGTGCAGCTGCTGGGCTCGGGCACGATCCTGCGCGAGGTGATCGCCGCTGCCGATCTGCTGGAGGCGGACTTCGGCGTGCTCTCCGACGTGTGGAGCGTGACCTCGTTCTCCGAGCTGCGCCGCGATGGCCTCGACGTCGAGCGCTGGAACATGCTGCATCCGTCCCGCAAGGCGCGCGTCGCCTACGTGACCGAGCAGCTCGCCGATCGCCGCGGGCCGGTCATCGCCTCGACGGACTACCTGCGCGCCGTCCCTGACCAGATCCGGCAGTGGGTCACCCAGGACGGTCGCTCCTACCGCACACTGGGCACCGACGGCTACGGACGCAGCGACTTCCGCACGGCGTTGCGGCGCTTCTTCGAGGTGGATCGCCACTACGTCGCGGTCGCCGCCCTCAAGGAGCTGGCCGACGCCGGCACGGTCGAGCGCAAGCTCGTGACCCAGGCGATCAAGAAGTACGACATCGACACGGACGCCCCGCTGCCCACGACCGTATGAGCGCCACCCTCACCAAGGTGGAAGTCCCGGACATCGGGGACTTCGACGACGTACCGGTCATCGAGATCCTCGTGGCCGTCGGGGACAGCGTGTCCGTCGAGGACCCGCTGGTCACCCTGGAGTCAGACAAGGCCACCATGGACGTGCCCGCCCCGCTGGCGGGGGTGGTGCGCGAGATCACCGTCTCGGTCGGGGACCGGGTGTCACAGGGCTCGGTCCTCATGAGCCTGGAGGGATCCGACGGCGACGCCGGCGCCGGCGAGCCCGCCGAGGAGGCCGCGGCCGCCGACCGCGGCGCCGAGGCCACCACGCAGCCGGCGGAATCAGTGGAGGCTTCATCGCAACCCGACGCCTCGGAGTCGCCGCAGCCGCCCACGCCGCAGCCGCCCAGGCCGCGGTCGGGCGCGGAGCCGGGTGGCGAGCCGGCGCCCCCGCCTGCTCCCGCGGGCAGCAACGGCGGTGGCCCCATCTACGCCAGCCCGTCGGCGCGGCGACTGGCCCGCGAGCTCGGCGTCGACCTGCGAGCGGTGACCGGGAGCGGCCGCAAGGGCCGCATCACCAAGGACGACGTGCAGAACCTCGCCGACGGCAAGGGCCCGAGCGCGGCGCCCTCCAGCGGCGGAGGTGCTCGCCCAGCCGGCGGCGGTGTGGGCGGTCTGGACCTGCTCCCGTGGCCGTCCGTGGACTTCGAGAAGTTCGGTCCGGTGGAGCGCGTGGAGCGCTCGCGGATCCAGCGGATCTCCGCGCCGAACCTGGCGCGCAACTGGGTGATGATCCCCCACGTCACCCACAACGACGAGGCGGACATCACCGAGCTGGAGGCCTGGCGCAAGCAGCTCAATGACGAGCACGCCCGTGAGGGGGTCAAGTTCACGATGGTGTCCTTCCTGGTCGCCGCGTGCGTGAAGGCGCTCAAGGAGTTCCCCAACTTCAACTCGTCGCTCGACGGCGACGACCTCATCCTCAAGCGCTACTACAACATCGGCTTCGCCGCCGACACCCCCGGCGGCCTGCTCGTGCCGGTGATCAAGGACGCCGATGGCAAGGGTCTGAAGGAGATCGCGTCCGATCTCACCGAGCTCTCGGGGCTGGCCCGGGAGGGCAAGCTCTCGCTTGACCAGATGCGCGGCGCGACGTTCACCATCTCCTCGCTGGGCGGGATCGGCGGCACCTCGTTCACCCCGATCATCAACGCGCCCGAGGTGGCCATCCTCGGGGTCACGCGCGCCGCCATGAAGCCCGTGTGGAACGGCTCCGAGTTCGTCCCGCGCCTGATGGTGCCGCTCTCGCTCTCCTACGACCACCGCGTGATCGACGGCGCCGCGGCGGCCCGGTTCGTCTCCTACCTGGTGGGCGTGCTGTCGGACCTGCGCCGGGTCCTGCTGTGACCGGAGGGCGGCGATGAGCTCCGAGGTCAAGGTCCCCGACATCGGGGATTTCGACGATGTCCCCGTCATCGAGATCCTCGTCTCGGTCGGTGACTCGGTCGAGGTCGAGGATCCGCTGGTCACGCTCGAGTCAGACAAGGCCACTATGGACGTGCCTGCGCCGTTCGCCGGCGTGGTCAAGGAGCTCTCGGTGTCGGTGGGTGACCGGGTGTCCGAGGGGTCGCTGCTGCTGACGCTCGACGGCGCGTCGGCGCCTGCCTCCTCCTCCTCCTCCGCCTCCTCCTCCGATGGCGCCGCGGCGACCTCAGAGAACGGCGCATCGAAGGATGAGGGTTCCCAAGCCTCTGTGGTGCGCGAGGCCGAGCCGCCTGCCTCTCCCCCGCCTCCCGACGGCGGGGCGTCTGACCGGGACTTCCAGGTCGTGGTCCTCGGCTCGGGACCCGGCGGCTACACGGCAGCGTTCCGCGCCGCGGACCTGGGCCTGAAGACTGCGCTGATCGAGCGCCACAACAAGCTCGGCGGCATCTGCCTCAACGTCGGGTGCATCCCCTCCAAAGCGCTGCTGCACGCGGCCCGGGTGATCACCGAGACCGAGGAGATGGCGACGCACGGTGTGTCGTTCGGCAAGCCCAAGGTCGACCTCCCCAAGCTGCTCGAGTGGAAGCAGTCCGTGGTGGACAAGCTCACCGGCGGGCTGGTCGGGCTGGCCCAGCGGCGCGACGTGGAGGTGATTCACGGGGTCGGGACGCTGACCGGGGCCAACTCGCTGCGCGTCGGCGACCGCGATGTCAGCTTCGACAATCTGATCATCGCCGCCGGCTCCCAGCCGGCGCAGATCCCCGGCCTGCCCGAGGACGAGCGGATCATCGACTCGACGGGCGCGCTCTCACCGACCTCGATCCCCGGGCGGCTGCTCGTGATCGGCGGCGGGATCATCGGCCTGGAGATGGCGTGCGTCTACGACGCCCTCGGCGCCAAGGTCACCGTGGTCGAGATGCTCGATCACCTGCTCACCGGCTTTGACTCCGACCTCGTGCGCGTGCTGGCCAAGCGGATCGGCGGCCGCTATCAGGACATTCTGCTCTCCAGCAAGGCTGAGAGCGTCAAGGCCCAGAAGAACGGACTCAAGGTCGAGATCTCCGGCGCCGGATCCCGGATGTTCGACCGCGTCCTCGTCGCCGTCGGCCGCACGCCCAACGGCCGTGCCATCGACGCCGAGGCCGCAGGGGTCAAGGTCGACGCGCGCGGCTTCATCCCGGTGGATTCCAAGATGCGCACCAACGTTCCCGGGATCTACGCCATCGGTGACATCGTCGGCGAACCGCTGCTGGCTCACAAAGCCATGCACGAGGCCAAGGTGGCGGCCGAGGTCATCTCGGGGCTCGACGTCGAGTTCGACGCCAGGACCATCCCCTCGGTGGCCTACACCGATCCCGAGGTCGCCTTCATGGGCCTCACCGAGACCCAGGCCAAGGCCGAGGACATCGCCTACGAGAAGGCCATCTTCCCGTGGACCGCGTCGGGCCGGGCCCTGGGCCTGGGCCGCGACGAGGGCGTCACGAAACTCCTCTTCGAGCAGGAGACCCAGCGGCTCCTGGGGGCCGGGATCGTCGGCGTCGGCGCCGGGGATCTCATCTCCGAGGCCGTGCACGCGCTCGAGATGGGGGCCAATGCGGAGGACATCGCGCTCACCATCCACCCCCATCCGACGTTGTCGGAGTCGATCGGACTGGCCGCTGAGCTCGAGGACGGCACGATCACCGATCTGATCTCGCCGGCGGCGGCCAAGGCCCGCCGAGCAGCAGCAGCTCGCTGAGCTCGGCGGCGACCTCGTCGGGCCGGTCGGTGACGTCGTCGGCGGTGAAACGGATCACGCGCCAGCCGGCACGGACCAGCTTGCGGTCACGCGCGCGGTCCGCGGCGAAGGAGCGCTTGCTGCGATGAAACCCGAAGCCGTCGACCTGGACCACGAGCCTGTGCTCCGGCCACACCGCGTCGACCAGCTCGCCTTCGGCGTAGACGTTGTACTGCGGTTCGGGAAGGCCGTGGTGCCGGATGAGCGCTCGGAAGGCCCGCTCGGCCGGTGACTGGAGGAGCGGCGGCTCGTCAGCGAGCTCCGCGATGGCTGCCCGGAGCGGCTCGATCCCGTGGCGGCCGGGGTTGCGGGCGATGACCGCGTAGATGGCGGCGACGTCCAGCTTGTTCTGACGCTGGCCGGCCTCGAGGGCGTCGATCAGGCGGGCGTGGGTGAGGATCTCCGCAAGGTCGAGATAGGTGCGGGCCAGACTCGTGACGGGGATGGCGTCGATGACGGTCCGGTCCGCCGACTGCAGCGTGCCGTACTCGTGGCAGCGGATCCCCCTCAGCTCATGCTTGCCGGGGCTCGTCACGTGAACGGGCCCGCTGCCGATCTGCCGCACATCGTGGAGGGCCGCGGCATCAGGATGGCTGAGGACCGTGCCCTCGCCACAGGCCAGGACCGCCGCCATCCAGCCGCCCTTGGCGGTCAACCGCGTATGGCCCACGGCATACACGGCGCGGTTGACCCGGAGCAGCCGCCGCTTCTCAACCCGGCGCGTGATGCTGCCCCGCGAGCATCCAAGCTCATACAGCTGCCTCCGAGACACGACGCCATGCTGCCGCGTCGCCAGGTCAGCCAGACGTGCCTCGACTAATGCACCGTATGCGGGCTTATTTTTCGCCACGGGGGGATGGTGGCGGCCACCC
>DATJTQ010000306.1:0-15759 GCA_035503355.1 Solirubrobacteraceae bacterium
AGGAGCTCGTCGCCGCGCTGCGCGCCGAGCCCGTGGCAGGCCGTGTCGAGCTTGCCGGCTCGGCGCGGCGCATGACCGACAGCGTCAAGGACCTCGACATCATCGCCACCGCATCTGATCCGCTGGCGCTGGCACAGGCCGCGGCCGCGCTGGAGCTCGTCGAGTCGGCCCAGACCCCGAGCGAATCCGGGGTGCGGCTGCGGACGCACACGGGTCTGAAGGTCGACCTGCGCATCGTCGCCCCCGACCAGTTCGGCAACCTGCTCCAGCACTTCACGGGCTCCAAGCAGCACAACATGGCGCTGCGCGAGGCCGCCGTCCGGCGCGGGCTGCACGTGTCCGAGTACGGCGTGCTCGACGACAGCACCGGTGAGACCCACCGCTGTGCGAGCGAGGAGGAGGTCTACAAGCTGCTCGGGCTGGAGTACATCGAGCCCGAGCTGCGCGAGAACCGCGGTGAGCTCGAGGCCGCGGCCAACGGCACCCTTCCGCAGCTGGTCACCGTCGAGGACCTCCGCGGCGACCTGCACAGCCACACCACCGCCTCTGACGGCACGGCCTCGATCGAGGAGATGGCGCTGGCCGCCCGCGACGCCGGCTACGCGTACCTGGCCGTCACCGACCATTCGACCTCGGTGGCGGTGCGCATCGACGCCGACCAGCTCTCACAGCACGTCGCCCATATCCGCGAGCTCTCGGGCAGCGACGCCGTCGGTGGCATCACCCTGCTGGCCGGGTCCGAGGTCAACATCCTCCCCGACGGCTCCCTGGACTACGACGACGAGGACCTGGCCCAGCTGGACTGGGTGGTGGCCTCCGTGCACTCCTCGATGGCGATGGACTCGGCGGCCATGACCCAGCGGATCATCCGCGCCATCTCCAACCCGCTCGTCGATGTCATCGGCCACCTCTCCGGGCGCAAGATCGAGCGCCGCCCGCCGTACCACTTCGACTTCCCGGCGATCGTCGAGGCCGCGCGCGAGACCGGCACCATGTTCGAGATCAACTCCAGCCCCGACCGGCGCGACCTCAACGAGGTCAACGCCCGGGCCGCCGCCCAGGCGGGGATCCCGATCGTCATCAACTGCGACGCCCATCGGGTGGGCGGCTTCGAGGTGGCTCGCTACGGGGTGGCCACGGCGCGGCGGGCGTGGCTGACGCCCGACGACGTGGTCAACACACGGCCATGGGACGAGCTGGCCAAGCTGCGGCCGCGGCTGCGCAGCTGACCTCCCCTCCGATACCCCGCCGTTCAGACCGGCGTCAGTGTCGCCGAGCGCGCCCCGACCCCTTCCGGGGCGGGGGCGGTGGCCGGCGCCCCGAGCCGCGAGCCGTCGGGGAAGCCGGACGCGAGCTGCCGCCGGTGGCGGTCGCAGCCGCAGCCGCCCGCGGGAACCCCAACCCCCGCGTCGGCCCCGCCGCCCGCGCGCTGGGTGGCACCACCTCGGCCGGCTCGACGCCCCAGCCTCGCCACCCGCGCTGCACGGCGATGAACCACAGCAACCCGATGAGGCACAGGATCGAGGCCACGAAGAAGTTCAGGCGCAGCCCGAAGATGTGGTTGGAGTAGTCGATGCGCTGGGTTTCCTCGAAGATCCGGAACCCCGAGTAGCCGGCGACGTACAGGGCAAACAGCCCCGGGGCGCGGATCTTGCGCCGCGAGCCGAGCCACACCAAGAACGACGCCAGCAGCAGGTTCCAGATCAGCTCATAGAGGAAGGTCGGCTCGAACGTGGGGACGTGGAGATAGCCCGGCGGACGGTGCTCAGGGGAGATCTTCAGCGCCCACGGCAGCGAGGACGGGGCTCCGAAGAGCTCCTGGTTGAAGTAGTTGCCGATCCGCCCGATCGCCTGGGCCACCAGCAGTCCGGGGGCGGCGGCGTCCATGAACCGCAGAAGGTCGTTGCGGCCCAGCCGGCGATGGGCCACCCACAGCCCCACGGCGACGCCGCCGGCGATCCCGCCCCAGATGCCCAGGCCGCCGTCCCAGATGGCGAAGATCCCCCACCAGTGGTCGGGGATCTGGCTGGGAGTGGTGATGTCGAAGTAGATCCGCCCACCGATCAGCCCGGCGGGAAAGGCCCACATCGCGATCTCGTAGCAGAGCTCCGGGTCGCCGCCGACGCGACCCCAGCGCCGCCGGGAGATGTAGATCGCCGCGGCGACGGCGAAGACGTACATGATCCCGTAGGCGTGAAAGAAGAACGGCCCGATGCTGAAGCCGTTCGAGGACGGGCTGGGGATGGCCGCCGGTGCGATCACGAGCCCCATCCTGGCAGCAAACGGGGCAGGACGTGTTGGGTGAGGGTTGCGGTCACGGCGTCGCGGCTGAAGGGCGCCATCAGCCCGGCGGCGCGCGCCGCGTAGCCGGGCGCGGGATCATCCAGGGCGCTGCGCAGGGCGCCCCCCAGATCCTCGGAGACCAGCCGCGGATCGAGCCGGCGGGCCAGCCTCAGGGCCGGATAGGCCCCCGGGGCCGGCGTGGTGACGAGCATGGCGCCGTCAGCCAGCGCCTCGAGCTGGGCGATGCCGAAGTCCTCGCGCCGCGAGGCGGCCGCGAACACGCGGGCGCGGCGCAGCAGCGCCCGGAATTCCTCGGGCGACACGCGGCCGGTGAACCGCACGCCGGGCCGGTCGGGCTCGCCGCCCGGGGTACCGGTGATCACCAGCGTCTCCTCGCCCCGGCGGGTGCGCTCCCACGTCTCCAGCACGAAGTCAAGGCGCCGCTTGACCGGGTCGGCCGCGTAGGCGATGACATCGATGTCGCGGACCGTCACTGCGTCCTCGGGCCCGGAGCCCTGCACGGCCACCGGGACCACCACCGACTCGGGCCACCGGGCCCGGGGAAGCGGCGCCAGCGCGTCCTGCGCCATCGTCAGCACCAAGGGCGCGGCGGCCAGGCGCCGGCGCTCGAGGGCGCGTTGCCAGACCCCGTGGCGTCCCGGGCGGTTCTCGGCGGCCATGGCGTCCATCCAGATGGCGCCGGGCGCCGGCCAGAGGAGCGCCGCGGTCAGCGAGCAGTACACGACGACCCGCGGGTGATAACGGGCGATCCCCTGCGCGGCCGCGCGGCGCGCCGCTCCGGCCTGGACGAAATCGGTGAGCATAAAGGTGCGCACCTCGCGCACCGGTCCGGTGTCGACGGTGACCGTCCGCGCGCCCGCACGCTCAAACGCCGCGCCGAGCTCGCGCGCCGCCGCCCGCCAGCCGGTGGTGGCGCCCACCGAGACGATGAGGACGTCGATGGCCCCGTCCGGGCCCGCTACCGCCATCATCGGCCCTCAGACCTGGCGCGCGGACCGCGATGTGGAGGAGCCGTTGAGCTCCATCAGGTTGGTGCGAAAGCCGGGGGTGCGCACCAGTTGGATGGGCTCCAGCGGGGACGTGCGCTCCACGTAGAAGCGGGCGCCGTCGCGCTCCTCGATGGCGGTCACCGCGCGCGACTGGCGCCGCCACGCCAGCGCCCAGATGACGGCAAAGCCGGCCGCGACCGCCGGGACCTGCGGGAGGATGACCCCCAGGGCGCCCGCGCCGAGCGTCGAGAGCAGCAGCGGCCACAGCCGGTTGAGCACCACCCGGGGCGGATTGACCTCGGGCAGCGACGGCTGGGTGCGCGCGTTGGCCAGGAGGTTGGCGATCGGCGACGAGGTCTCGGCGCGGCGGCCCAGCCACCAGCCGATCAGGCCCGCCAGCACCCACCACCCGGCGGCGACCGGCACCACGAAGGGATGCTCACCGCCCACGGCGCCGGCCAGGGTCACCGCCGCCAGGGCACTCGCCGCGGCGGCGCTGATCAGGACGGTGGTGCGCAGGAACTCGGCGAACCTCACCGGCGGTCACTCGGGGTCGGCGCTGAGCTGAGCCAGCAGCTCGCGCACGCCCTCGGTCCCGTCGACCACGAAGTCGGCCTCGGCCTGGATCTCCGACGGCCCCTCGTCGGACGCGACCCCGACCCGCACCGCCCGCTGCAGCCGGCCGTCCTCGACCAGGGAGCCGAGCGTGCGGAAGGCGTCGATGTCGGTGGTGTCGTCGCCGACGTAGAGCGCCATCTCGATATCGGGGCCGACCTCGGTGAGCAGGCGGTTGATCCCCGACCCCTTATCGATCTTGACCGGCGGCCGGACCTCGAGCACCTTGCGGCCCCAGTGGGTCCGCAGGCCGGCTGCCTGGGCGCGCTGGGCAATGGCGTCCACCGCTGCCCTGGCGGCATCCTCGTCGGGAGCGCCGCGCCAGTGAAAGGCGACGATCGGGCCCTTGTCCTCCAGGCGCACGCGGCGCTTGCGCGTGTCAGCGGTGTCGCTCTCGCGGCCGAAGTCGTGGATGCGGCGAATCCAGTCGGCGACCCCCTCGTCGAGCACCGCCTCCGTCCAGCCGGCGCGCAGCAACTCGACGCCGTGGGACCCGACGTAGTTGATCGTGCCGATCGACACCATGGCGCGCGCTTCGGAGGCGCGCCGTCCGGTCACGCAGGCGACGAGGCCGTACCGGCGCGCCACGGCGATCAGCAGCTGCCGGGTGGACTCGGGGACGTGGGCGTCGGAGGCGTGGTCGACGATCGGGGCCAGCGTGCCGTCGATGTCGAACATGACTGCAGCGCGCCGCGGGTTCTGGCGCAGAGGAGCGAGCGCCTCGGATAGGAGCGCTGAGGTCACCGGCCTAGTATGCCCCCTCGGCCACCTCTGGGCATGCCGAATTGGGCCCTGGCAGATACCATGCAGCGCCTCGAGATGAGCGACGAGGAAGCCACCCCGCCCACCCGCGACGGTTACGCCGTGTCTCACCTGGACGACATGGGTGACGGCTTTGGCTTTCGCAAGGTGCGCCGAGAGCTGGGCGTGACCGCGTTCGGCATCAATGCCCTGGTGCTGCCGCCCGGCTATGAGAGCGGGCTGCACTTCCACGAGCACCAGGAGGAGACCTACTTCGTCCATCAGGGCCAGGTGGAGTTCCGCTTCGGCGATGGGACCACGCATGTCGTGCGCGCCGGCGGGATCGCCCGCGTGGACCCCGCCACCCACCGCGGCATGCGCAACGTCGGTCAGGACGCGGCGATCGTGATCGTGGCGGGCGGCAAGGACGGCTACGTGGGGCGGGACGGTCAAGCCGTGGGCGACAACCCCCGCGGCGGGCCACCCGGCGCGTAGGCGCCCGCCTCGCCCGACGCCGACCGTGCCGTTGTGACCCCGGCCGCGCGCCCCACGGCCCCTGTCGTGCGCCCGATGGTGCTGCTGCTCCACGGCCAGCCCGGCGGCGCCGCCGACTGGGCGGGCGTGCTGGCCGGCCTTGACGGACGCGCCGAGGCGCTGGCCACTGATCGTCCCGGCTGGGACGGCGCCACGCCCGCGCGCGACCTCGCCGGCAACGCCGCCGCCGCACTGTCGGCACTGGACGAGCGCCGCGCCGAGCGTGCCGTCGTGGTGGGTCACAGCCTCGGCGCCGCCGTGGCGGCATGGCTCGCGGCCACCGCGCCCAACCGGGTCAGCGCCCTGATCCTCGCCGCCCCGGCCGCCAACCTCGCCGCCCTCTATCCCCTGGATCGCTGGCTGGCCGCACCCGTCGCCGGCGAGGTGGCCGCGGGGGCGATTCTCGGCGGTCTGGGCCTGGCGCTGGCGGCCGCCCCCGTCCGGGCGCGCATCGCGCGCCGCAGCCGGCTCGACGACGCCTATCTGCGCGCCGCCGGCACCGCGGCCCGCCGTCCGTCGGCGTGGCGCGCCTACATCGCCGAGCAGCGCGCGCTGATCCGCGACCTGCCCGAGCTCGAGCGCCGTCTGGGCGCGATCACCGCCCCCACCACGATCATCGCCGGCACGCACGATCGTGTCGTCCCGGCCCGGGCGGTGCAGCGCCTGCGCCAGCAGATCCCCGGAGCCCGCCTGCGCCGCAGCGCGGCGGCGGGCCACCTGGTGCCCCAGCGCGACCCGCAGGCCGTGGTGAGCGCGATCCTGACGGCGCTGGGCGACTGCGCCACGCTCTAAGCTCGACAGGCATGCCGGTGCGCGCGCAGGCAGCCACGCGAGGGGTGGCCATCATCGTCGGACTGTGCGCGCTGGCGCTCGCCGCTCCAGCGACGGGGGTCGCCGCGCGGCTCGTGGGGGGCCACACGCAGCAGGCGATCGCCCGCGCCTTCACCGCGCAGCGCGCGCACCGCGGGCAGGTGGTGGTGTCGATCCGCACCTCGACCGTCAACGGCGCGTGGGCGGTCGTCCGCTCGGTGACGCCCCAGCCGGCCGGGCAGACGCGTTCGGGGGCGACGCCGCGGCTGCAGAGCACCTACTACCACCTGGTCGGGGGTGCTGTGGCGCCTGCCCCGCCCCCCAAGGCGGTGAGAACCGACCTCATGCGCGACTTTCAGGTGGCGGTGGTCTACGCCGGAACGGGCAGCGAGTCGATCGCCTATCAGCAGAACTACGGCAGCGTGTGCGCCGGCGAGGGCTTCTTCACCGACCAGGAGAGCGACGCGGTGAGCCCGATGACGTGGAGCGTGCGCTACATCGTCGACCTGGACGCTCTGGTCTCGGCGGTGCGCGACGGTGGGCACACCGCCTTGCTTCCGGCGGTTCGCTTCGACCCCGCCGGCTCCGAGGTCACCGCGACCGAGACGATCGACCGCTCCGTGCAGGACGTGGGCTGCAACGGCCGGGCGACGACGTTCCGCTGCACCGAGAGCTTCGCCGCGGGCGGCCCGGACCCCGGCGGCCAGCTGTCATTCCCCGCGGGCGCGGGATTGGAAGCCGGGGTGCCGGTGGCGATGCGCCAGCAGGGGGCGTGTGACCCCGATGACTTCACCCTGGGACCCTCGCTGTGGGACAACGGGGCCGCGGCCGCGCTGGCCGGCCCGCTCAAGCTGATGGGCGGGACGCTGCCCGCCAAGCCCTACGCCCCGGTGCGGGTCGCCTGGCCGGCGGCCTCCGCCGACCAGGCGCAGGGCTTCGCCGCCAGCCCCTGCCAGGGTGACGCGGAAGTGTGCACGGACGCCTTCCAGTGGCACGGAACCGTGTCCCTGCAACCGGTCACGAGCTAGTGGCAGGGCGCCGCACAGGCCCCTGTCATACGCCGTTCTTACTTCGCGGCTCATAGACTGGCCCGCCGTGGAGACACTTCCCGACCCAGCGGGGCCGCTTGGCGACGAGCCCCTCGGCGTCTCGGGGATGTCCGAGCTCGAACTCCGGGCCGGCGCCGCGACGGTCGTCGAGGAACCGGTGCACGTACGCGCCGTGCCGCGACGCCGTGCACGGGGCGCCCGGCTGTCGGCGGCCGCGCGCCAGGAGCTGCTGTGGATCACCGTCATCTACCTGGCGGCTCGAGGCCTGCTGCTCCTCGTCGCCTACCTCAATGGCGCCTTCGGTCACCACAACTTCCTGCACGAGCTCGCCAACTGGGACGGGCTGTGGTACCGCGGGATCGCCAACCAGGGCTACCCGCACCAGGTGTCCTTCGCCCAGACCAACCTCGGCTTCTTCCCGCTCTTCCCGCTGGCCATCTTCGTCGTCGAGCAGCCCCTGCTGCTCATCACCAGCCACGACCCGATCTGGTGCTCCACCGTCGCCGGGCTGCTCGTCTCCGCCGCCGGCGGCCTGGTCGCCACCGTCCTGGTCCACCGCCTCGCCGAGGGCTGGTGGGACCGCGAGACAGCGCGCCGGGCGACGATCCTGTTCGTCGTCTTCCCGGGGTCGGTGGTGTTCTCGATGGTGTACTCCGAGGGTCTGCTGCTGCCTCTCGCCGCCGGCTGCATCTACGCCCTCGAGCGCCGCCGTTGGGTCCTCGCCGGGATCCTGGCCGGCTTCGGCACCGCGGTCCAGCCGGTGGGCCTGGCGCTCGCGCCGGTCTGCCTGCTCTCCGCTCTGCTGGAGTGGCGGCGATGGGGCTGGTCGGTGCGGCCGGCCCGCCGCGCCTTCCTCGCCCCCCTGCTCTCGCTCACCGGCCTGGGCGCGTTCATGGCCTTCCTGTGGGCATGGACGGGCAACCCGCTGGCGACCTACATCGCCCAGCACCACGGCTGGAGCGAAACCACCACGCCGCTCTCGCTGTGGCACATGGCCCAGAAGCTGGCAGGCGAGATCAACTTCCAGCACTTCAACGAACCGACGATCAACCTCAATCTCGTCATCGGGCTGATCGGCGGCGTCGTCCTGGCCCTGTGGCTGGGGCTCGTCTGGCTCTCGCGCCGCGAGATCTCCCCCGAGGCGATCCTGTGGACCCTGGCCATCGCCTTCCTGGCCTACACCTCGTCCAATGTGCCACCGCTGCCGCGCATGCTGATCACGGCCTTCCCCGCCCTCATGGTGGTCGGTCGCTACGCGCAGGGTCGCTGGTTTCGGGTCATCGTGTGGGGCAACGGCGTGCTGCTGGCGGGGCTGAGCCTGCTGACGTTCTACGGCTTCACGCTGCGCCCCTGATTGCGGCCGGCGCCCGGCCGCGGGGCCGCTCAGCCGCCGGTGCGGCCCGGCATCAGCTGGACGTGGATGACGCTCGCGTAGCCGAACTTCTCGACGTGCCCTGCGCCGAAGCGGCGCTGCAGTTCGGCGGCCAGGGTGAACCACCGTGCCCGGTTGGCGCGCGACTGGGCCGGGCCGTTGGGCTGGCCCTCGTGGCTTGAGAGGAGCCACATCCGCGTGCACCCGGCGGTGCGCCGGTCAAGCTGCGCACGCGATGGGATCGCGTAGTCCTCGACGTAAGGCCGCACCACGCCCCACGGGATCACCGGGAGCACCGACCGCGGCGCCCTGCGCGTCGCCGCTCCGGTGCCCACGTAGTACTGGAAGGCCATCCGCGCGTCAGCGGGATAGAAGGTCACGCAATCCCCGGGCCGGCTCTGGGCCAGCACCATCGCCGTCACCGCCCGCCAGGGCTCGGGCGACACCCCGTAGGCGCGCACGACGGGGATGGCGCGCGCTGCCAGCACGAGAACCAGCAGGGCCGGTGCGAGGTAGCGTGGCCAGCGGCGGTCGCGCAGCGCCGGGGCGAAGGCGAGGGCCACTGCCGGGGTCGACATCAGCACGTTGCGCGGGACGAAGATCGGATGCGAGAGCACCGAGTACACGAAGGTCAGGCCGGCCGGCAGGACACACCAGGCCAGGACGAGCCCCATCCCCCACACCGCCTCGCCGCGCCGCCAGCGCGCCGCGGTGGCCACCACCAGCGCCGCCACCGCGGCGACCGTCGCCCACATCAGCGCCTTGGTGGTGAAGCTGTGGTGAAACACCGGCTGCAGGCCGGCGGACGTCAGCGCCTGCAACACCTGGGTATCGACCATACGGCTGGGCGGCTGGACCCAGAAGAGCTGCCCTGAGCCCCGCCGCACGGCCAGCACCGCCAGCGGCGCGCACAGGACCGCGATCGCCACCAGGGCCGAGCCGTAGCGGCGGATGGCGGCGCGGCGGGCGAGGACGGCGAGGATCTGCGCCGGGATCACCAGCGCGGCAACGAAACTGCAGTACATGCCAAGCGTCATCGCCGCCACCAACCACAGCCACGGGCCACGACGCGTCCCCGCGCCGCCGTCGGAGCGGGTGTCGCTGTCGACGAGCTCGATGAAGGCGAGCATCGCCGCGCACACGAAGGCCACCATCAGCGCGTAGCCGCGGGCCGTCTGGCCCCAGTAGACGAGCGGCAGGCTCACCGCCGCCAGCACTCCGGCGGCCAGCGACACCCGCCGGTCGGCAAACAGCCGCTGCGCGATCGCCGCGACCAGCCCGGCGGTGGCCGCGGTGGCGATCACCGACGGCAGCCGCAGGACCACCAGGCCGTTGCCGAAGGCGCCGACCAGGAGGTGCATGACCAGGTAGTAGCCCGACATGTTGCCCCCGTCGTGGGCGATCGCCCGCCACAGCGCCCCGCCGTGCTGGGCGGCGATCGACGCCGTCGCGCCCTCGTCGAACCCCAGGCTGCGCCCGGTCAGGCCGATGAGCGAGAGCACCGCGGCCAGCAGCGCGGGAGCGGCGATCACGGCCCATTGACCCGGGACGCGGACCCCGGCCCTCCGCGCGGGTGCCACCACTCCCGGCCGGTGCTGCACGTCGACGGACACGGTGGCGGCCCTCAGGTACCGGCCAGGGCCGAGGGGGTGCTCTCGCGCACCGGCGCCGGGCCCGCCTCCGGCTGGTCACGGCGCCGCCGCCGGCCCTGGCGCCATACGACGACGCCGATCAGGGCGTAGGCCGCCATCACCGCCGGCGCGGACGGCAGCGGCAGGGCGAGGATCCCGTTGGGCTTGACCACGAACACTGACGCGACGATGGCCAGGGCCATGCCGAGGGACCGCTGCGGGGCGCGCAGGGCGCAGAGCAGGCCCAGACCCCAGATGAAGTACCACGGCCATGCCGCCGGCCCGCCCGCAGCCGCGATCACCAGAAAGGCGCCGAGCCACGGCACCAGCCGCCCGACCCTCACCCGGTAGAGCATGACGGCACCGGTGATCGCGGTCAGCCCGAACGCGATGACCCCGAACACCCCCTCCAGCCCCCGGTGCGAGACCCCGAGTCCGACATCGGAGAGCAGCGAAGCCGCGGTGTAGCCAAGCCCGGTGGCCGGGGTGATGGCGAGACGGACCTTGGCCGGGGTCGAGAACAGCGAGGTCGAGAGCCAGTCGACGCCGACGCCGACCACCAGCGTGACGGCGGCCAGCACCGCCAGGGCGAGCAGGGCAGCCGTGGCCATGAAGCGCACCTGGGCGGCGCGGCCGAGCTCCTCACGCCCCCAGGCCACCGTGATGAAGGCGGCGCCGGCCAGCGCCGGCACCTTGACGGTAGCCGCCAGGGCGCAGATGGCCACGCCCAGCAGCGGCCGCCCGTCCAGCGCATAGGCGACGCCCGCGACCAGCAGGCCGGCCATCAGCAGGTCGTTGTGCCCGGCGGCGATGAGCTCGAGGGTGACCAGCGGGCTCAGCAGCCCCATCCACACGGCACGCCGCCCGTCGCTGCCCATCGATCGCGCCAGGCGGGGGATGTAGATCGCCAGCAAGGCCGCGCCGACGAGCTCCAGCACCCGCGCGAGGAGCACGCCGGCGACGAGATGCTGTCCCACCGCGCCCGCCACCACGCTGAGCAGCCCGAGGAAGAGCGGCCCGTAGGGCGCGGTGGTGTGGCGCCAGAACGGCGACACGGCGTCGAGCACGTGCTGGTGGCCGAGGCCGGCCAGCGCGGCCGGCGCGGTGTGATACGGGCTGTGGCCGAGGTGCAGGATGAGCCCCTGGGCCAGATAGCTGTAGATGTCGCGGCTGAACAGCGGGGGAGCGAGTGCCAGGGGCAGCATCCACACCGCCCCGATCACCGGCAGCGCCCGCCGCGATGGCAGCGCCCGGCCCATCGCCAGCCATGCCGCGCAGAGCACCGCCATGCCGATGTAGACCAGGACGATGCTGTGAGCGCGCCCGGCGGGAGCGGCCGGCATGTACCACCAGCCGACGACGTGATCAGCCACCGCCCGCGGCGCGGCGTAGGCCACCAGCAGCGAGCCGGCCAGCCCCGCGGCGGCGCAGAACCAGGCGGAGCGCGGAGAGGGCGCGGAATCGGTCATGGGTTGCCGGGTCAGCTCACAGCGACGCGTACAACGCGGTCTCGAAGTCCTGGGCCAGCTGCAGCGCGTCGGGGATCAGGAAGGGCAGCGCCTGGGTGTAGAGCGCGCCGGTCACCCCGGCCGCGGGATCCACCCAGAAGAAGGTGTTGAACAGGCCCATCCAGCCGCCGCTGCCCGCGTGGCGCCGCCCGGGCACATCGGCGGTGTTGAGCAGGAGGCCGTGGCCCCACTTGTAGCCGGGACCCATCGTCAGGCCGAAGGCGGATTCGGGATCGGCGGTGCGGATCTCGGCCGGGAAGTCCAGCGCGCCGATCTGGTTGGAGAACATCGCCCGGACCGTCTCCGGGGCGAGCAGCGCTGTCGCGTCGGGACCGGTGCCTTCCCCCAGCAGCGTCCGCTGAAAGGTGAGGTAGTCGTGGGCGGTCGAGTACAGGCCGCGGCTGCCCGAGACATACTCGGGGTGAGCCGGTAGCTCGATCTCGCTCGCCGCCCAGCGTCCGTCCGGCGCCCGCAGGTGCACGGGCGCCAGCTCGGCCCGAGCGCGCTCTGAGAGCGCGAACCCGGTCCGCGCCATGCCCAGCGGCTCGGTGACGATCGCGGTGACCGCCTCGTCGAGCGAGCGGCCGGAGACCGCCTCCACCACCAGTCCCAGCCAATCGGTGGCGTTGGAGTACTCAAAGGCGCTCCCGGGCTCGCGGACCAGCGGCGCGTCGAGCACCGCGCGGCGCCCCGACATCGGCTTGGGCGCGTCGACCGCCTGCTCCCAGGCCACCAGGTCACGGTTCCAGAACCAGTACCCGAGGCCGGCGGTGTGTGTGATCAGGTGCTTGACCGTCGCCTTGCGGGCCGGGGCGCGCAGGATCGGGCGGCCGTCCTCGATGGCCTCGAGCAGCTCGAGATCGGCGAACTCGGGGCAGTACTCCTCCACGGGCGCGTCGATGTCGACCTTGCGCTGCTCGGCCAGCGCGAGCGCGGCGACGGTCACCACCGGCTTGGTCATCGACATCACCCGCAGTGGGGTGTCGGGATCGACGGCGGCCGTCTCGCCGGGGGCGCGAGGTCCCGCGGCGCCCTCGTAGATCACGCCGTCGCGGTCGGCGGCGACCGCCACGACGTTGGGGACCCTGCCTGACGCAACCGCTTCGGCCAGCACGGCGTCGATCGCCTGCGACCGGGTGGATGTACTCATGGCGCCCGAGCGTAGCGGCGCGGAGGGCGTCGGGAGGCGTGTTGTGAGCCCGCCGCGAGCGTCAGGACGCGCGTTGGGCGGCGCGCAGGACCCCGGCGCCGTGGCAGCAGGTCCGGTTGCGCCCGGACTGCTTGGCCTCATACAGCGCCCGGTCGGCCATGCGATACAGCGTGTCGCCGTCCGACGGGGTCGACACCAGGCCGACGCCGGCCGACATCGTCAGCGTGCCCGCGCGACCGAACGGCTCCGAGGCGATCGCCGCCCGCGCGCGGTCAGCCGCCGCCACCGCCTCCTCGGCGTCGCAGGCGGGCACCAGCCACGCGAACTCCTCCCCCCCGACGCGGGCCAGGACCTCACCGGCGCGGACGGTGTGCTCCAGGCGACGGGCCACCTCGATCAGCACCGCGTCGCCGGCCGGATGACCGAAGCCGTCGTTGACCTGCTTGAACAGGTCGAGGTCGAGCAGGATGAGAGCCAGCTGGCGGTGGTCATGGGGCCGGCGCGCCGCCTCGCGCGCCAGGGCCTCCTGCAGGACGTGGCGGTTGGCCAGTTGGGTGAGGCTGTCGGTGCGGGCCAGGCGCTCGAGCTCGCGCTGGTGCTGCTTCTGGGCGCTGACGTCGCGCAGCGTGTTGACAAAGCCGATGGCGCGCCCGTTCTCCTCGCGCGCGGGGCGCGTCGTGCACTCGGCCTCGAAGCGCTCACCGTTGGCGCGCATCAGGGTCAGCTCGTGGGTGCCGCCGCCATGGGCCCGGATGTCTGAGAGCACCTGCGTCATCTGGCCCACGCCCTCGGGCGGGCAGAACGGATACGGATCGCGCGCCCCGACCAGCTCGGCCGACGAGAACCCGGTGATGAGACACATCGCCTCGTTGACCGCCTTGATCTCACCGTCCATGGTGAGCGTGTAGCCCTCCCCCATGGCGCCGATGATCGCGGTGGCGTGATCACGCTCGGCGCGCGCGTCGGCCTCGGCGGCCTGGAGGCGGCGCTCGGCCTCCTTGCGCTCGGTGATGTCCTCGACCTGCACGATGTAGTGACGCGGCGCGCCGCCGGCGCCCCGGACCAGAGAGACCGACACCTCGGCCCAGATGACCGTGCCGTCGCGCTGGATATAGCGCTTCTCGAACTGGTAGCCGCGGATCTCGGCGGCCTGCAGCTGTGCGAGCTGGTCGGCGTCGGCGCTGAGGTCATCGGGGTGGGTGATCTCGGCGAAGGGGCGCTGGAGCAGCTCGCGCTCCGGCCAGCCGGTGATCGCGCAGAGGGCCCGGTTGACCTTCAGCCACCGGCCGTCGGGCGCGATCAGCGCCATCCCGATGGGAGCGTGGGAGAAGGCGGTCTCAAACAGCTCCTGGGCTTCGCGGCGAGCGTTCTCGGCCTCGAGGCGGTCGGTGACGTCCTGCATCATCCCCAGCACGCAGGCGACGCCGCCGCCGGCGTCGGCCCGCCCGCCGGCGCGCCCGTGGACATGTCGGACCTCGCCGTCAGGCCGGACGATGCGAAAGCTCGACTCGCACACCGCGCCGGTGATCGCGGGACCGAGCTCGAGCAGGACGCGCTCGCGGTCCTCGGTGTGGATCAGCGCCGCGAACTCGTCACGGCGCGGCGAGAAGCCCGGCGGCTGGCCGAAGATCCGGCACAACTCGTCGCTCCACACGGCGCGGTCGTCGGACAGCGCGTGCTCCCATGAGCCCACGTGGGCCAGAGCCTGCGCGTCCGCGAACTGTCGCTCGCGCCACTGCTTCGCGGGGTCCCTCGATGCGTCCGTGCAATCCATGCCCAGTAATTGTCGGCCTGAGCAGAGGCGACCTTAAGGGAGTTTTATATGGATTTTGGAAGGAAATGTATGCGCTCTTTGACGCATACCGCCCTGCTGGGGACCGTGGGGTCGCCGCCGCGCGACCGGGCCGGCGGCGCCGGCACAGTCGTGCGGTCAGCGCTCGAGGTCGGGCGGCTCGAGGCCGACCAGCCAGCTGCCGGTGTCTCCGGGCTGTGCCGGCATACCCTCGACCTCGCCGTCGTCCTCGAGCACCGCGAAGGGTTGGGTGGCCTGCGGCTCGATCGCCTCGGGCTGCCCATCGTCCCCCCGCCGCGCCTCGATGGCGTCGTCGGTCTGCTCCCAGAGGCCCCGCGAGGGCGCCGCCACCTTCTCAAACGAGCCCGTGGACGGCGTGGGCTCGGCGGGGAAGCGCTCGGAGGCCTGATCGGCAAGATTGGTCAGCGCGGCGGAGACGACGCGCACGTCCTCCAGCAGCCGCTCGCGCTCACGCCACACCGCGTCGGTCTCGGCGTCCAGGTCGCGGAGCTTGGTCTTGGCATCGGCGGTCATCTGCACCGCGTTGGCGGCCGCGTCGGCCACGCAGCGCTCGGCCTGCTCCTGGGCCAGTCGCGTGGTCTCGTTGGCCTGGTCGTGGGCGACCACCAGGATCGATGCGGTCTGCTCGCCGATCCGCTCCAGCTCGTCGGTGATCGAGGCCATCGGGGCGTGCTTGGCCCGCAGCTCGTCGAGCTCGCGTTCGAGAGTGGCGAGGTGCTCGTCGACCGCGGTGCGGTTGTAGCCGAACGGAGCCAGGGCGAAGCGGGCCGAATCCCCATCATCGCCGGGCGCCGGCGCGGCCGGGGCCGGCTCAGGCTCGTCGCTCATCAGCGGCTCGGGAGAGCGCGCGGGGCGGGTCGCAACGGCCGACTCGTCGTCCACGGTCAGTTGGTCGGCACCCGTCATCCAGTTGGCAAAGCGCCCCGCGAGGTCTGAGAACGGTGACCGGGGGGCCTCGTCAGAGGCGTCGGCCTCCTGCAGCCCACCGTGCGGGCGATGGAAGTTGTTCATGAGCTGACTCCTTGGCTGGCGATCACGAGGCTGTTCGGCGCCGCCGCGCGCATCCCTGTCGCCCGCCCCCGCCCGCCAGAGATCTTGCGCGCCTAGGAGGCCGGCACGGCCAGGCGCTGGGCCGCGGCGCGGGCCAGGGCGGCGTGGTGGCGCTTGGCCCCGCCCAGCAGGGCCCGGTCGACCTCGCCTCGCTTGTAGAGCCAGTGCACGTCGGCCTCCCAGGTGAACCCGA
>DATJTQ010000307.1:0-4589 GCA_035503355.1 Solirubrobacteraceae bacterium
GAGCCGCCGATGGTGCCGCGGTTGCGGACCTGCATGTCGGCGATCGTCCCCGCCACCGCTGACACGAGCCCCAGCTCTGATGACTCCAAGGCGGTGTGCGTGGTCAGGGCACCCACCCGCCACTCCCCGTTCTGGCGCTCCACGCCGTGCAGCCCCGGGACCTTGCGCAGGTCCACCAGCAGCGAGGGCGCCGCCAGCCGCAGCTTCATCAGCGGGATCAGCGAGTGGCCGCCGGCGATCAGCTTGGCGTCCTCGCCGCCGTCCACCAGAGCCGCGATAGCGGCGTCCAGCGACTCCGGCGCCGTGTAATCAAACGCGGCAGGGATCATGACTGCGGGCCTCCCTCCGGGCTCGCGCCCTGTCCTTGGTTGATGGCCTCCCAGATCCGCAGGGGGCTGAGCGGCATGTTGAGGTAGTCGACGCCGAGCGGGCGCACCGCGTCGATGACGGCGTTGGTGACCGCCGCCGACGCGGCGATCGTCCCCGCCTCGCCCACGCCCTTGGCGCCGAGCGAGTTGACCGGCGACGGGGTCTCGGTCCGGTCGGTCTCAAACGAGGGCATCTCGGCCGCCGTCGGAATGGCGTAGTTGACGAAGGTCCCGGTGTTCAGCTGACCGTCGTCGTCGTAGTAGACGCGCTCATAAAGCGCCTGGCCGATGCCGTAGACGACGCCCCCGTGGACCTGGCCCTCGATGAGCATCGGGTTGATGGCCCGGCCGCAATCGTCGACGGCGACATAGCGGACCACCTTGACCTTGCCGGTCTCGCGATCCACGTCCACCACGCACGCGTGCGCGCCGAACGGGAACACGAAGTTCTCGGGGTCATAGAAGGTCGTCTCCTCCAGCCCCGGCTCCATGCCCTCGGGGACGGCCCCGATGTAGGCGATCCCGGCGACGTCGGCCAGCGCCATGCCCTTGTCGGGCGAGCCGCGCACCGAGAACTTGCCGTCGGCGACCTCGATGTCCTCCGGCGCCGCCTCGAGCTCAGCGGCCACGATCGCGCGGACCTTGGCCACCACCTTGTCCACCGCCTTGGCGACGGCCTCGCCACCGGTGGCCAGCGATCGCGACCCGTACGTGTTGCGCCCCTCGGGGCCCATCGACGTGTCGCCGTGGATGATCTCCACCACCGAGGGATCGACGCCGAGCTTGTCGGCGGTGATCTGGGCCATCGCCGTCTCCAGCCCCTGGCCGTGGGGCGAGGTCCCGGTGTAGACGGTGACCGCGCCGGTGTTGTGGACGCGGACCATCGCCGACTCCCACAACCCGGCCTGCACCCCGACCCCGGCGGGCCCGGTGATCCGGCTGGGCGCCAGTCCGCAGATCTCGGTCCAGGTGCAGAAGCCGATGCCACGGTAGATCCCCTCGGAACGCAGCCGCTCCTGCTCGGCCCGGAACTCGGCCACGTCGACGTGCTCCATCAGCTTGTCGAGCGTCTTGTGGTAGTCGCCGGAGTCATAGATGACCCCGGTGGCGGTCTCGGCCGGGAAGTCCTCCTTGGGGATGAAGTTCTTGCGCCGGATCTCCAGCGGGTCCATCCCCAGCTCGTGGGCGACCTGGTCGAGCGTGACCTCGATCATCTGCGTCGCCTCGGGCCGGCCGGCGCCCCGGATGGCATCGGTGGGGCACTTGTTGGTGAAGACCCCGGTGATGTCGGTCTGGACGTTGGGGATCTTGTAACAGCCGCCCATCACGAACGCCCCCAGCGACGGGATGAGCGGGGTGAGGATCATGTTGTAGGCCCCGAAGTCGGCCAGGATCTTCACGTGGAAGGCGGTCAGGGTCCCGTCGCGCTTGGCCCCCATGCGCACGTGCGAGATCTGGTCGCGGCCCTGGTGGGCCACCGACATGTTCTCCGAGCGCGTCTCGATCCACTTGACCGGCCGCCCCAGCTTGCGCGAGGCCCAGCAGGCGAAGAGCTCCTCGCCATAGACCTGGAGCTTCTGACCAAAGCCGCCGCCGACCTCCGGCGCGACGACGCGGACGTGGTCCTCGCCCAGCCCCAGCAGCAGCGCCATGAACAGGCGCACGAAGTGGGGCACCTGCGTGGAGGTGTAGAGCGTCAGCGACCCGGCGCGGTAGTCGGCCAGCACGCCGCGGCACTCGATCGGCGCCCCGGCGATGCGGTGGTTGACCACGCGGCGCTCGACGATGACATCGGCCTCGGCGAAGCCCGCCTCCACGTCGCCGCCCGCCAGCGTCCACTCGTGGACCTTGTTGGTCTCGAACTGGGGATGTACGTACGGCGCTCCGGCGATGGCGGCTTCGGGGTCGACGATCGCGGGCAGCGGGTCGTACTCCACCACGACCCCCTCGACGGCGTCGGAGACCGCGTAGCGATCCTCACCGACGATCACCGCCACCGGGTCGCCGACGTGGCGGACGATGCCGCGGGCCAGCGGCCAGTGCTCGGGATTGTTGACCTCAACGCCCGGCGGGACCCAGGCCATCGGCAGCGGGCCACCCAGGTCCGACATGTCCTCGCCGGTGAACACCGCGTGGACACCGTCGCGCGCCGCCGCCTCCGAGACGTCGATGGAGACGATCTTGGCGTGGGCCTCGGAGGACCGTACGAAGGACGCCCACAGCTGGCCGGGCAGCGAGATGTCGTCGACGTAGCGCGCGCGGCCCGTGATCAGGCGCGGGTCCTCCTTGCGGCGCAGCTTGCGGCCGACATGGCCGGAGGGCGCTTCGGTGACGCTCATGCCTGGGCCCCCATCTTCGAGGCGGCATCGAGAACCGATTTGACGATGTTGTGGTAGCCCGTGCAGCGACAGAGGTTGCCTTCCAGCCCGAGACGGACCTCCTCCTCGGTCGGATTGGGATTGCGAGCCAGCAGCGCCGATGCCGACATGATCATCCCGGGCGTGCAGTAGCCGCACTGCAGGCCGTGGTTGTTCCAGAAGGCCTCCTGAATCGGGTGCAGGTTGTCCTCGGTGCCCATCCCCTCGATCGTCGTGATCTCCGCGTCCTCGGCCTGGACGGCGAGGATCGTGCACGACTTCACCGCCTGGCCGTTCAGATGCACAGTGCAAGCCCCGCAGTTGGACGTGTCGCAACCCACATGGGTCCCGGTGAGGCCCAGGTTGTCCCGCAACGCGTGGACGAGCAGCGTCCGCGGCTCCACCTCGAGCTCGTGCTCGGTGCCGTTCACGTTCAGGCGCACCTTCTCAGTGCTGCTCATGCGTCTCCTCCTGGTCGAACCTGGGCGTCAGGCGGGACCTTACTCTGGCCCCGTCCCCCGGTCCAGTTGTTGCGTCCGCAACTGTTTGCTACGGTGGGCGACATGAAATTTGGACGCCTCATCCTCCGTCTCATCGTCGGTGGCTACTTCTTTGGCCACGGCACGCAAAAGCTGTTCGGCTGGTTCGGCGGCTACGGGCCCGAGGGCACCGGCCAGTTCTTCGAGAGCATCGGCCTGCGTCCCGGCAAGCACCACGCGGTCGCCGCCGGAGCCGCCGAAGCGGGCGGCGGAGCGCTGCTGGTGGCCGGCGCGGCCACGCCCGTCGCGGCATCGGTGCTCACCGCCACGATGCTCACCGCCATCCACCGGGTCCATCTCAAGAACGGTCCGTGGGTCACCAATCAGGGCTACGAGTACAACCTCGTGCTCATCGCGGTCGTCCTCGCCCTGGCCGAGACCGGCCCGGGCAGCCCGTCCTTCGACGACGCCGTCGGCGCCAAGTGGCACGGCCCCAAGTGGGCCGTCCGCTCGCTGATTCTCGGCATCCTCGGCGCCGTCGGCGCGCACATCGTGGCCGAGAACGGCCCGAAGCCCGAGCCGGCCCCGACCGAGCCCGAGGCCGCCCCCGCCGACGTTGCGGCCGAGGCCGCCGCTCAGGCCTAGGCGACGGGCCGCGCCACCGGCTGACCGACCGCCCCGTACAGCTCGGGGCGCCGGTCGGCCATCGCGTCGGCCAGTTCGGTGAACGCCTTGTCGTGGGATCGGCTCAGGTCGACGGTCGCGGTCGCCGATCCGACGCCGGGCTGGGAGTCCAGCACCCAGCCGTCCTGGTCGATGATGCTCGTGCCACCGTTCCACGGCTGCCCGCGCTCGACGCCGGTGCGGTCACAGCACGCGATCGCCACGCGGTTGACCCGCGCGGCCGCCTGGGCGATGACGACCTCCCCCGGGCGCTCCCCGTCGGGCCGCTCGGTGTAGGGCCAGTTGGTGGGCACGCAGATGAGCTCGGCCCCGGCCAGCGCCAGGGTGCGGGGCATCTCGGGAAACTCGACGTCGTAACAGACGAGCACGCCGATGCGGCCGGCCGGCGTGTCGAACACGCGCGGCGGCTCGCCGCCGGGAGCGAACCACAGCTTCTCGCGGTCCCACAGGTGGACCTTGCGGTACACGCCGATCAGTCCGGAGGCGTCGACGACGGCAGCGCTGTTGTAGGTCAGGCCGTCCTCACCGCGCTCGGCGAAGCCGCCGATCACCACCGCCGAACCCGCCGCCGCGGCCCACTCGTCAAACAGCGGGTCCTCGGGGGCGACGGCCACCGAGGCCGCCTCCTCGGCGGACTCGAACATGTAGCCGGAGGTGATGAGCTCGGGCAGCACGACGACGTCGGCTCCGGCCGAGACCGC
>DATJTQ010000308.1:0-14222 GCA_035503355.1 Solirubrobacteraceae bacterium
GAGGCGTAGTACTCCGACGCGATCTGCGAGGCGCCCTCGATCCACAGCTCGTGGACGGTGAGGCCGCGGATGTCCATGCCCAAGATGGCGCGCGCATGCTCCTCGGCCTCGGCGCGGGTGTTGGCGATCTTGATGCCGCCGAGCTTGCCCCGGCCGCCGATCTGCACCTGCGCCTTGATCGCGCACGGGTAGCCGATGGCCTCCGCGGCGGAGACGGCGTCCTCCACCGTGCGGGCCGGCTGGCCGTCGGGAACCGGCACTCCGTGGCGGGCGAAGAGCTGCTTGCCCTGATATTCGAGTAGATCCATAGCGGCGATTCACTCTATTGACTCGCGTGCCCAGGCGACGTCAGGAGGCGACGTGCAAGCGCGCCACGGCGGTGCCATGGCATCATCAGCCCTCCATGGCTATACCGAAAACTGTCTCATTTGTCACCTTCGACGTCTATGGGACGCTGATCGATTGGGACACGGGAGCCTTCGAAGCCTTCAGCGCCGAAGGTGATCGCGACGGCTTCACCGTCGAACGCGACGAGCTCCTGCCCCTGTTCCACGAGATTCAGCAGCAGATCGAAGCCGGCTCCTACGAGCTCTACGCCGAAGTCCTGCGTCGCACGGCGGTCCAGATCGCCAAGCAGCTGGGCTGGCCCCTGGAGCCGTCGCGGTCAGGCTTCCTCCCGGACTCGGTGCACCGCTGGAAGCCGTTCAAGGAGACCAATCCCACCCTGGCCAAGATCGCCAAGCAGTACAAGGTGGGGCTCATCTCCAACATCGACGACAAGCTGCTGGGTCAGACCCGGCGTCACATCCCGCTGGATTTCGACCTCGTGGTCACCGCCCAGCAGGTCCGCTCCTACAAGCCCGACCCGGCGCACTTCACGGAGTGCGAGCGGCGCATCGGCGCCAAGAAGGGGTGGGTGCACGTCGCCGCCAGCTACTACCACGACATCGAGCCCTGCCTGAAGAAGAAGATCCCCGTGATCTGGGTCAACCGCACCAAGCAGCAGCTCGAGTCCGGGCAGAAGAAGCCCGACGCCGAGGTCGGCAGCCTCAAGGAGGCGGCCAAGCTCCTGGGCATCGGCTGAGCGGCGCCCCGCCTCGCCTGCGGACATGCGCGCGGTTGCGCTCCACGCCGACGTGATCGTGTTCGTGTCGGACATGTGGCAGACGACGTCCACCGCCGTGCGCGGCGGTGGCGAGGGGTTCGTGATCGACTCGGTGCTCTACCCCGAGGAGCTGCGCGCGCTCCCCGACGTGCTGGCGCAGGCGGAGTTCCCTGTGTCCGGCTTGCTCACCACCCACGGCGACTGGGATCACCTGATGGGCCGCCTGGCCTTTCCCGGCGCCGCGTTGGGCGCCGCCGAGGCGACCGTGGAGCGGCTGTCGCGCGAGCTCGGCCAGGCCCAGCGCGAGCTGCGCGCCTTTGACCAGGAGCACTACGTCGACGGCCGCCCGCCGCTGGCGCTGGGCTCGCTGCAGTCGCTGCCCGTCCCCGGCCACCTCGAGATCGGCTCCGGTCCCGAGGCCCACGAGCTCGAGCTGCACGAGACGGGCGGCCACACCGCCGACGGCGTGGCCTATCGGCTGCCCTGGGCGCGCGTCCTGGTCTGCGGCGATTACCTCTCGCCGGTGGAGATCCCCATGCTCTCTCCGGGGGGGTCCATCGAGGTCTACCGGGCGACGCTGGAGCGCCTGCGCCCGCTGGCCGAGCAGGCCGACTGGGTGGTGCCGGGGCATGGCGCCCCCTACGCCGGATCGCGGGCGCTGGAGATCCTGGCCGAGGACGACGTCTACCTGGCGGCGCTCGCCGAGGACCCGGAGGTCGCCACCGTGCCCGCCAGCCGCTCCACGCCCGTGCAGCGCAAGCTCCACGGCGAGAACCTCGCCTTCGTGCGCGCGCAATCCTGACCCTTCAGAGCACACGGTCCGGTTGCGGCGGCGGCACGCCGGACCCGCGCGGGCTGAGCGGAGTTACTCCTCGGAGGCGGCGGCCGAGGTGATCACGGCGATGGTGTCGCCGGTGGCCACCGACCCGCCCACGGAGATCGGCAGCTCGGAGACGGTGCCCGCCTTGTGGGCGGTGATCTCGTTCTCCATCTTCATCGCCTCGATCACCGCGATGAGCGCGCCCTCCTGGACCTCGGCGCCGGACTCGACCTCGACCTTGAGCACGGTGCCCTGGATGGGCGAGGCCAGCGTGTCACCGCCTCCGCCTCCGCCGCCGCCGCCGCCGCCCGCACGCCGGGGCGGGCGACGCCCGCCGGCGGCCGGCGCACCGGCCGGAGCCGAACCGTTGACCGCGGCGCCGCCGGCGAAGGGCGGCCCGATGACCTTGACGTCAAAGCGCTTGCCCGAAACCTCGACGGTGTAGCTCTGCTCGACCGGCTCGCCCTCGTCCTCGGTCTCCTCGGGCGCGCCGGCGGGGGGCGCGAAGGCCAGCTCCTTGAGCCAGGCGCGGTCCTCGATGAGATCACGGCAGGTCTCGGCGTCGGCCCACTGCTGGGTGGCCATGATCGCTTGGTGGAAGGGGATGAGCGTCTTGAGCTCGGTGATCTCGTATTCGCCCAGGGCGCGGAGCATCCGCGCGGTGGCCTGCTCGCGGTCGACGTCCCACACGATCAGCTTGGCCACCATCGGGTCATACATCGGCGTGATCTCGGAGCCGGGACCAACCCCCGAGTCCACGCGCACGCCGGGCCCGGTCGGCTCACGGTAGTGGCCGATGGTCCCCGGCGCGGGAGCGAAGTTCTTGGAGGCGTCCTCGGCGTTGATGCGGCACTCGATGGCGTGGCCGCGCAGCTCCAGATCGTCCTGGGCAATGGAGAGCTCCTCCCCGGCGGCGACCCGGATGCCTTCCTTGACGATGTCGATGCCGGTCACCATCTCGGTGACGCAGTGCTCGACCTGGACACGGGTGTTCATCTCGAGGAAGAAGTACTCGCCGTCCTGGAGCAGGCCCTCGATCGTGCCCGCGCCGGTGTAGTTGACCGCGGCCGCGGCGTCGGTGGCGATCTTGCCGATCTTGGCGCGCAGCTTCTCGTCGACGGCGGGAGCCGGAGCCTCCTCCACGAGCTTCTGGTGGCGGCGCTGCAGGGAGCAGTCGCGCTCGCCCAGGTGAATCACGTTGCCGTGTGAGTCGGCCATGACCTGGACCTCGACGTGGCGCGGGTCGGGCAGGTAGCGCTCCAGGTACACGGTGGCGTCGCCGAAGAACTTCTCGCCCTCACGGGCGGCGCCCTCAAACGCATCCTTGAGCTTGTCCTCGGACAGCGCGACGCGAAAGCCCTTGCCGCCCCCGCCCCCGGCGGCCTTGACCGCCACCGGATAGCCGATGGTCTCGTCGATGATCTTCTTGGCGTCGTCGATCGTCTGGACCGGCTCGGTGGTACCGGGGACGATCGGCACTCCGGCCTCCTGCATGAGCTCGCGGGCGCGGGTCTTTGACCCCATCGCCTCGATGGCGGAGGCGGGCGGCCCGATGAACACCGTGCCGTTGTCCTCCAGCGCCTTGGCGAAGGCGGCGTTCTCGGCCAAGAAGCCGTAGCCCGGGTGGACGGCCTCGGCACCGGACTGATTGATGACCTCGATGATCTTCTCGATGTTGAGGTAGCTCTCCGAGGCCGGCCCGGGACCGAGCAGGTAGGCCTCATCGGCGCGCTTGACGTGCAGCGCGTCGCGATCGAGTTCGGAGTACACGGCCACCGTGGCGATCCCGAGCTCCTCACAGGCGCGCAGGATTCTGACCGCGATCTCGCCGCGGTTGGCGATCAACACCTTCGAGAACATGCGGCGGCTACTTTACCCGTCGGTACGCCTTTGTGAACGTCGGCAGGTGGCCCGGAGGCCCCCGCGCAGCCCGTAGTCTTGGGGCCAGCCGTGGAATCCGCCGCCGCGTCCCCCCGCAAGCGTCACGCGCTCCAGCTCTTCCAAGGGCTGCCGCGGCGCTATGACCGCACCGGAGCGGTGATGAGCTTTGGCCAGGATCCGCGCTGGCGGCGGGCGATGGTGGACGCCGTCGCTCCGGGACCCGGGCAGCGCATCCTCGACGTGGCCACCGGGACCGGCATGGTGGCCCGCGCGCTCGCGGCCCGCGGCGCCGAGGTGACCGCGCTGGACCAATCAGAGGCAATGCTGGACGTGGCCCGGACGCATCCGCACCCGAGCATCACGTTCGTCCAGGGCGAGGCCGAGCACCTCCCCTTCGACGACGCCTCCTTTGACGCGCTGACCTTCACCTACCTGCTGCGCTACGTGGATGACCCGGCCGCGACGATGGCCGAGCTCGCGCGGGTGGTCACGCCGGGAGGGCGGGTCGGGATGGTGGAGTTCGGCGTCCCGGAGAACCCCGTGCTGCGCGAGCTGTGGCGCGTGCACACCCGGGTGGGCCTGCCGGTCATCGGTCGCGCGGTCTCCACCGCCTGGTTTGAGGTGGGGCGGTTCCTGGGCCCGAACATCGAGCAGTTCCATAGCGCCTACCCGGACCTCCCGGCGCTGTGGCGGCACGCGGGAATCGAGGGGGTCGTCGAGCGCCCGATGAGCTTCGGCGCAGGCGTCGTCATGTGGGGGGTCCGAGACGGCCACCGCACCTGAGCCCCGGACGCGGCTGGCGCGGCCGGCCTTCTACGCGCTGGCTCCCGGCGGGTGGCGCGACTTCGTCACCCTGCTGCACCCGCCCTACACGGCCTGGCATCTCAGCTACGTGGCGCTCGGCGCCGCGGTCGCGCCCACCGTCCACGCCGGCCGGCTCGGCGCCGCCCTGGCCGCCTTCTTCCTCGCCGTCGGAATCGCCGCCCACGCGCTGGACGAGCTGCATGGGCGCCCGCTGCAGACCCGCCTGTCCGACACCACCCTGATCGCGCTCGCCGTGGTCAGCCTGGCCGGGGCGGTGGCCATCGGCGTGGCGGGCACGATCACGATCTCGGCGTGGCTGGCGCCGCTGGTCGCCCTCGGCGCCTTTCTTGTCGTCGCCTACAACCTGGAGCTGTTCGGCGGACGGATCCATGACGACGTGTGGTTCGCGCTGGCCTGGGGCGGCTTCCCCGCCTTCACCGGCTATTTCGTCAACGCCCTGCAGGTGCGCCCGGCCGGGCTGCTGGTGGCGGCCGCCTGCACCCTGCTCAGCGTGGCCCAGCGCCGTCTCAGCACCCCGGCGCGGGAGCTGCGCCGGCGTACCGCCGAGGTCACCGGCACCCAGACGCTGCGCACCGGGGAGAGCCGCACCCTCGACGCGCAGGAGCTCGCCGCCCCGCTCGAGCGCGCGCTCGGCGCCCTGTGGCCGGCCCTGGTGCTGCTGGCGGTCGGCGCGGTGGCCGCCCGCCTCTAGGAGGTCGCGTTGATGACCATCCCCGCGGCGACGGTGTCGTTGGTCGACTCGTCGATGAGGATGAAACTGCCGGTGGTGCGGTTGCGCGAGTAGGGGTCGACGACGAGCGGCGACGAGCAGCGCAGGCGCACCCGCCCGACCTCGTTGAGGCCGAGCTGCTCAGCCTTGACGTGCTCGAGCGTGTTGATGTCCACGCGGTGGTCGATCTCCTCCACGATGGCCCGGGCCGAGCGAGTGGTGTGCTTGATCGTGTACTTGCCGCGGGGCGTCAGGGGCTGCTCGCTCATCCAGCAGAGGTGGGCCTCCAGTTCGCGGGCCGCGGTGGGCTGATCCTCGGCCTCCACCAGCATGTCGCCTCGCGAGATGTCGATCTGGTCGGCGAGGCGCAGGGCCACGCTCATGGTGGGAAACGCCGCCTCGAGCTCGCCGTCGAAGGTGTCGATCGAGGCCACCGTCGTCTTCTGGCCGCCGGGCAGGGCCACGACCTCGGTGCCGGGGCAGATGACCCCACCGGCCACCTGGCCGGCGTAGCCGCGGTAGTCGTGGTGCGAATCGCTCATCGGGCGGATGACCCACTGCACGGGGAAGCGGACGTCGTTGAGGTTGCGGTCCTGGGCGATGACGACATGCTCGAGGTGATAGAGCAGCGGAGCGGCGCCGAACCACTGCATGTTGTGCGAGCGCTCCACCACGTTGTCGCCGTGCAGCGCCGAGATGGGGACGAAGGTGATGTCGGGCACCTGGAGGCGCGACGAGAAGTCGGTGACCTCCTCCAGGATGTTGTAGAAGACGTCCTCGTCGTAGTTGACGAGGTCCATCTTGTTCACGCACACCACGAGATGGGGGATCCGCAGCAGCGAGGCGATGAACATGTGGCGCCGGGTCTGCTCCGACACGCCCTTGCGGGCGTCCACCAGCACGATCGACGCGTCCGCGGTGGAGGCGCCGGTCACCATGTTGCGGGTGTACTGCTCATGGCCGGGGGTGTCGGCGATGATGAACTTGCGCCGCGGAGTGGCGAAGTAGCGGTAGGCGACGTCGATGGTGATGCCCTGCTCGCGCTCGGCGCGCAGGCCGTCGGTGAGCAGCGCCAGGTTCAGGTACCCGTCGCCGCGGCGCTCCGAGGTCTGCACCACATGCTCCATCTGATCCTCGAAGATCGACTTCGAGTCGTGCAGGAGGCGCCCGATGAGGGTGGACTTGCCGTCGTCCACCGAGCCGGCGGTGGCGATCCGCAGCAGCTCCGAGTGCCGGCGGCGGATGGCGTAGCCGTCGGCCACGGGAGCTGGGGCCGAGGTCGGGACCGAACCGTTGTCCTGCATCTCAGAAATAGCCTTCACGCTTCCGATCCTCCATCGCCGCCTCGGTGACGCGGTCATCGGCGCGCGTCTCGCCCCGCTCGGTGATCCGGGTGGCAGCGATCTCGGTCACGACATCCTCGAGGGTCGCGGCCGTGGAGCGCACCGCGCCGGTGCAGGTCATGTCGCCGACGGTGCGGTAGCGCACCGACTCGGTGAACGGCTCCTCGCCGTCCATCAGCTCGATGAAGTCGTTGAGGGCGTAGAGCATCCCGTCGCGGGCGAACACCTCTCGCTCGTGGGAGAAGTAGATCGACGGCATCTCCAGGCCCTCGGATCCGATGTACTGCCAGACGTCGAGCTCGGTCCAGTTGGAGATGGGGAAGACGCGGACGTGCTCGCCCTTGCGGATGCTGCCGTTATAGAGCGACCACAGCTCGGGCCGCTGGCGCTTGGGGTCCCACTGACCGAAGTCGTCGCGGAAGCTGAACACGCGCTCCTTGGCGCGGGCGCGCTCCTCGTCGCGGCGAGCGCCGCCGAAGGCCGCATCAAAGCCGTGCTCCTCGATCGCGTCGAGCAGCGTGGTGGTCTGCAGCCGGTTGCGCGAGGCGCGGGGGCCGGTCTCCTCGGTGACCCGGCCCTTGTCGATCGAGTCCTGCACGGAGGCGACGATCAGCCGCTCGCCGAGCGACGACACGATCCGATCACGGAAGGCGATGACCTCCGGGAAGTTGTGGCCGGTGTCGACGTGCATGACCGGGAAGGGGAACTTCCCGGGGCGGAAGGCCTTCTCGGCCAGCCGCAACAGCACGATCGAGTCCTTGCCGCCGCTGAAGAGCAGCACGGGACGCTCGAACTGGGCGGCCACCTCACGAAAGATGTGGATGGATTCAGCCTCGAGGGTCTGAAGGTGGGACAGCTCGTAATGGACTGGGTTCATCAGCGGGCAGGCTGGTCGGGGGCTTGACGCTATCCGGGACGGATATAGCTGGGGCGGCGGGGTAACAGGCGAACTGACACGGGCCCTACACCACGTGGATCCCGCACTCGGTCTTCTCAGAGCCGGCCCAGCGGCCTTCGCGGCCTTCGCCGGGCTGGGTGCAGGGGGCGCAGCCGATGGAGGCGTAGCCCTGGTCATGGAGCGGGTTGTAGGGCAGGTCGTGCGTGAAGATGTAGGTCCAGAGGTCCTTCTCTGACCAGTCGGCGAGCGGGTTGAGCTTCCAGATGCCGCGCCGCTCGTCCTGCTCGAGCTTGGGCGCCGCGGCCCGCGTGGGGGCCTGCTCGCGGCGGATGCCGGTGATCCAGGCGTCGACGTCGGCCAGCGCCGCCTCCAGCCCCGCCACCTTGGCCGCGCTGCAGCAGTTCTGCACGGTCCACGGCTCATCCGGGCTGCGGGCGTCCATGACCCGGATCTGCACGTCGGGGAAGCGGTCCTCGAACTGCTTCCAGGTGGCCAGCGTCTCGGGGAAGAGCACCCCGGTATCGATGGTGAAGGCATGGAGGGGCCCGCGATCGCCGGCCAGCTCCGAGAGCATGTGGAACAGCACCGACTCCTCCTTCTGGAAGGAGCAGGCCAGCGTCAGCCGCGGGTGGAAGCGCTCCAGCCCGTAGGTCAGGACCTCCTGCGCGGTCGCGCCGTCGAGATTGGGGACGGTGGTGCTCAAACCGCGCACTCGCCCTCTCCGCGGATGACCTGGAAGGGGGCCTCGCGGTTGTAGTCGATGAAGTAGTTCATGTTCTCGAGGTTGAATTCGATCGGCATCGTCAGATCCTTCACGCGGCCCTCGAACTCGGAGACGCCGACGCGGTCCACAAATGCCGGGAACAGCTCGCCGTCCTGACGATCGGACTCGTAGAAGCGTACCCAGCGCTCGACCGCCTCGGGAACGCGCTTGGCGGGCAGGCGCGCCTTGAGCCGCTGGCCGTAGCGCACCTCGCCGCCCTCGTACTTACCCCCGATGTGCGGGATGTAGGCCGGAACGGTCTTGTCGCCGACCTTGATCGAGGCCCCGTAGAAGCCGATGTCGGCGATGTGGTGCTGGCCGCAGCCGTTGGGGCAGCCGCTGTTCTTGATGTGGATGCGGCGCGTCAGCGGGTCATCGATGGACATCTGCGTGATGCGCTCCTGAATGGCCCCGTTGAGCCCCATCGAGCTGGTGATGCCGAGCTTGCAGGAATCGGTCCCCGGGCAGCTGACGCCGTCGGAGATCTCGTCCGCGCCGGCCTCGCCGAGCTCGAGCTTGAGCAGGGCCTGCCACACCTCGTAGACCGACTGGTCACGCACCCACCGCAGCACCAGGTTCTGGTGGACAGTGGTGCGGGCGAAGCCGCCGGAGTAGGTGCGCATGATCTCGCCCAGCCCGCGCAGCTGGTCCGGGGTGAGGTCGCCCCGCACCACCTTGACCTCCACGGTGGAGAAGCCCTTTTGGCGCTGGGACCGGACGTTGGTCTCCACGAACCGGTCGAACTGGCGGCGGTCGCCGTTGGGTGAGGCGTTCTGGGTGCTCGGCGCGGGGGCGTTGGCCTCCTCGTCGACGTCGTAGAAGAGCTCGTCGATCGAGAAGTCGCGTTCGGCCACCCACTCGCCCTCGAGCTCCTCCTCGACCATCTCGCGGAAGGCGTCGATGCCGACCTTGTCGATCAGCACCTTGATGCGCGCGCGGGCGCGGTTGACGCGTAGGAAGTCCTGGCGGTCGAAGATCCGCATGCAGGCCTCGGTGACCTTGAGGTAGTCGCCGTTGTCGAGCTCGACGAACTCGTAGAGGACGGGAGCCAGCCGGGGCATGATCGAGGTGCCGCCGCCGACGCGCACCTCGACGCCACGGACGCCGTCGCGCTCGCGCGGGGTGAAGGCCATGTCGTGGATCTGGGTGATCGCGTTGTCGGCATCGTTGGCCGTGAACGCGGTCTTGACCTTGCGGGGCATGGCCTGCGTGGTCGGGTGGCGCACGAAGTAGCGGACGTAGGCGCCGGCGTAGGGCGTGATGTCGAAGAGCTCATCGTCCAGCGTGCCCGCGCGCGGATCGCCGGTGACGTTGCGCATGGTGTTGCCGCAGCCCTCGCGGGAGGAGAGGCCGGCGTCGCCGAGCTCGCGGATCAACTGCGCGGCGTCGGGCAGCGGCACGTGATGCATCTGGATGTTCTGACGCGTGGTGATGTGGCCCTTGCGCAGGGGCACGTACTTCTCGATCACGTCGGCGAAGGCGTCGAGCTGGTCCGGCGTGACGCCGCCCATCGGCAGCTTGACGCGGACCATCTGCACGTCGGCCTGCCGTTGGCCGTAGACGCCCTGCTTCAGACGGAACTTGATGAACTCGTCGCCCTCGAGATCACCCTTGAGAAATCGGGTGGACTCGGTGTCGAAGTCGTCGAACTCCCGCTCGAGGATGGGGATCACATGGCCGGGGACGTTCTCCACCACCTCCGGGTTCTCCAGCGAGCCGGTGCGAGGTGCCTTGGTGTGGATCGATGCTGGCTCCATGGGGTCCTTCCGGGTTGGGAACGGTCGCGTGCCGCGAAAGGGCTCACGAACAAATTACCAAAACCCGATCTGGATCCGGCTATTTATGGCCCAGATGGCGGGCCCGGGGCTCAGCGAAGGACGACGGCGGTGCGGAACGACTGGGCGTCGGTGACGGTGACGGTCACCGTCATCGTCGACAGCGCGGCCGGATGACGTCCCTTGCCGCCCTTGGCCTTCTTGGTCTTCTTGGCCTTGACGAGCAGAATGGCGGGCACCGTGACGCGCAGCGAGGCGGTGCGCACGGCCGGCGTGCGGAGGGTGACGACGAGGTCGGCGCCGCGCAGGCGCGAGCCGTTCTTGATCCGGTGCCCTGACCCGTTGCGGACCGTGATCCCGCGCGAGAGGCTGCGAGCGGCCCGGGCAAAGCGGACCTGGCTGGAGGGGGCGACGACGATCGACTCGATCGGGGGCGCGTTGCGGCCCGCGCCCACCTTCAGGGCCAGCTCGGGGCGGCCCTTGCTCACCGTCAGCCCGCCGGTGACTGTCGGCTCGCCCGCGACCGTCCAGGTCATGGAGGCCTCGGCGGAGGAGCCGGCGGCGTCGGTGACGGTGACGGTGGCGTTGGACTTGCCGGTGTGCTTGGGGGTGCCGGAGATCACCCCGGTGCCCGCGGCGACGCTCAGCCCGGCGGGCAGGCCGGTGGCGTGGAAGGTCAGCGCCTTGCCGGCGCTGTCGGTGGCGTGCAGCTGGACGCGGACCGAGTCGCCGACCCGGGCGGTCTGGGCCGAGGGGTGGGTCAGCGTGACCACCGGCGCGGCGGGCGGGGCGGGGGTGGTGGTGGTCGTGGTGGAGGGCGGGGTCCAGGTGGAGCCGCACAGCGCGGAGGCCACGGCGGCGCCCTTGGGCGATCCGAGGCCCGAGGCCATGTCGTACCCGGGGCCGGCGCTGAAGCCCGACAGCCCGCCGAAGGAGTTGTTGCCGCTGGTGACGTCGTTGAAGTAGGTGCCGTAGTCGGTGCGCGCGGCCTGGTAGAGGGCCGGGTTGGCGAAGCCCACGGACTTGCCGGTGCAGGCCTCGGAGGCGTTGGCCAGCGCGGCGAGCGCGCCCCACGTCGGCGCGGCGGCGCTGGTCCCGCCGAAGATGGACCAACCGCCCTTGTAGTAGATGCTGTAGCCGGTGACGATGTCGGCGTCGGCGGAGACGTCGGGGACCTCACGGCAGCTGGTGCCCTTGGGGATGGTGCAGGTCACCGACGATTGGGGCTGGGCGATCCCGGACTGGTAGCTCGGCTCGCCCCAGATGGTCGAGACACCGCCGCCGGAGGCGCCCGAGGAGGCACCGTGGTTCCAGGTGCTGTTCCACACCGTCTCGGTCGGCGGGGGGCCAACCGCGGTCAGGGAGGTGCCGCCGACGCCGGTCACGTAGGGCTGGCTGGCGGGATCGTCGACACTTCGGACGTTGGTCGAGGCACCGCTCTTGCAGTCCTTGACCCCGTCGTCGCTGGAGGCGGCAAACACGGTCTGGCCCTGGGTGGCGGCCTCGAGGAACAGCGTGTTCTCCGACTGGGCGGCCGACGTCCCCTCCTGGGGCTCGCACAGCCCCCACGAGGTGGAGATGACCTTGGCGCGGTTCTGGGTGATCATCGCGCGGTACGTGTCCAGGGCCGAGGCGCCCGTGTTCTTGCCCTCATAGACGAGCAGCGAGGCGTTGGGGACCAGGCCGATGAGGTCCTCGACGTCGAGCGCGGCCTCGCCCTGGCCGGCCCCCGTCCCCGGCCCACCGTCAACCGTGATGTTGGTGATCGGGGTGGCGGTGCCGTAGCACTGCTGGTAGGCGGCGACGTCCGACGCGGAGTACGGCTCGAGCTCGAACAGGGCAACGGTGGTGCCGCTGCCCCCGTCGCCGGCGGCGTACAGGTCAGACAGGCCGTAGGCGTCGGCGATCTGCCCCGCGGTGTAGCCGCCGCTGTTGGCGGCGCCGTTGCAGGCTGGGCCCTCACCGGGGGCGGTGGGGTCCTGGCTGGCCGCCGCGGCGCCCGAGGCGGCACCCGCCGCCGCGGCGTGGGGGCGGGCGTGCCCGGTCTTCTGAAGCCCGGCGGGCGTGGGCACCTGCAGCGAGTCGAGGCCGATGACGCCCTGCACCACCCCGGAGACCGAGGCGGGGAGGGCCGGCGCGGAGGTGTTGGCAAAGACGGTGCGCCCGCCGGAGACGCGGTAGCGCCGGAATGAGGTGGCGAAGGCGTGCCCCATCGTCGCCGCCGGCGCGGCCACGTCGAAGGAGAGGCCGTTGGCGGCCAGGGGGCCGGGGTGCAGACCCTGCGCCTGCAGCGCGGCCCGCACGCTGGCGACCTGGGCAATCGTGGGGGCAAAGCGCGCGGCGAACTGGGCGACGGTGAGGTAGTGGTGGTAGACCGGGGAGCCCGGGGTCGAGACGGCTTTCACAAAGGCGGTCAAGGCCGCCGGATTGCGGGGCTGCAGAGCGACGGTGGCGTCGATCGTGTCCGAGCCGGGCAGGGACCCACGGGCCGAGGCACCGGCCGGGATCGCCGGGGCGCGGCCGATGCGCATGCTCGCTCCGACCGCGGTGCCGCGCGCCGGGGCCGCCTGGGCCGCCGCGGCCAGTCCGGCCGCCAGCATCACCGCCGCGGCGAGCGCTGCGGCGAGGCGGTGGATGAGATGTGCGGGCGAGGTCAGGCCCACGGTGGGAGGAGCTCCGGCTGTCGAGCCACTCCCTCACGTAAGGCTGCCTGCTGCCAGGCACTGCGAACTTCGTACGAGGGCGCGGACCGCGGCGCGGTCTCACGCATGAACCGTTCCAGGGCAGCCACGACCGCGGCCGCCTCCTCCTCGGAGGCCCCCGGGGCGACGATCGAGAGCTTCGGGCGTCGGTTCATTGCGTTACCAAAGGTATCGTCAGCCTTGCGTGCAGCCTTTACCGGTTCTTGACTACCCGGCAATCCTCGGCGCTGTTCCCCCGGCCGATGCGATTGCGCGGGTTCAGGACGCTTTCCTGCGCTTTCACGGTGGAGATTGGGTGATGCCGGCCAAGATTTACCTGCAGAGCCCTCCATTCGGCGACTTTCGCGCCATGCCCGCCCGCGGTGGCGGCGTGGCCCTGCTGAAGTGGATCACCTCGTTTCCTGGGAATCCTGAGCGTGGGCTTCCGACCGTCATGGGCGTCATCTGTCTTTCGGATGCCGAGACCGGCGCGCCGCTGATGCTGCTCGACGCCCGCGCGGTGACGGCTCTGCGCACCGGGGCGGTGGCCGCGGTGGCCACGCAGGCGCTCGCCGCCTCCGATGCCCGCACCGTGGGCATCATCGGCTGTGGCCTGCACGGCGCGTGGACGGCTCGCTGTCTGGTGGCGGCCGGCTACGCGGGCGGGGTGTGCTGTGACCCTCGTGCCGACGTGGCCGCGGCGCTCGCCGACGAGCTGGGGTGGTCGGTGGGCTCCCGCGAGGACGCGGTGGCCTGCGACGTCGTCTGCTGCGTCACACCGGGCTCGCAGCCCGTCATCGGCGAGAGCGACCTGCGCGACGGCATCCACCTCAACATGCTCGGCGCCGACGGGCCGGGCAAGGCGGAGGCGACGGTCGGCGCGGTGGCCGCCTGCAGCCTGTTCTGCGACGAATGGCACCAGGCCTCCCACGGCGGGGAGCTCACCGGCGCCATCGCGGGCGGGTTGGTGACCCGCGAGCAGGTCACCGAGCTGGGCGCGGTGCTCGCCGGTGAAGCGCCCGGGCGGGTCGGGTCGGGGTCGATCACGTTGTTTGACTCCACCGGCCTGGCCATCCAGGACCTGGCAGTGGCCCGGGCCGCCTATGACGCGTGGCAGGGCGGGGCCGTGGCGGCCCAGGAGATCTCCCTCTAGAGCGGGATGTTGCCGTGCTTGCGGCGCGGGCCCGGCTCGCGCTTGGTCTGGAGCGTCTGCAGTGCCGTGATCACCTTGGGGCGGGTCTCGTGGGGGACGATCACGTCGTCGATGTACCCGCGCTCCGCCGCCACGTACGGGTTGGCGAAATGCGCCTTGTAGTCGTCGATCAGCTTCTGGCGGCGCGAGTCGGGCGTGGGCGAGGCGGCGATGTCGCGCCGGTGGATGATGTTCACCGCGCCCTCCGGGCCCATCACCGCCACCTCGGC
>DATJTQ010000309.1:0-6116 GCA_035503355.1 Solirubrobacteraceae bacterium
GCCCCCGGGGCGTGCTTGACGGCGTTGGTCAGCGCCTCCGCGGTGACGAAATAGGCCGCCGACTCCACCACGGGCGGGAGCCGCTGCGTGAGCTTGCTCTCGACCGTGGTGTCGATTCCCGAGCGCTGGGCCAGCGCCTCGACCGCGGCGACCAGTCCGCGGTCAGCCAGCACCGGAGGGGCGATGCCCCGCGCGAGATCGCGCAACTCGGCCACGGCGGCCGTGGCCTCCTCGCGCGCCTGGCGGATGAGCTCGGCGGTCTCGGGGCGATCGTCGAGGCGAGCCTCGGCGCGGCCGAGCTGCATGGTCAGCGCCACCAGGCGCGCCTGGGCGCCGTCGTGGAGGTCGCGCTCGATCCGGCGCAGCTCGGCCGACTGGACGTCCAGCGCCCCCCGGCGGGTACGGGTCAGCTCATCCACGCGGGCGCTGAGGTCGGTCTCACGCGGCGAGTAGAACACCGCGTGGAGGGCGAAGGCCATGGCCAGGCCGACTGCCGGGAACACTGGCCAGAAGTAGCCGAATCCGGAGATCGCCCAGACAACCACGCAGTAGGCGACCAGGACCCCCGAGATCCAGCCCTGGACGGCCAGCCGGCGTCGCGGCCCGCGCGACTGCGCCCGCGCTCGCTGCCACGCCAGCTGCAGCGCGATCGGCAGTGCGAGGCCCGACCACACCCACAGCGGCCAGAAGGCGCCGCCGGTCGCCGCCCAGATGACGGTGACGGCCAGGCAGCACACCACCGACAGGGTGATCTCGGCGGCCAGCAGCGTGCTGCCGGTGCGCTGGACGACGTGATCGTGAGGGCTAGGCATGACCGCTGGCTCCCAAGGCCACATCATCGCAGCGCAGAGGGCTCGGCCACGGGCGCGAAGGCCTGCTGGCGTTGTGCCGCGCGGCGCCCGAGAAGGGTGACAGCGGCCGGCAGGGCCACGGCCCGCACGACGGTGGCATCGAGCAGGATGGCGACGGCCAAGCCGAAGCCGAGCTGCTTGAACTCCAGCAGCCCCAGGGTGGCGAAGATCGAGAACACCGCGATCATCACCGCAGCGGCGCTCGTCACCGTCCCCCCGGTCGCGCCCAGCGCCCGTACCGCCGCCGACCGCGCGTCATGGCCGCGACGGCGCTCCTCGCGCACGCGCTCAAGGATGAGCACGGTGTAGTCCATCGAGAGCCCGAAGAGCAGGACGAAGGCAAACAGCGGCAGCCATTCGACGATCGCCCCATCCGAGGTGAAGCCCAGGAGCCGCTCGCCGACGCCGTGCTGGAAGACCTCGACGAGGATCCCGAACGAGGCGCCGACGGAGAGGAGGTTGAGCCCGATCACCGAGGCCGCCAGGGCCGGAGAGCCAAAGGCCGCGATGAGCAGGATGAAGGCCAGGCCCAGGACGCCGGCGATCACCAGCGGGGTGATCGTGGTCAGCTGTCCGGAGAAGTCGGCGTTGCCGGCCGCATCCCCGGTGAGCATCACCTTGGCGCCGGGGAGACCGAGCGTGCCGTCGACCGTCTGGCGCAGCGTGTCGACGATCCGCTGTTGAGCGGGCAGTGACACGTTGGGAAACGGCACCGAGACGACCGCGGTGGACGCGTCGCGGGCCACATCGACGGTCACGGACCCGTGGCCGCCGGTCATCTGCTCGGCGCGCTGTCCCAGATCACGCATGGCCCGCTGCGCCTCCGGGCGCGCGAGATGATGTCCGGTGACCACGAGCTGGGCGTTCGTGGGCGAACCCGGGAAGGCCTTATCGATGGCCTCGTCGGCGACGCGGACGGAGTTGGTCACGGGCAGGTCCCGGATGCCGGGGTCGCCCGTGCGCATGCTCAGCACGGGGACCGACAGTGCCCCCAGCACGGCCACGGTGACCAGCAGTGATGCCGCCGGGTGGGCGGTGATCACGGTGGCCACGCGGTGCCACGCACCGGGCGCGGCCGCGGTGCGGCGGCGGCGTCGGCGTGGCCACAGGCGGCCGCGGTCGATGCGATCACCGAGCAGGGCCAGCACCGCCGGCAGCACGGTGACCGAGCCGACGGCAGCGATCGCCACCACCAGGATCGCGCCCAGCGCCATCGAGGTGAAAACGCCCAGGCCGGTGAAGGTGAGGCCGGCCAAGCCGACCATGACCGTCAGCGCGGCGACCACGATGGCACGGCCGACGCTGGCCGTGGCGGCCGTCAGGGCGGCGTCGCTGTCGCGCCCGGCCCTGCGCTCCTCGCGCTCGCGGCGGATGTAGAACAGCGAGTAGTCGACACCCACGGCGAGGCCGATCAGGACAACGACCGGGCCGGTCGACTGGCCCTCGGGGGCGATCTGCGAGATGAGGCCGATCGCACCCAGCGCCCCCGCGACGGAGGTCAGGCCGAGCAGGAGCGGCACGACGGCCGCCACCAGGGCGCCGAAGGCGACGATGAGGATGAGCAGCGTGATCGGGAGGGAGATGAGCTCGGCGTGGCGGAGGTCGTGATCGACGACCTGGTTGATGGCGTGCCCGCCGGAGCCCTCACCGGCCTGGAGCAGCGTCGCGCCGGGGTGTGACGCGCCGACCGAGCCGACGACGCGCTCCAGGGGCGCCACGTGCTCGTCCGCGTGATCGGGATCGCCGCGCAGCGTGACCTGAACCAGCTGCAGCCGGCCCCCGGCGCGTGACAGCGCCGGTGTCTGGCGCGGGCCTTGGACGGAGGCGACGCTGGGCAGCCGCTTGGCACGGAGCTCGAGCGCGGACACCGCCGCGGCGGTGGTGCTCGGGCTGCCGGAGCGCACCAGCACGCTCTCGGTGGCCGGGGACTTCAGATGGGCGGCCGACAGCGCGGTGTCGGCGCGGGCCGATTCGCCGGTGCCCGAGCCCGCATTGGACAGGGTCTTGGTCCCGGCGGCCGCGCCGGCGAAGATGCAGCCGGCGATCAGGACGAGCCAGAGGGCCACCACAGTCCTGGGGTGGCGAGCCGAGGTGCCGGAGACGGCGCTCACTGCCCGGGCCAGACGCCCGGACGGCGCACTGCGAGGTGGGGATGTGACGCGTGGATTTCTCATGGTTGTCAGCCTGCCGGGGGCCTGCCGGGGTGTCGCGGGGGCATGGAGGCGGACGGCGAGCCGAGCACCCCCGAATCGCCGGTGGGGTTAACCCCACCGGGATTTCTGCGCCCGCGCGCTCAACGCCGAGTTGCCATCGTGAGGGTCGTGACTCAGAGCACCACCCTGCCGCCGTTGACGCTGCGCGCCCTGCAACCGGCTGACTGCGACCGCCTGCTGACCTGGATCGAGAGCTCTGACGCGCTGTGGCAGTGGTCGGGTCCACGGTCGTTCACGTGGCCGCTTGACCGTGGTCAGCTCCTGCGCGACCTGGCGGCGCGCGCGCAGTCCGGGGGACTGCTGGCCGGTGTCGACGCCGGCGGCGAGATGGTGGCGCATGTGTTGATCGAGGCGCAGCGCCACCACGGGCTGGGGCACATCGGCCGGGTGGCCGTCGACCCGCGGCGCCGCGGCGGCGGGCTGGGCGTCGCGCTCATGCGGGCCACGGCGCGCCATGCTTTTGACGACCTGGGCCTGCACCGTCTGCAGCTCACCGTCTACACCTTCAACGCCCCGGCCCTCGCCACCTACCGCGCGGTCGGCTTCGCCGTTGACGGGGTGGCCCGCGAGTCGACCCTCGGGTCAGGCGGCCGCTGGGATGGCGTGACGATGAGCCTGCTGGAGCCCGACTATCGCCATCCGCTCACCTATGGCGACGGCATCCGGCTGGCGAGCCCGCGCGACGCCGACGCCGTCGCTGAGCTGCTCACCGAGCTCGGTTATCCCCATGACCGCGAGCACGCCGCGGCGCAGCTGCTGGCCTGGATGGCCGAAGCGCACGGCGAAGTGCTGGTGGCGCAGGCCGGTGACGGAGCGGCGGTGGGCGTTGTCGCGGTCCACCGCGTGCCCTCATTCGAGCGCCCGGGCGCGTTTGCCCGCGTGCTCGCCTTGAGCGTCGGTGCCGGGCAGCGCCGCGCCGGCGTCGGCCGGCGGCTGATGGCCGCGGCCGAGCGCTGGGCCGCGGCACACGGTTGCACCGTGGTCGAGGTCACCTCACTGCGCTCTCGCGAGGACGCGCACGCCTTCTATCGCGCGCTCGGCTACACCGACCGATGCGCCGAGTCCGGCCGCCTCATCAGGTCGCTGGATCTCGCTGGAGGCTGACCCATACCGCGGTGACCAGGGCCAGGCCGGCCGTGATGAGCAGCAGCGTCGTGTAGCCGGTGAGGTGCGCGGCCAGGGCCAGGAGATAGGGCACCGCGAACCCGATGTAGGTGAGCACGTAATAGATGGCGGTGAGGCCGGCGAGCGCCTCGGGGTCAGCCAGGCGCTGGACCTCGACCAGGCCCGCCACCAGGCACAGTCCGTACCCGATGCCGAGCACGATCGAGCTCGGGACCAGCAGCCACGTCTCTTGCGCGTGCGCGGTGACGGCACCGAGGACCAGGCCGGCCACGATCACCGTCAGTCCCGCGGTCGCGGCGTGGTTGCCCGCCGCGTGAGCGTCCAGGCGCCGTGCCACCGGCTGGATGAGCACGCCCGCCAGCGCGGTGGCCATCGCCACCACCGCGGTGAGTGCGATGCCGTCGGTGGCGTGGGCCGCCCCGACGACGCTGGGCAGCAGCGCGAAGGCGACCGCGGGCGCGGCGAACACCCACGGCGCCATCGGCGCGACCACGCGGTAGAAGCGCGGCTGGCGCAGGCCCGGCAGCGCCCGGCCAATGGCACCGGCGCCACCGCGCGCCACCGTCTCGGGCGCCACCGTCTCGGGCGCCCCCGGCACGATCGCCAGCACGGCCAGCATGACCACCAGGTGCGGCAGATAGGGGACGACGCGCGGGTCGCCGGCCCACTGCGCCAGCACCCCCGAGACGAGCGGGCCCGCGGCGAAGCCGATGGTCATCGCCACCGCGCCACGGCGGGCGGCGCCGTGGTCGGTGGCGTCGCCGAAAGGCGGACGAGAGAGCTCGCGCAGCCATGCGGTGCCGGTGCCGAACGCCGCCCCGCTCCCCAGCCCGGTGAGGAAGCGCCCGATGAACAGCGGCGCCTCGCTGTGACCGGCCACCATCAGCGCCACCGTGCCGGCCAGCGAGAGGACGGCAGAGGCGAGGATCACGGGGCGGCGCCCGCGCGCGTCCGAGAGCGGTCCGGCGATGAGAAGCCCGGGGATGAGGCCGAAGGCGTACACGCCGAACAGCGCCTCCAGCGTGCCCGTGGAGAGACCGAGCTGAGCGTGGTAGACCAGCAGCATCGGTGTGAACTGGTTTGACCCCCACGCAGCGCCGAACAGCGCCGCCCCCGCCCGCAGCCATTCGGTGCGCGTCGTGCCCATGGCGCTCGCTCTGACCTGCACTCGAGCCGTGCTCACCGCGGACTCCCCTGTTCGTTGTGATGGTTCAATGATCGAACCGAGGCTACCATGGATCGAGTTCAGTGATCAGACTCCTGGTGCTAGAATTCTCCTTCCAATGCTTGGAAAGACCTATGACGGACAGGACTGCTCCATCGCCGGTGCCCTGGAGGCAGTGGGCGAGCGGTGGACGCTGCTGATCGTTCGCGACGCCTTCTACGGCGTGCGCCGCTTCAACGACTTCCAGGCCCACCTGGACATTCCCAAGGCGGTGCTGTCAGACCGGCTGAATGGGCTCGTCGAGGACGGCATCCTGGTCCGGACCCCCGACCCGGCGCACGCCGGGCGCCACCTCTACGAGCTCACCGACAGCGGCCGCGAGCTGTGGCCGGTGATCCACGCCCTGCTGGTGTGGGGCGGCAAGCACCGGCGGCCCAACAGCCGTGTGTTCCGCCATGGGGCATGCGGCACGCGCCTGAGTGACACGGGCCGCTGCGAGACGTGCGATGTCACCCCGCGGCCCGAGGAGCTCGTCAGCGAGCGCCGGCGGGGCTACCAGCCGACGCGGACCGACCCCGTGTCACAGGTGCTGCGCACGCCGCACCGGATGCTCGAGCCGATCGAGACCTGAGCCGCTTCGCGCCGTGACGGGCTCCGGGGGGCTGGGCCGGCGTCGGCCTTGGCATACCTGGATATCGCGGGAAACGTGCGGCACGCCCGCGGGTTTCCCGCGAAAACCATGCCCCACATGGTTTTCGCGCG
>DATJTQ010000310.1:0-15155 GCA_035503355.1 Solirubrobacteraceae bacterium
CCTCGCCCATCACCATCCCGAGCTCCTGGGGGCGCTAGGACTCGAGGTGGTGCAGCAGATGGTCGAGGAACGTCCGGGGGCCGTCAACGCCTGACGCGGGCGGCGAAACCGCCGCCCGCCAGGCGCTGACGAACGGACACCCACATCGCCAAGGACTGAAAGAATCCGCCACGAGCGGATCGGTTCATGCTGAACTGTGCGCACCAGACCGCGCACGGCAGGAAGGCGAGGTGAGATGAAGACCGCCGACCAGAACAATGTGTTCGCGATCGTCCTGGCCGGGGGCGAGGGCAAGCGACTATCGCCGCTCACCCTGGACCGGGCCAAGCCGGCGGTCCCGTTCGGCGGCAACTACCGGCTGATCGACTTCGCCCTGTCGAACCTGGTCAACGCGGGCTACCGGCGGGTGGTGGTGCTCACGCAGTACAAGAGCCACTCCCTGGACCGCCACATCTCGACCACGTGGCGGCTGTCGCCGCTGCTGGGCAACTACGTGGCGCCGGTGCCGGCTCAGATGCGCCGCGGCCCCTACTGGTTTCAGGGCTCGGCCGACGCCATCCACCAGAACCTCAACCTGCTGCGCGACGAGCGCCCCGACGTCGTCATCGTCTTTGGTGCCGACCACATCTATCGCATGGACCCCGAGCAGATGGTCCGCCAGCACGTCGAGTCCGGCGCCTCGGTCACCGTGGCCGCCATCCGCGTGCCGATTGAGCAGGCGGACCAGTTCGGGGTGATCGAGACCGCGGCCGACGGCCAGACGATCACCGCCTTTCGCGAGAAGCCCAAGGACGCGATCGGCCTGCCCGACGCGCCCGATCAGGTCTACGCCTCGATGGGCAACTACGTCTTCTCCACCGAGACGCTCATCGACGTCGTCAACCTCGATGCCGAATCACGCGACTCCTCGCACGACATGGGCGGCAACATCATCCCCATGCTGGTGGAGTCGGGCCGGGCGCAGGTCTATGACTTCGCCGCCAACGAGGTGCCGGGCGCGACCGACCGCGACCGCGGCTACTGGCGCGACGTCGGCACGCTGGACGCCTTCTATGACGCGCACATGGACCTCATCTCCGTGTTCCCGGTGTTCAACCTCTACAACATGGAGTGGCCGATCCTCACCCTGCCCGATCCGTTGCCGCCCGCCAAGTTCGTCTTCGCCGACGACGACGGGCGCAAGGGGCAGGCCCTGGACTCGATGGTGTGCTCGGGGGTGATCATCTCCGGCGCCAGCGTGGACAAGTCGGTGCTCTCGCCCAAGGTGCACCTGCACTCCTACGCGCGGGTCGAGGCGTCGGTGCTGTTCTCGGGGGTCGAGGTGGGCCGCGGCGCGGTGGTGCGCAACGCGATCCTCGACAAGGACGTCTACGTCGAGCCGGGCGCCGAGGTGGGCGTCGACCTCGACGCCGACCGCGAGGCGGGCTTCACGGTGTCGGCCGGCGGGGTGGTGGTCGTCCCCAAGGGGGCCCGCGTCCCCGCGCGCGCCGCCGCCACGTGAGCATGCGCGTCGCGCTGCTCACCCGCGAGTATCCGCCCGAGGTCTACGGCGGCGCGGGCGTCCACGTGGAGTACCTCGCTCGCGAGCTGACCTCGCGGGTGGAGCTCAGCGTGCACTGCTGGGGCGCTGACCGCGCTGACCCCAAGGTGCACGCCCACCGCCCCTGGGACGCGCTGGCGGGCTCCGAGCCCCATCTCGCCGCCCTGCAGGCGATGTCGATCGACTTGGTCATGGCTGCCGGGGTCGAGGGCGCCGAGGTGGTGCACAGCCACACCTGGTACGCCCAGTTCGGCGGTCATCTGGCCAAGCTCACCTACGACATCCCGCACGTGGCCACGGTGCACTCGCTCGAGCCGCTACGCCCGTGGAAGGCCGAGCAGCTGGGCGGCGGCTATGCGCTGTCGAGCTTCTGCGAGCGCGTGGCGCTGGAGAGTGCCGACGCGGTGATCGCGGTGTCAAAGGGCTCGCGGCACGACATCCTCGCGTCCTATCCCGCCATCGACCCCGACCGGGTGCGGGTCGTCTACAACGGGATCGACACCGCGGAGTACACGCCGGATCCCGCCACCGACGTGCTGGAGCGGTTCGGGGTGGATCCCGACCGGCCGTCGGTGGTGTTCGTGGGGCGGATCACGCGCCAGAAGGGCGTGCCGCTCCTGCTGCGTGCGGCGGTGGACTTCGACCCCGCGGCCCAGCTGGTGCTGTGTGCGGGCGCGCCCGACACGCCCGAGATCGGCGCTGAGGTGGCGGCGGGCGTGGAGCGGCTCCAGGCCGAGCGCGACGGGATCTTCTGGATCGACCAGATGCTGCCCAAGACCGACGTCATCCAGCTCCTCAGCCACGCCACCGTGTTCGCCTGCCCGTCGATCTACGAACCGCTGGGCATCGTCAACCTGGAGGCGATGGCGTGCCAGGCCGCCGTGGTGGCCTCGGCGACGGGCGGGATCGTCGAGGTTGTCGCCGACGGCGAGACCGGGTTCCTGGTTGCACTCGAGCAGGCACCCGGCGAGATCGACCCGATCGACCCTGCGGGCTTTGCCCGCGCCTTCGCCGCCAAGGTCAACACCCTGATCGCTGACCCGGCACTGGCCGCCGCGATGGGACAGGCGGGGCGCCAGCGGGTGATGGAGCACTTCGCGTGGCCGGCCATCGCCGACCAGACCGTCGCGATCTACCGCGGCCTCACCGCCGGCTGAGGTACGCCTGGGCCAGCTTGGCCGGCGCCCGGACCAGCCACGCCTCGACCGTGACCTCCTCGAGGTCGGCGGGGGAGATCAGGTCCAGCTGGACGAGGATCGCGGGATAGCCGTCGAAATGGGGCGTGGTGAAGTAGACCCCGGAGGGATCGGCGACGAGCGCCTCCTTGGCCAGAACGTGCTCGACCCGGGCGCCCAGAATCGCCCCCTGCGGCGCGGCGTCGCCGAGGGCCTCGAGGTCGGGCTTGCGCAGCGGGCGCTCCCACACGAACAGCTTGTCCCTGACGCGCCACTGCGCGTGCCCGCGTGACTCGCGCTCGGAGGTCTCGGGCAGTGCGAGAGCCAGCCGGCGCACGTCGTCCCAGGTAGCCACGCCCCCGACTCTACGCCGCGGCGCCGTTACATCAGTGGTTCAGAGGCGCGGAAGAGCGGCTGCACCCCGGCCGTGGCCAGCGACTCGCAGTAGGAGATGACCTCGGCGAGCGGCCGCTCCGCCGCCCCCGCGTTACACGGGGCGATGCAGTAACTGCGCTCCAGCAGGTGCGGGCCCTGCCAGCCGTTGAGGATCTTGGCCGCGGTGGCCCCGCGCAGCATGGCGCGGATGTGCCGGTCGGTCATCGTGGACCCGAGGCGAGCCGACCGCGCCCGGTTTTTTGGAGTGACATGCGCAACTGCTTCCCAATGTGCCGATCGTTCAAGCGCCGTCAGTGTGTTGACCGATGGTCAACAAGGTGGTATCGTGCCTCGTCTACCGAAGGTCAACAAGCATGCAAGCGCGACTCAACATCAATCAGCGGATCGCCCTCGGCCTCCCGGCCATCGTGTTCGTCTGGGGACCCGCAATCCTTATGACTTTCCTCGCCCTCTACGCCAACGGACTCCGATGTGACGACGCGTGCGATCCGTCCGCCCCGGGATGGCACAACAACCCGGGCGCCTGGCAGTGGTCGGCTCAGCTGTGGGGTCTGGCGGTGCCCGCACTCATCGCCGCAACGATGACCCTCGTCTTCCTCATCGAGGGACGCGGGCGGCGGGCCGCCATATCAACCGCCGTGGCCGTTGTGCTGGCTGTGGTCTGGCTGATCGCCCCCGCCCTCTGAGCGGCCGGGCACGGCGCCCGCCGACAGCCCCGCGCGCAGTCAGCCCGCTCAGCTCGGTGGCGGCAGGAACTCCACCTCGTGCCGCGCCGAGAGCGCGACCACGTCGTCAGGGTTCTGGTCAGCCATCGCGTCGATGCCGGCGAAGAGGTCGTAGAGCTTGGCCTTCGGGGTCACCCAGAACCAGCAGGTCAGGGTCTGGCCACTGCGGTTGAACAGCCCGTGGGGCTTGCCGCGCGGCAGGCGCACGAGGTCCCCGGCGGTCGCGACGCTGTCGCCCTCCCCGTCAAACAGGGTGAGCTCGCCGTCGAGGACGAGGACGTACTCGTCCTGGGTGGGGTGGATGTGTGGCGGCACGAAGGTCTCGGGCGGGAACACCGCGTGCCAGGCAAACGACTCGTCGGTGACCTGCTTGGGCGTGTAGGTCTGGCCGAGGATGTTCCATGTGATGCCGTCGACCGACGCGTCCGCGGCCATCACGTCGGGTGTGCTGAGAGGGGTCATCCCGGTTCTCCTTGTCGTGGTTGTGAGCGAGGTTCCTGGGACCGCGAAGCCCGCCTTCTGCGCGTAACCGCGCACGATCGCCTCGCGCTCGGCATAGGACAGCACCGACTCGACGTCGTCAAAGCCGTCGGGCGCGAGCCCCTCGACCGCATCGATGACGCCCTCGGGGCCGCCCTGGCGGTTGGAATGGACGATGTCGGCGGTCGGGGGTCGGCGGGCCGTTTCATAGCGGGCCAGCGCCGCGGCCACATCGCCGGTGGTGCCGCCCGCATCGGCCAGCTCGTCGGCGAGGCGCATGGCATCAAGGACCGCCTGGCTGGCGCCGTTGGAGCCGACCGGGTACATGGGGTGGGCGGCGTCGCCGAGGAGCGTGACGCGCCCGTGTGACCAGCGGCCGATCGGGTCGCGGTCACACACCGGGTACTCCCAGAACACCGGGGTGGACTCGATCAGCGCCGGCACGTCCACCTCGTCGACGTGGAAGCGAGCGACGTGGGGCATGACCTCGTCCAACCGTCCCGGCCGCGACCAGTCCTCGCGACGCGGCGGGGGCGTGCCCTCCTCGCCGACCTTGACCATGACGGCCCAATTGGTGAGGCGGTGGACGTCGTCGCTGCCGGCCCCGATCGGGTACAGGACGACCTTGGCGGCCATCCCGCCGGCGATGATCATCGAGCGTCCGGTGAGGAACACCGGCCAGTCGGTGGCGCCACGCCACAGCATCGTCCCGTTCCAGCGCGGCGGCGGCTCGGCGGGCACCAGCGCCTCGCGTACCGTCGAGTGGATGCCGTCGGCGCCGATGAGCGCCGATCCGCGGACCGGGTCGCGCTGTGTTCCGTCGCGGTCGACGAAGGTCGCGGTGACGCCGTCATCGTCCTGCGCAAAGCCGGCCAGACGGCAGTTGGTGTGAATGACCTCCTCGCCGAGGCGCTCCACCACCGCGTCGCGCAGCACGCCCTGGAGCACGCCGCGGTGGATCGAGAACTGCGGTACCGGGTGCCCGGCGTCCAGGCCGCGCAGCTCGCGCCACACCTCCTGGCCGAAGCGGTTCATGTAGATGAGCTCGTAGGTGCGCACCGCCGCGGCGTCGAGCCGCTCGAGCAAGTCGAGGGTCTGAAGCTCCCCGATCGCATGCGGGAGCGTGTTGATCCCGACGCCCAGCTCGCGGATGCTCGGCGACTGCTCGAACACGCGGCACGCCAGCCCGCGGCGGTGCAGGGCCAGCGCCGTCGTCAGACCGCCGACCCCCCCGCCGACGACGATGATGGGATGGTCGTGGCGGCCCATGGGCGCGCTCAGCGGGTCAGCGATCGCACGCTCGGCACCTTGTTGTTGCGGATGCGCAGCGCGATCCGCTCGGCGCGGTGCCCGCGCTGGGTGACGGTGAGGTGCAGCATCTCCTTGGGGTGAAAGCGCTTGCCGCGCAGCGCGGAGAACAGCCGCTTGATCTTTCGCGCGCCCTCCCGCGTCGGGCGCAGCCGCGGACAGCGGCGGCCGCTGCAGCTCACCCGGACGGTCGCCTGGCGCGGCAGGTGACGAACGCTGATGCGCCGGATCACGGTGGTGGCTCCGAGCCAGTGCCAGCTGATGACGAACTGCGCGTGCACCGCGGAGGGGCTACGCGGCTTGGGGGTCACCTGTGGGTTGGAGCTGATGATCGCCTGGTCAAAGACGCTCGACGAGTTGCCGGCGGCGTCGACCACGGTGACGACCAGCTGGTGGGGGCCGTCGGGCAAGCCGGCCGTCGGCACGGGCACGTCGTCGACCTCGGTGACCGGGCAGGGCTGCTGCCAATCGAACATCAGCACCCCGTCGGAGGAGCCGACCGGCGTGCACTCGCCGCTGTTGGTGTTGGGCGTGGCGCTGTAGACGACATGGCCGTCGATGGCGGCGGTGACCTGGTAGACACCAGGGCCACTGGGATCGCTGGCGGTGAAGACCAGATGACCGGTTCCGGTGATCGGGCCCTGGACGGCGCTCCCGCTGAAGCCGGTGCCCCCAGGCGCCGCGCCGTTGGAGAGGAACAGGTCCGCTGAATACACCTGCACCTCGGAGTAGGCGCCCCCGGTGGCGGTGGTGCACGTCCCGCCGCCCGACCCGCCGCACGACGCGCCGAGGAACAGGTCACCGCCGCGATCCGCCGGAAGGTTCAGCTGTCCCGAGAAGTCATCGGGCGCCGCGCCGCCCGAGCACGGGGCCTGGCCGTTGGCGCACTGGAAGAAGACGTCGCTGCCGTCGTAGGCGAAACGGGGCTCATAGACCGCCGCCACCGATGACGCCGATGGGCCGTCTCCGTCGGCACTCAGTCCGACCTGGATCGTGCCGCCTCTCAGCGTCGAGCCGTCGGGGGGGTCGTACTGGAGGACTTCGTAAGCGCCCACCGGATCGGTGGAGGCGCTGCTCAGGTAGGCGGACATCGGCGATCCCGGCGCGCAGAGGGTGCTGTTGTTCGAACCGGCGCCGGCCTCGCTGCCGCTGCCTGACCACCCCTCAGAGGGAGCCACCGTCCCGTTGGGGTTCACGCAGGAGACCTGGATCCACTGGCCGGCCCACGCGGGCGCCGCGGCGCTCAACGCCACCGCCGCCAGCGCGGCCAGCACCCCCACAACGACTCGCCTGACGGCGACCACATCATGCGTCATCCGGGCGCGAGTCTACCCCCGGCGGACCGCGCTCACCGCATCGCCTCCAGGCGCGCGGCGGTCGCCGCCCACGCCGTCGCGCGCGGATCGATGAGAGCGAAATGGTTGACGCCGGGCAGCTCGAGCAGGTCGCAGTCGGTGACCCCCGCGGCGGCGGCGGCCTGCGCATAGCGACGGCTCTGGGCGACGGGCACCCGGTCATCGGCGGCCCCGTGGACGAGCAGCACCCGGGCTCCGGCGGGGAGCCGGCGCAGCGGGTCAGCGAGCGCGTAGGCGTCGGGGCGCTCAGCCGGGCCCCCGCCCATGAACTCCCGGACCGCCGACTCGCCGATCGCCTCGGCAAAGGCCGTGTCGAGGTCGCACACACCGGCCAGCGACACCACCCCGGCCACGGTCGGCTCGTCGGCAACCGACAGCCCCAGCTGACCGCCGGCGGAGTGGCCGACGATGACCACCCGCTCGGCGTCGATGGGCGCGGTGAGCGCGCGCAGCGCCTGGATCGACGCACGCACGTCGTCAACCGTCTCGGGCACGCCGCCCCCGTTGCCCACGCGCCGGTACTCGACGTTCCAGCTCGCCCATCCCCGGTCGGCGAGATCCACCGCCAGCGCCCCCATCAGCGACCGGTCAAAGCGCGCGCGCCAGAACCCGCCGTGCAGCAGGACGGCCACCGGATGCGGGCCCTGGGTGGCGGGGACCAGCAGGTCGGCCACCTGCTCGGGACCGGCGCCGTAGGCGTGAGTGCGCGGCTGCGCGCCCGACGCGGCGACGAGGCCGGCCAGCTCGCCGATCAGGGCCTGGAGGTCCGGCGCGACCACCGGCGCAGCCTACCGGCAGATGCTTGAGGCATTTGACACACAGTGGAATACTCGTTTGGGACCGGATGCAGCCTCACGGGAGGTGAACAGATGCCTGATTCGGTCAGTGTCCTTGTCGTAGCGCATCAGACCGCGGCGAACAGCGCGCTGTTGGAGGCGGTGCACGAACGCGCTCAGCAGGGCCCGGCGCGCTTTCACATGGTGGTGCCGTGCCGGCCGCATGGGATGCACAAGATGGTCGATCCCCACGAGGCGGGCGATGAGGAGGCCAACGCGGTGTTGGACGCCGCGCTGCCCAAGCTCTCGGAGGCGGCGGGGCAGCCGGTGACGGGCAGCATCGGCGACCCCGAGCCGCTCATGGCCATCCACGATGCGGTCAACCTCGGCGACTACGACGAGATCATCATCTCGACGCTGCCGCTGGGGATCTCGCGGTGGCTGAAGCTGGACCTCATCAGCAAGGCCAAGGCCATCGGCCTGCCCGTCACCCACGTCACCGCCAAGGAGCGCGAGCCGAGCGGGGTCAGTTAGCGCTCAGCGCAGCAGCTTGAGGTTCACCGGGAGGGCGCCGAAGCGCAGCTCGGCGGCGACATCGGCTGCCGACTGACGGGTATAGCTGCCCGTGACGTCCGCGCCGCCGCCGCCGATGACGCCGTCCGGATACTGGCGGAAGTCGATCTGCGGGACGGTGATGAGCTGGTTGTCCAGCGCCACCGCGAAATGCTGGTCGAAGGCAGCCCCGGGGCCGCCACTGACGCGGGCCCCGCGGTGGGCGATCCGGCGGGTGAGCGCGTCAAAGCGGTTCTGGCCGGTGCCGTTGAAGCCGAAGGTCACGTCGGGTTCGCCGGACGCGTCGGTGCCCGCCCGCGGGTTGGTGATGTCGTTGCCCACGAGCGCGACGTGGTCCCTGAGCACGAAGAACTGTGCGCTCGGGCTGGCGGGGTTGATCTGGTCAGACGCCGACGGATTGGCCGCCTGGAGCACAACCGTTCCCTGGGGCACGGTGACCAGCTCGCCGTCGGACGTGGTGACACCAGCCGGCAGCCCCGCGTCGAGGTCGCGCTTGAGCGAGTCAGGACCGCCGAGCAGGCAGTGCTGGCCCCGCGCCGGGATGGTGCCGGCGGCCTTGGCGGCCGCCGCGCACGCCGCACTCCGCGGGGCTCCGAACAGGTAGTACTGCGGGCCCTTGCGCGACTGGGTGGCCGACAACGGCACCGTCGGCTGCCTGGCTGCGAGCTGGGCCGCCTGATACAGCGGCAGTCCACCCGCGCCCTGCGTCCCCGCTCCGAATCGGCCACCCTGGCTGATCCTCATCGCGTTGCGGTCCTGGGCGCGGAGCTGGCTGGCCACCGTCGTGCCGTTCGGCGTCAGGACGTTGGCCTCCCAGTCATAGAAGAACAGCTGCGCTGTCTGGCCGACCTCGCGCACGAGCCGCGCCCGCCCGGCGGCACTGACCCGGGGGCCGGTCACCACGATGTCCCTGTCGCCCGACCGGGTGACCGCGAACCCACGAGCCACCCCCAGCGTGCGCAGCCGTCGGCGCATGATCGTCATCGTCCGTTCCATCACGGCGGTGGTGATCCGCGGGACCTGCGGACTTGGTTCGGCGCGGAAGGTGATCCGTAGGCCGCCGCCCGGGTGAGAGCCGGCCGGGGTCGCCGTCCCCCCCGTCCTCAGCAGCGCAGCGGCCACCACCAGCACCACCAGCAGCGACGCCACGGGCACGAGGACCCCTGTGCGGGAGCGGCGTGAGCCGCGCCGGGCGGGCGGCCCCTCAGACAGGACGCGCCGCAGGATCCGGTCGGCCTCGGCGTGCTCCTGTGCGGTGTGTGCTTGCGACGCGTGGACGGGGTTGGCCTCGGCAAGCTGGGCGATGACTTGTTCGTGTGTGATCACGATGACTCTCCGGCGACGGAGGAATGGGGATGGAGCGCCGGGTCGGCGAGGGATGCGGCGACGCGGCGGCGAGCGCGGTGCAGGCGGGCGCGAAAGGCGGTCGGGCTGCAGCCGGCAGCCCGCGCGGCACGCGCCCCGTCAAGCCCCTCCCAGGCCACCAGCAGCAGCGCCTCGCGCTCCTGGGGCGAGAGCCTGACCATGGCGGCGGCGAGCTCATCGCTCATCGCCGCGGGCGGCTCCCACTCAGGCGACGAGCCGGGAAGCAGCCCCTGCAGGCGGTCGGTCAGCGCCCCCCGGCGGCGCTCGGCGCGCTGCTGGTTGGCCAGCACCCGGCGGGCCACGCCCAGCAGCCAGGGCAGCGGATCGTCACGGAGCGTCTCCAGGCGCCGCCACGCCACGAGGAACGTCTCGGCCACGACATCCTCCACCGCCGCCGCCGGGGCGCGACGCACCACGTAGCCCCGCACCGCCCAATGGTGGGCGGCGAACAGCTCCTCGAAGGTCCCGCGCCGATCGACGTCGTCCATCGTTCAACCGAATTGTCCGGCTCCACGGGATGTGTGACGCGCCGGCGAGAATCGAACGTCCGTTCGTGCCGTCACACTAGATGGGTAGGAAGCACCCCTATGTGCGCCGAATCTCGGACGAGCGAGAATGCGCATGGAGATCTGCAACGTTGAGTACCACGATCGATAAGCGCCAACAAGTCAACGAACTGCCCGATGACGATCCGCGCGTGAGCGTCGGCCTTTACACGACGTCCGAGGCTGCGCGCTATCTCGGTCTACCGACTTCCACGCTCCAGACGTGGATCAACCCACGGCACGGAGGGGCTCCGATGGTGACCACCGTTGCCCGACGAGGCTACGAGGCCGGGATTCCGTTCATTGGATTCGCGGAAGCCTTCGTGCTGCAGGCAGCTCGCCGTGCCGGTGTTCCACGTCATCGCATTCGACCAGGAGTCGAAGCTGTCAAAGACGAATTGGGGTTACAGCACGCGTTGGCGACGAGGCTGCTGTACACGGACGGCGCCGAACTGCTCGTCAAGTATGCGGCGGACGACGAGGACCTCGAGGTGGCTCGAACACGGCAGCGCCAGCTGACGAAGACGGTCACCCACCAGCTGCAGGCCATCACGTACGCGGGAGATGGATACGCCGAACGTCTCCAGCTTCCGTCGTACGGGCCAGCCCAGGTTGTGGTGGATCCGACCGTGGGATTCGGATATCCCGTGATCAAGGGCGCCGGCGCACGAGTGAAGGACGTGCTGGATCGCTTCTGGGCAGGCGAGCCGCTGCGCATGATCGCTTACGACTTCGAACTGACTGATGAAGCGGTGGAAGCGATCGTCCGTGCCCAGACCAAGCCGCCGAGCTGAGCGTCCCCCCGAGTTCTTTCTTGACCGAAGCCTCGGCCGCCACGTAGTGGCCGACGCTCTGAGAGCAGCCGGGGCGACCGTCCAAGTGATGGCCGACCGCTACCCGGAGACCGAAGAGTTCGTCAAGGACGAGACCTGGATTCGCGAAGTGACGGCCGACGGTCTAGTGATCCTGATGAAGGACGATCAAATCCGACGAAAACCTCGTGAGCAACAGGCCGTCCTCGAGTCGGGCGCGCGGGCGTTCGTCGTGACGAACGCGAGCCTGAGGGGTGAGAGGGTCGGAGCTCTGTTTGTCGAGAATCGACATCGGATCATGCAGCGGGCACGACATCCGGGTCCCTACATCTACGGGGTGTATGAGGGCCGTCTCGAGAAGCTCTTCCCCCGCGAATGAGGACGACGCAGCCCAAATCGCAGATCCACCGCTCGCAGCCTCACTGAAACCCGGGCGCAGCCCACCCCGGCATGATGTCGGGCAGCCCGTCGCTGACCCGGTCGGGGAACTGAGCGGGGCGCTTCTCGAGAAATGACGTGATGCCCTCGGCGGCGTCGGCCGACTGGCCGCGGTAGAGCATCCCGCGGGAGTCGGCCCGGTGGGCGAGCATGGGGTGCTCGGCGCCGAGCATCCGCCACATCATTCGCCGCGCCAGGGCCACCGAGACCGGAGCGGTGTTCTCGGCGATCTCGGCGGCCAGGGCGCGAGCGGCGCCGAGCAGCTCATCCTGTGCGTGCAGGCTGCGGATGAGGCCGCCGTCGTGAGCCTCCTGCGCCGAGAAGACGCGGCCGGTCGCCACCCACTCCATGGCGCGGCTGATCCCCACCAGTCGCGGCAGAAACCACGACGAGCAGGCCTCGGGCACGATCCCACGCCGGGCAAAGACGAAGCCGATCCGCGCGTCGTCGGCGGCGAGGCGGATGTCCATCGGCAGGGTCATCGTCGCCCCGACGCCCACCGCCGGGCCGTTGATGGCTGCGATCACCGGCTTGGCGCAGTCAAAGACGCGCAGCGTGAACCGGCCGCCCCCGTCGCGCGGAATGCCGTCGCCGGCCTGGCGCTCGCGCCGGTCAAAGGTGGCGCCGCCGCCCTGCAGGTCGGCTCCGGCACAGAATCCCCTTCCCGCACCGGTGACGATGATGGCCCGCACTGCGTCGTCGGCGTCGGCGGCGTCGAAGGCGGCGATCAGCTCCTCGCCCATCGTCGGGGTCCAGGCGTTGAGACGGTCCGGGCGGTTCAGCGTGATGGTCAGGACGCCGTCGGCAACCTCGGCCGTGATCTGCTCGTAGCTCATGCGCGCTCCTCGTCGGGGGTGGCGCCGATCGTATGCGCCGCCGCCGGCCGGTCGTCGCCGCCCGAAGTTAGTAAGGCCAGGCTTATTAGGCTAGACTGAGGATCGTGCCGGCTGCCGCGTCCCAGAACGTTGACCAGATCGCCGCCGCCCTGCGGGTGAGCGTCGGCCTGCTCGTCCGCGGGATGCGCCAGATCCCCGTGGAGGGGGAGCTGACTCTGTCGGAGACCTCGGCGCTGGCGCGACTCGACCGCGGCGGGCCGACCACCCCCGGCGCCCTGGCCAAGCAGGAGCAGATCAGCCCGCAGTCGATGGGCGCGACGCTGGGCGCACTGGAGGCCCGCGGCCTCATCGAGCGCGCTCCCGACCCCGGCGATGGGCGCCGCGCGGTGATGTCGATCACCGACGCCGGGCTCGAGCTGCTGCGCAGCCGCCGCACCGCAAAGGTCCAGCAGCTCTCCCGGGCGCTGGCGACGGAGTTCACCTCCGACGAGCTGGACCAGCTGGCGGCGATCACGCCGCTGCTCGAGCGATTGGCCCAGAACATCTGATGCCGCCGGGCTCCGACGACGGCTACAAGTGGGTCGCGCTGTCCAACACGACGATGGCCGTGTTCATGTCGGCGCTGGACGGCTCGATCGTGATCATCTCGCTGCCGGCCATCTTCCGCGGCATCCAGCTCGATCCGCTGGCCCCGGGCAACATCAGCTATCTGCTGTGGATGATCATGGGCTATCGCCTCGTGCAGGCGGTGCTGGTGGTCACACTCGGGCGCCTGGGCGACATCTACGGCCGCGTCCGCATCTACAACGCCGGCTTCGCCGTCTTCACGCTCGCCTCGATCCTGTTGTCCTTCGATCCGTTTCGTGCGGGCGGGGGCGCGATGTGGCTGATCGGCTGGCGCGTGCTCCAGGCGCTCGGCGGCTCGATGCTGACGGCCAACTCGGCGGCAATCCTCACCGACGCCTTCCCGGCTGACCAGCGCGGCTTCGCCCTGGGCACCAATCAGATCGCGGCCATCGCCGGTCAGTTCGTCGGCCTCATCGCCGGAGGGCTGCTCGCCGCCATCGATTGGCGCGCGGTGTTCTGGGTCAACGTGCCGGTGGGCGTGTTCGGGACCGTGTGGGCCTACCACAAGTTGCGCGAGACCTCCGAGCGCCACCCGGCGAAGATCGACTGGTGGGGCAACGTCACCTTCGCCGTCGGGCTGGGCGCGGTGCTCATCGCCATCACCTACGGCATCCAGCCGCACGGCGGTCACACCATGGGCTGGACCAACCCGTGGGTCCTGGCCGGGCTGATCGGCGGCGTCGCCCTGCTGTGCGTGTTTGTCGCCATCGAACGCCGCGTGGCCGAGCCGATGTTCCAGCTCGGCCTGTTCCGGATCCGCGCCTTCGCCTGGGGCAGCGCAGCCGGGCTGCTGGCCGCGACCGCCCGGGGCGGCCTGCAGTTCATGCTCATCATCTGGCTGCAGGGCATCTGGCTGCCGCTGCACGGCTACAACTACGTCGACACCCCGCTGTGGGCGGGCATCTACCTGCTCCCACTCACCGTGGCCTTCCTCGCCTCGGGCCCGATCTCGGGGTATCTGTCTGACCGGTTCGGCTCACGCGGCTTTGCCACCGCCGGGATGCTCGTGTTCGGCGCCAGTTTCATCGGCCTGCTGCTGCTGCCGGTGGATTTCTCCTACCCCGTGTTCGCCGTGCTCCTCGTCCTCAACGGCATCGGGGTGGGCATGTTCGCCGCGCCCAACTCGTCATCGATCATGGGCAGCGTTCCGCGCTCCCAGCGCGGGGCCGCCTCGGGGATGCGCTCCACCTTCCAGAACTCGGGCACCGCGCTCTCGATCGGCGTCTTCTTCTCGCTGATGATCGCCGGGCTGGCCAGCAGCCTCCCGCACACCCTGACCGCCGGCCTCGTTGAGCAGGGCGTTCCGCACACGGTCGCTCATCAGATCGGTTCGCTGCCTCCGGTCTCATCGCTGTTCGCCGCCGTCCTGGGCCTCAACCCGGTCGCCCACCTGCTGGGCTCGACCCACGTGCTCGCCACCCTCCCGGCGGCCAACCAGGCGGTCCTCACCGGCCACCAGTTCTTCCCCAACCTCATCTCCGGGCCGTTTCACGACGGGCTGACGGTGGTGTTCATCGTCGCCGCCGGCCTGTCGGTGCTCGGCGCGCTCGCCTCGCTGATGCGCGGCGGGCGCTACGTACCCAGCCCCGCCTCGATCCCCCGACACAAGGAAGCCACCTCATGACCGACGTCCCCGCCATCGACCCGGACCGCACCGCTCTGCTGGTCATGGACTACCAGCAGGCCATCGTCGGCATGATCGACGACTCCGACGGCCTGGTGGCCCGCGCCGTGACGGCCATCGACCTCGTCCGCGCGAGCGGCGCCCACGTCGGCTACGTCCGCGTCGCCTTCACCGAGGCCGACCTGGAGAACATCCCGCCGACCAGCAGCATGGGCGCGCGCATCGCCGCGGGGCCGCAGGGCTTCATGGACGACGCCCCCACCACCCAGATCGACGAGCGGATCGCCCCGCACGACGGCGACATCATCGTCCGCAAGACCCGCGTCGGCGCCTTCTCCACCACCGACCTCGCCCAGCAGCTGGCCGACCGCGGCGTCGACACGCTCATCCTCGCCGGCATCTCCACCAGCGGCGTCGTCCTCTCCACCGTCCGCGACGGCGCTGACCGCGACTACGCGCTCTACGTGCTCTCGGATGCCACCGCCGATCGTGATGCGTCGGTGCACGCGTGCCTCATGGAGCAGGTGTTCCCGCGCCAGGCGACCGTGATCACCGTGGCCGAGCTGGAGGGGCTGCTCCC
>DATJTQ010000311.1:0-6510 GCA_035503355.1 Solirubrobacteraceae bacterium
TCGAGGGACCCAATCTCGTCGGCGACGCGCTGGGTGCCCTGCGCGGAGCGGGTTGGGTGGCGCCGCCCCTCCGCGTCACCATCAAAAAGAGAATCCCGGTGGCGGCGGGCATGGGTGGAGGCTCCGCCGACGCGGCCGCGCTCCTGCGGCTGGCCCCCCGGCTCGCGCCGGTGGATGGGGCATCGCGGTTGCGGATCGCGGGGCGGCTCGGGGCCGACGTCCCCAGCCAGCTCGTGCCGGGGCCGTGGGTCGGAGTGGGGGCGGGCCACCGTCTGCTGCCCGCGCCGGAGCTGGCCCCCTACAGCGTGGTGGTGCTCCCGCAGCCGTTCCCGCTCTCGACGGCCGACGTGTATCGCGAGTCTGACCGGCTGGGGCTGGGCCGGTCGCCGGTCGAGCTCGACGTGGTGCGCCACCAGCTGACCCTCGGCTTCTCCGACGAGCTGGTGGTCAATGACCTGGAGCCGGCCGCCCTGTCGCTCGCCCCGCGGCTCGGCGAGACCCTGGGGGAGGTCCAGCGCGCCGGGGCCGATCACGCCATTGTGTGCGGCTCGGGCCCGACGATCATCGGGCTGTTCTGGGGCGCCGGGGGTCGTTCACGGGCGCGCGAGGCCGCGGCGGAGCTCGCCGCGACATACCCGGGCGCGGTGGTTGCCGACCCCGTTCGCGGAGGGGACGGCGCTCTGGCGCCGAACGAATGACCGTTCAGGCCGCATTTTGCGCCGGTTTGTCGACCATGACCACGGTTATGACTACCTTCCGGCACAATTCCGGGTGCGAGACGTGACCAACACCACGATCACATACATCGTTGCCGCCGGCTGTGGGGCGTTCGGGCTGATCGCCTTCATCTTCCTGCTGGTGGTGCCCGCCGTGACCGCGTACCGCCGCCCGGTGGAGCGCGTCGCGGCCGTGATCCTGTCGTTCTATGTGCTGGCCGCCTTCATCGGCGGCGGCGTGGTGCTTGGCGCGCTGATCATCCTCGAGTGGCCGCGGCTCTTCTGAGCCATATGGGGTGAACGAGTTGGCCGACAGCGCGGAGCGCGGCGGATCACGCACCCCCGACCTCGGGGCCTTCGCCGCGATCACCGATGCGGTCGAAGCGGGCGCCGGGCTGCCCGAGATCCTGCGCGCCGCCGCGCGCGCCCTCGACGCGAGCCTGATCCTCATCGACCGCACGGCCGCCGTGTTGGCGGTGGCGGCGCGGTCGCCCGCCGACGAGCGCTCGCTGATGCGCGACACCGACGATGTGACAACGATCGAGCTGCGCGTCGCGGAGGCGCCCGTCGGGCAGTTGCGCATGCGCACCCGTGAGGGCACGCCCGACGGGGCGGTGCTGCGTCTGGTGACGACGCTCATCGCCTCCGAGGTCGAGCGCGTCCGCGCGCCCGAACGGGCCTCCGAGGAGGCGGCCACCAGCTTCCAGCGCGCGGTGCTGGCCGGGCAGGTGGTCGATCGCGACGATCTGCTGGCCCGCGGCAAGGAGCTCGGCACCGACCTCTCGGCAGGGGCGTGCGTCGCTGCCGTCCGCGCGCACGCGCGCAGCCCCACCGAGGACGACTGGCGCCGGCGCCTACTGGCGGTGGCCAGCCGCGGGGGGCGTTCGATCGCCGCCGGCTGCATCGCGTCGCCCATCGAGGGCGATGGCGCCGAGGTGGTGCTGCTCATCCCCGATGGCGACGGGGACGTCGGCCGGCGCGTGGCCGCCGCGGTCCTGCGCGAGCTCGAGGCCGGGCTGGGCGGGTTCGCCTTCGCCCTGGGGCGCAGCCGCCGGGTGGAGGACCCCCTTGATCTGCAGCGGGCCTACAACGAGGCCCTGCTCGCGCTGAACGTGGTGGAGGGTGACGCCGAGCGGATCCAGATGGGCTACGAGGAGACCGGGACCTACCAGCTGCTGTTGCCCTACATGAGCGACCCGGCGGAGCTCAAGCGCTTCTACAACGAGACGGTCCGGCCGCTGGTGTCCTACGACGAGCAGTACGAGACCGACCTGCTCGGCACCCTGGCCACCTTCCTGGACTGCGACGCCAACGTCAACGCCACCGCCAGCCGGTTGATCACCCATCGCCACACCATCCGGTACCGCTTCGAGCGCGTCCGCGAGCTCACCGGGCTCGACGTCTCGTCCACCGACGGGCGCGAGAAGCTCTCCCTCGGTTTGAAGGCGATGCGGGTGCTCGGGATCGCCGCGCCGCGCGGGCCGGCCACCGAGCCGGGCGCCGGCGGCGGGCGGGTGCGCCACTGACGCTGCCTGCGGTTCGGCGGGCGGCGGGGCCCCCGGGTCTTGTTTTCTCGGGGGGCCCATGGCTCGCTGTAGCGGCAGGGTGATGGTGTTGTGCACCGTAGGAGGCTGTCGCTCGCATAAACCTGCTCGGCGCGGCCGTCGTGGTGACGGATTCCTACGTGCCGCTCCCGTCGTGCCGGCGCGGCGAGCCAGGGGATCGGCCTGCGGTTCTCCCCCCGCGACGTTGAGTCAGAACCTGGCGTTAATCGCCAGGTTTTGACCCAGGGTCGCTTCGCGGCACGGGCCGGCGCAGGCCGCTGCCGAACGAAGACGACGCTGTGTCGGAACGAGCGACCGTGCCGAGACCTGAGTCCGGACCCGGCCAGGCGACTCTGGGACACAAAGCGTCGGAAAACGCCGTCTTTTGTCCCAGCGTCGTTGCGTGGAGCCGGCTCCTGGCACCACTGCGCCCGGCCGCCCCGACGTCTCGACCGCGCTGTGGGCGCGTGTGTGTGCCTCTAGTGGTGCAGAACGCCATCACCCTCCTGCCGGGGCCGACCGCGCGTCGAGCGCTCGCTCGGTCGCCTGGGCGCAGAGCTCGCCGGCGACGTGCAGCGCCTCCGTGGTCTGGGTGGCCCGGGCCAGCACGAACGCGCCCTCGAGCGCCGCAATCATCCCGATCACCAGCTCGCGGCTCGTCGCCTCGTCGAGCCCTTCGGCGGTGAACCGGGGCAGCCCGGCGGCGATCCAGCTGTTGAACACATCGGCGCAGGCCTCGCGCATCGTGTCCGAGGTGCTGGAGACCTCGAGGGCGACCGTCGCGATGGGGCAGGCGTCCTGGTACTCGCTCTCCTCCAGGTGGGCGGCCGCCCCCTCGAAGAACAGCCGCACCGCGCTGACCAGGTCAGGCGCCGGGTCGAAGATCTCGGGGATGAGCAGCTCGTAGAGCGCTCCGGAGCGGCGGATCGCCGCGGCCCCCAGCTCCTCCTTGCCGCCGGGGAAGTGGTGATACAGCGAGCCCAGGGGGGCTTTGGCGGCGTGCACGATCTGTTGGACCCCGGTGGACGCGTAGCCCTGCCGGCGCAGCAGATCCGCGCTCACATCGATGAATCGATCCTTGGTGTCCGTCGCCATCCGCTCCTCCTCGGGTCTGCCTGGCAGGTCTCGGGTCGGCTCGCGCCGCCGGCCTCGGCGGTGCCCCACCAGGCTCAGCGCACCCGGCCCTTGCGCCACTAGATAGAGCGTTCTATTTTACTCGCTAGAACGATCTATCTAGGAGCGGACATGATCCAATCTTTCCTGGCCAAGAAGCTGATCACCTTTGTCATGGGGCGCACCCGGCGGGGCGACATCCGCCCGACCCTGATGCTCGACGCCCCCGACGTCGAGCTCACCTTCCCGGGGCGCAACTCGTGGTCAGGAACCTTCCGCGGCAAGGATGCAGTCACCCGCTGGCTGCAGCGCTTCGCCGCCGCCGGCATCCAGATCTTTCCCGACGAGGTCGTCGCCGTCGGCTTCCCGTGGCGCACCACCGTGTGCGTCCGTGGCCACGACTACCTGCGCAATGCCGAGGGCGAGACGGTCTACGAGAACCGCTACGTGATCTGGGGCCGCATGTCCTGGGGCAGGCTGAAGGCCTACGAGGTCTACGAGGACACGCACAAGCCCGAGGCGTTGGACCAGTATCTGGCGCAAAACCGTCCGGAGCTGGCGGCGGCCTGAGCGCCCGCCGCCTCATTCGAGGCTCACGCACGCTGACAACCGCGCTCAAGTTCCCGGTCGCGCCGGTCGATGCGACCGGAACCATGAGGGCACGAATTGGGCGCGCGCTTCCGCGCTCCGCTGATCTGAACCCCGCCGAGCGCGGGCTGCTGGCGGCTGCCTTTCTCGCGCTCGGCGTCCTGCTCATCGTGGCCGCCGCCAACGCGCTGCTGGGCGTCGGCGGCGCCGGGGCTGACCCGGGGATGGACGACTGGCTCACGTGGGCCATCGGCACCCTGGTCGCGCTCATCGTCTGCCTGCGCCCGCTGCGCATCCACGTCCGCCGGCGCTCGTTCGCGCTCGTGGCCGCCGGGGTCACCGCCTACTCGATCGGCGATCTCGTGTGGGCCACGTGGCTGTCGCGCCTGGCCCATCCCCCGGTCCCCTCGATCTCCGATGTGCTGTGGCTGGCCTTCTATCCGCTGGCCGCGGCGGGCATCGTCGGCCTCACCGGCATCCGCGGGCGCAACCGGCCCCCGGCGGGCGTGTGGCTCGACGGGATCGTGGCCGGCGGCGGTCTGGCCGCCATCGGCGCCGCCATCATCGTGCCGACCGTCCTCTCCCGGCACGGCAGCGCCCCCACGCTGGCCATGGATCTCACCTTCCCGGTCGGGGACCTGCTGCTCGTCGGGCTGGTCGTCGGCATCATCGCGCTGCGCGGCTGGCGGATCGACCGCGGTTGGGCGGGACTGGGCGCGGCCTTCGTCCTGCTGGCCGCCGCCGACCTGCTCGACGCCGTCCAGGCCACCGGCAGCGCCGGCCGTCCGAGCGCGATGACCAACCTCACCTACCTCCTCGCCCTGTCGGCTCTCGCCTTCGCCGCCTGGCAGGTCCCGCCCAGCCGGCCCGAGCCGAAGTTCGCGTCGTGGTCGGTCCTGCTGGTGCCCAGCGGCTTCATGTTCGCAGCGCTCGCCCTGCTCCTGTTTGACCACGTGCACCGGCTCAGTGCGCTGCCCTTCAGCCTCGCCACCGTCACCATGCTGGCTGCCATCGGGCGCATGGTGGTGGCCTTCCGCGACGCCCGCGGCCTCGCCGAGGCGCGCCGGCTGGCCGGCACCGATGACCTCACCGCGCTGCCCAACCGGCGCCGCTTCATGGCGCTGACCGAGGAAGCGATCGCGGCCAGCGAGGCCTCGGGCCGCGGCCTGGCGGTGCTCATGCTCGACCTCGACAACTTCAAGCAGCTCAACGACACTCTTGGCCACCATGCCGGCGACGAGCTGTTGCGCAAGATCGGCCCGCGGCTCACCCACGCGCTGCGCCACCTGCACACGGTCGGGCGGCTCGGTGGCGACGAGTTCGCCGTGCTCGTCTATCCGGCCCCGGGGGAGGCGGCCATCGTCGAGGTCGCCCAGGCGATCCTGGGGGCGCTGCGCGAGCCCTTCACCGTGAGCGAGCTGTCACTGCGAGTCACCGGCAGCCTCGGGATCGCCACCTTCCCTGACCACGCGCGCGACGCCGCCGAGCTCATGCGCCACGCCGACATCGCCATGTACCAGGCCAAGACCAGCCGCGACCGCTACGACTTCTACGCCCACGAGCGCGACACCCATTCGCTCGAGCGGCTCTCGCTCGCCGCCGAGCTGGCCGCGGCGCTGTCGGGCGACGGGATCGAGGTCCACTACCAGCCCAAGGCCGATGCCCGCACCCGCCGCATCGTCGGCGTGGAGGCGCTCGTCCGCTGGCGGCGCGCCGACGGCCGGCTGGCCCCGCCGTCGGAGTTCGTCGGGCCCGCTGAGCACGCCGGTCTCTCGCGGGAGCTCACCCGTCGCGTGATCGAGCTGGCCCTCGCCCAGGCCCGCCGCTGGCGCGACGCCGGCTATGAGCTGCAGATGGCGGTCAACACGACCGTCGCCGACCTGCTCGACACGACCTTCCCGGACGAGGTCTGGGCCGCCCTGAACCGTCATGGCGTCCCCGCCGAGGCACTCATCCTCGAGGTCACCGAGTCCTCGGTCCTGGCCGACCCGGATCGCATCAGCGCCGTGATGCAGCGGCTGTGCGAGCTCGGCGTCGAGCTCTCGCTCGACGACTTCGGGACCGGGTACTCCTCGATGGCTCACCTCAAGGCGCTGCCCGTCGGCGAGCTGAAGATCGACCGTTCCTTCGTGTCCCGGATGTGCAGCGACACCACGGACTCGGCGATCGTCTACGCCCTGATCCAACTCGCCCGCAAGCTCGACATTCGGCTCGTCGCCGAAGGCGTGGAGGACCGCTGGACGTGGGATGCGCTGCGGGTGCTCGACTGCGACCTCATCCAGGGCTACCTGATCAGCCGGCCCCTGCCCGCAGCCGACATCGAGGCCCAGCTCGAGTCCCAGAGCCGCCAGTGGCTGAGCACGGGCCTCGCGCACCGCCACGATCAGCTCAACTCGCAGCGGCGATCGATCGACCGCGCGCGCATCGCCGTCTGATCGCGGTGCGATCGCGGTCTGATCGCGGTCGCATCGCCGGGTAGGATCGGCCGCCATGCCGATCGGCATCATCACCGGCTCCGGGACCCACGCGCTGCCCGGTTTCGCGGACGC
>DATJTQ010000312.1:0-7207 GCA_035503355.1 Solirubrobacteraceae bacterium
GCGACCAGCACGAACACGACGCGCCAACTCGTGTGCTGACCGATCAGCGTCGTCGCCGGCACGCCGATCACATTCGCGACGGTCAGCCCGGCGAACACGACCGCCATCGCCGAAGCAACGTTCAGCGCTGCCATGGTCAACACGACCACGATCAGCAGTCGCCGGCGTGGCAGCCGCACCGCAGCCCCGGTCAGCAACGGCGCGCCGACGACGACCCCGAGCGCGTACGCCGAGATCAGGTGGCCCGCCTGGGGGATACTGACGTGCAGGCTCCCCGCGATGTTCGGCAGCAGCCCCAAGGAGACGAACTCCCCGGTGCCGATGCCGAAGCCACCGAGGGCAAGGGCCAGCAACGCCCATCTGACCGGGCCGATCGACACGGTCAGACGTGCAGTGGGCATCCTCCCCGCAGGGTAGTCGCGTCAGCCCTTCTCCCCGGCCAGCCGCGCGCGCTCGCGGTTGGCCTGGGCGACGAGTGAGTTGAGCTCGCCGACCTGGCGGTCGTAGGCGCGGATGGCGGCGCGCTCCGCCTCTTGGGCTGACCGGGACGCGGGAAGGTTCGCGGCGCGATCGAATTGCCTGAGGGCGGCGGTGATGCCGGTGGCCCGCCCGGCGGACAGGTCAGCGGCGACGGTGAGCGCGGCGGCCCGCATGCGCGTCAGGGACCGCTGCTCGGCAGTGTCGGTGGGCTGGGAGGAGCTCGGGGGCCGCAGGCGGCCGAGGGAGGCCAGGACGGTGCTGAGGGTCGCGGCGAACCCGCGCAGCGCCGCCGCCTTGTCGGCGTAGACCTGCTGCACCGCCGCCGGACCGTAGGCGCGGTTGACCGAGAGCACGCGCTCCAGCTTGCTCACGGCGGCCCCCAGCGGGCGCAGGCTGGCGGTGAACGCGGGGCCGAAGGCGATCAGGCGCTCGGTCTGTACGGCCAGCGCCTCCTGACGCGCGGCGAGCGCGACGATGAGCGACTTCAGGTGACCGGCGGGCGCCGGCGCCGGCAGGGCCTTCAGGCGGCTGGTGACCACCGCGATCTGTGCGTGGGCCTGAGCGAGGGCTCGCTGCTGCTGGGCCGGGGTCCGGACCGGCACCGATGAGGCCGTCGGGGTCGTCTGCCCCGTGGTGGCGGTGCCGGCGTGGCCGTGGGTGGAGGTCGCGGCCAGCCGGCTGTCGACCGAGTCAACGGTGCTCAATGGCGTGGTGAGCTGGCGCTCGATGCGATCGACGGCGGTCAGGTAGGCCGCCAGCTGCCGGCGGCCCGTGTCCTTCGAGGAGCCCCCACACGCCGCCAGGACAAGGGCGATGAGGACGGCGGCCGCGCCGCCGGCGGCGAAGCGCACGCCCCTCCCCTACTTCTTGATCAGGACAATCGTGTCGGTGCTGCCGTCGCGGTGGGCGAAGGTCAGCTTCACCAGACCGCGACCGGCGACAAACCACATCGTGCGCACCCCGCTGCCGTAGCGGAAGCCCTTCTGGGTCAGGGTGCTGCGGACCTCCAGCGCCTGGAAGCGGCCGGCCGGAACCCGCACCGTGTCCAGGCCGACGATCCGCGTCGTCCCCGTGACCCCGGAGAGCTTGAAGTCAAAGGCGTTGCCGCTGTGCCAGCGTGCGCCCGTCACCGCGTAGGCCGGCAGCACCGGCCCGAAGCCGTAGACCATCAGATCGATCGGGTTGAAGAAGTGGCGGCCGTGACCCACGCGCGGGAACTTCTCGAGCGTCGCCGCCGAGCTCTGGCCGTAGGTGGTGCGCAGGCCGTCGAGGCGCAGGCTGAACACGTAGTTGGCGGCCGCCCGGATCGGCCCGGAGACGCTCTTGACCGTGAGGCGCGCCGAGCGATTGACCTCGGCGGCCACCTTGACCTGCTCGACCTCGGGCTGGGTCATGTGGCGGTTGTTGGTCCACCGGTAGGTGTTGGTGGCGCCGACCGTCATCGGGAAATAGTTGGCGTCGGAGGCAGGCTTGCTGGGCTTCAGGTTGGTGGCGCCGAGGGTGGCGGTGGTCACGGCGCCGTCGACATGGTCAAACACCACCTTGACCGGGCCGACGCCGTCGACCCACCAGGTGGTGCGGATGCCGGAGCCGTAGTCGTCGCCCGGCGTGCCGGCGAGGGCGATCTGCGAGCGGACCGCGGCGGCGATCACGCCGCCGGGAAAGGCCGGGACCTTGACGAGCTGAAGGCCGAGGTACTGGTTGGTGCTCGTCACGTTGCCGTTGCCGCCCCCCGTCGCCGTCCACGACGTGCCCTTGAGCAGCGGCTCGGAGATGACGGGATTCCGCGACCCCCAGATGACGTCGAACAGGGTGCTGCCCAGGCTGTCGGAGCAGCTTGACGCCTGGGCGCACAGCGACGGCTCGTCGATGGGCGGCGCGCTCGCGGACCAGTCGGTGTTCTCCAGCCCGTAGGTCTGGTCGCGGAAGCAGATCGTGCCGTCGTCAGCCTGGGAGATCACGGGCCCGGTGCCGCCCGACAGCGGAACGTCGGTCGTGCCGGTCCAGGCGAGATCCCAGCCGCAGCCGTTGGCGGCGTTCTGGCTCGAGACGGTCACCGCCTCGGTCGTCCCTGACGGGTTGAACTGGGTGTCGGACCAGCTGTAGGTCCAGGTGGCCCCGTTGGGATGGGGAAACCACTCGTCGGCCGCCGCGGAGCCGGCGGCCACCATGGCCAATACGGAGGCGACGACGAGCGACACCAGCAGTTGCGTCATTCGCCCCATGCCGCGGTCGAGGCTATCAGGCGGGGAACCCGGGATCGCCGTCCGCGGGCCCGGTCACGACGACGCGGGATCCCGGCCTCAGGCCGGGATCCCGGGTGGTCTCGATCGTGCGGGGTGCGGCCGGCCGACCCGTGCTCAGGGACCGCAGACCGCGTAGGCCTGCAGGGTGTAGTTGTCGCCGCTGGTCAGGACGGAGACGACGGCCTTGGCCTCGTAGGCGTTGGCCGAGGCGCTGGTGCCGGTGATCGGCGCCACCTCGGCACCGGACCCGGCAAACGTGCCCGGGTAGCTCGCTTCGAGCATGACCACGTCCCCGCCGCTGTTGGTCCCGTTCTTGACGATCAGGCCGCCGCCCCCGTAGACCTCGGGATCGGTGGGCGGGCACTGCGCCACCGAGAAGGTCTCAGAGCCGGTCAGCGACGTGCCGCTGGCGACGATGGGGCCGATCTTGTTGCCGTGCACGACGGTCGTGCACGTGGTGCTGCCGCCGGCGACGCAGCCGGCCAGGCCTTGCGGGCCCTGCACCCCGCGCTGTCCGGTGGCGCCGGTGGCGCCGGTGGCCCCCGTGGGTCCGGCGGGTCCCTGCGGACCCGTCGCCCCCGCGGGGCCGGTGGCGCCCGTGGCGCCGGTCGGGCCCGCCGGGCCGGCGGCGCCCTGCAGACCGCGGGGGCCGGCGGGACCCCTTGGGCCCGTCGGTCCGGGCTTGGTGGCCACGCACACCGACTGAGAGATCTTCTGGACCTTCACACAGCTGAGCAGTGTGTGGCTGGACTGGACGGCAGTGATGGTGGCCACCGGGCTCGCGGACGCGCTCGAGATCCCCAGGACCGCGCCGCCGAGAACGCCGAGCGCCACCCCCGCCGCGACGCGCTTGAGGCGACTGAATGACATCGCTACTTCCTCCTTTGCTGAACCTGGGCCGAGGCCCGCACGGTCTGATCGAGACACGCTGCTCATTTGTCGTTACGAATCAGGACCAACGCCCTCACGCTGCGCCGTTGTTCGGCGCGCGCATGGCCTTGGCCTGCTTCTTTGGCTTGGCCTTCTTGGCCGGCTTGGGCGCCGGCTTCTTGGCCTTTTTCTTCGTGGGTTTCTTGGGTTTCTTGGGCTTGGACGGCTTCTTGGGTTTCGTGGGCTTCTTCGGCTTTGACGGTTTCTTGGGCTTGGACGGCTTCTTGGGCTTCTTGGGCTTCTTGGGTTTGGTCGGCTTCTTCGCCGGCGGCGTCACCGGCTTGATCGGCGTCGTCGGGGTCACGATCGGGGTGACCGGCGGGGTCACGACCGTGGTGACCGGCGGCGTGGTGCCCGTACCGGTGGACCCGGAGCCCGAGCCGGTCCCGGAGCCGGAACCCGTGCCGGAGCCGCCACCGGGCAGTGCCGGCGCGGTCTGGACCCAGCCGGTGGCGTTGTTGAAGGCGGCGGCGCCGTTGCTGGAGATGACGAGGTAGCTGCTGCCCTGTGGTGTCCGCACCGGTCCCCGACCGGTGCCGGTGATGATCACACCCTTCTGGCCCGTCACCGTGATCGCCGAACGGCCGCCGTCGTCGGGGAAGATCGTTTCGAGTTGCGTCGGCTTGCCCGCGGTGTAGTCGAGCTCACCGTTGGAGCCGACGACGAGGTCGGTACCGGTGCCGAGGCTGATGGTGTTGGCGCCCGAGCCGCCGAAGACGACATCGTTGCCGTTGCCGAGCGTGATCTGGTTGGCGAAGGTGGCGTCGAGGGAGACCCCCGGGTCCTGGCTGATGACCTGGGTCACCACGCCGCTTGACCAGGTGATCTCGCCGTCGTCACCGAGGATGATCTTGTTGCCGGCGCCGCCGGTGATCGTGTCAAAGCCCGTCCCGGCGACCACGATGTCGTTGCCGTCGCCGAGCGTGATCGCGTCGTTGCCGCCGGCACCCGGGCTGGTGCTCCCCACCTTGGAGAGATGGGTCAGCCAGCCGTCGGGCTGCGAGAAGTACACGTAGCCGTTCTTGACCACGACGTTGGGCTGGTTGGTGTCGTCAACGGTGATCCGTTGCGCCCCCGACCCGGCCAGCACGACGGCGCTTGAGTCAAAGCCGCCCTGGAAGTCGCTGAGCCCGAAGGACGCCGGATCGGTCGTGATGGCGTCCTCCACACCCTGGGTGCCGGTGATGGGGTTGTTGGACTGGTCCACGTCGCCGTGGTCCAGGAAGACGATGTCGTGGCCCGCCCCGCCGAAGACCTGGTCAGAGGTGGGCAGCAACGGGTCGCTCGTCGGCGAGTCGGTCGGGCTCGGATCGTGGGTCACGATCAGCGCGGTGAGGTTCTCGTCGATGATCTCGGACAGCGGATGGGTGAGGTCGACGTTGAACCCGTCGTTGACGTGGATGATGTCGTTGCCCGATCCGGCGAAGATCTGATCCGGCCCCGACCCGCCGGCGATCTGGTCTCCTCCGCCGCCGCCGATGATGAAGGTGCTCCCGGCGCCGCCGTACATGATCACCCCGAAGGGATCCTGGCTGGCGTCGAGCACGCTGTGGCCGCTGGTCGGCAGCGTGAACACCCGGGCCTCGCCGGTGATGTCGGCGGTGGTGGAGTTGTAGTAGCTGCCGTCCTGGGTGGTGCTGGCCATCAGCAGCAACGGCGAGTCAAAGCCGCCGCCGCCGGTGGCGGTCAGGGTGTTGAGGCCGCCGCCGCCCTGGATCATGGTGATCGAGTTGGGCACGGTGTCTGAGACCGTGAAGTTGTCGGCGCCGGTGCCGAGCATGACGTCGATGACGTCGATGTCGCGGTAGGTGATGCCCCCGGCGAAGGTCAGCGGGGTGGCCAGGCCGTGGCTGAAGGTGATCGGCCCGCTCATGCCCAGGCCGTCGATCTCGCCGAACTGGGAGATGTTCAGCGAGGCGGCGAAGATCTGCGCGTAGAGGCTTGACACCGACGTGAATTCGGAGGTCGAGATGGCACCGAGGTGGCCGGTCTCGTCGGCGGGATCGCCGTCGTTGAAGACGTTGAGGGTGTTGAGCGGGGTGCCGGTGTCGGTACTCGCGGGCGGGGTCGGGAGCGGGCCGTCGATCTCGGTGGGCAGCTCCACGGCCTCGGTGATGGGCCGGTTGGCCGTCGACTGACCTTCGATGATGAGCGGGCCGTAGATCCCGCTGACCTCGTGGGCCTGGGCCGGGAACTCCTGGATCGGCTGGTTGCTGGTGGAGGCGGGCGCGTTGGGGTTGACCGAGACGGTGATGGTGATGGGGGTGGTGTCGCCCGCCGCGAACACGACCGCGGGCAGGCCGCCCAGGCCGCCGGTGGCCTCAAAGCGCGGGTCCGCGGACGAGATGAGCGTCTTGCCGTCGGTGATGATGGTCACTGTGACCGGCGCCGTCGGCGCTCGGGTCAGCTGGATGGTGTAGGTCGCGGTCTGTGTGGGCGAGACGATCGTCTTGCCGGTGGGCTGGACGACGAGGACGCCGCCGGAGTCGCCGTCGTAGACGCTGATCTGCACCACCGGGTCATCGACAACGCCCGCCGAGTACACGCCGCCGGTGGGCAGGGAGCTCGTCACCGTCGAGAACACGCGCGACAGGCGCACGCCCTCGACCTTGCCGTCATCGGTGGCGGTGATCGTCACCTGCTGGTCGGTGTCCCAGTCGGCCGCCGTGAACTGCAGCGGAGCGGGCATGACGAGCCGCGGATCGTCGCTGGTCAGCGTCACCGTCACCGTCTCGCCGGCGGCCGGGGCCTCGGTGAGGCGGACCTCGTAGGTGCCCACCACCGAGGTGCTGCCCTCGATGACGTTCAGGCCGGACGCCGGCGTGGTGGTGATGATGCCGGGCAGATCCCCGTCGATGACGTGGACCTCGACGTTGGAGATGACCACGTCGTCAAAGCCGGCGAAGATGCTGGCCACCGCGCTGCACGTCCCCGGCGCCGACGGCGTGGTGGCGCACAGCGAGTGCATGATCTCAACCGTCTGGTCACCGGTGCTGACCGAGCCGGCGCCGGCCCGCACGAACACCGTGTGGATGGCGCCCCAGCTCGCCGCGCTGGAGGAGTCGAAGGTCAGCACCATGGCCGAGGCCCACGTGACGCCGTCGAGCGAGACCTGCAGCGAGGTGCCCGGATTGGCGTCGGCCGGCTCGGCGGCGGCGGCCACCGTCACGTACCAGATCGTCCCGTCGGTCGGGCGGGCTGCGCCCAGCGAGATCGTGTACGAGGTCTCACAGGAGGCCGGGGTCGGGGTGGTGGCGCAGGCGGCGGTCTGCTCCACGGTGTTGCCGTCGGCCGGCTGGCCGATGATGACCTGGCCGGCGGTGGTGCCGGCCACCGAGACGGGGACGCCGGCGGCGAAGATCCCGTTGTACTCCGGGTCGGCGCTGGAGACGCTGTGGTTGATGACGCCGCTGGTCCCGTCGGCGTTGAGCGCCACCACCGGCGTGGTCACGTCGCCGGAGACGTTGAAGGTATTGGAGCCCGACCCACCTTCCAGGACGGTGACGGCGTCCGGATCGGTGCTGAGCACGTCGAAGGTGTCGTTGCCGCCC
>DATJTQ010000313.1:0-15447 GCA_035503355.1 Solirubrobacteraceae bacterium
GGACCCGGCCCATATGCTCACCCCCCACGCCGAGATCCTTGACCGGCTGCTCGACGCCGCCGCTGGCGCGCTGCGCATCATGACCATCGCCCCGGAGCTCGCGGGGGCGCTGCCCGCGATCGCGCGGCTGCGCGAAGACAATGTGGTCGCCGCGCTCGGCCACTCCGCCGCCGACTACGCGGAGGCGGTGGCCGCGATCGCCACCGGAGCGAGTCACGCCACGCACCTGTTCAACGCGATGCCTCCGCTGCACCATCGCGAGCCGGGGCTCGTGGGGGCGGCGCTGGAGGCGGACATCTCGTGTGAGCTCATCAACGACGGTCGGCACGTCCACCCGGCCGTGCTCGCCATCGTGGCGCGGACCCTCTCGCGCCCGGTCCTGGTCACCGACGCCATCGCCGCCGCCGGGGCCGGCGACGGCGCGTTCACCCTCGGCGGCCAACCGGTCCGCGTCACCGACGGCGAGGCGCGCCTCATCGCCACCGGCTCCCTGGCCGGCAGCACCCTGACGATGGGCGAGGCGCTGCGCCGCGCGGTGAACGACAGTGGCCTCACCGTCGAGCAGGCATCGGCCGCCGCCTCCGCCAACCCCGCCCACGTCCTTGGCCTGGAGCGTACGCGCGGGTCGATCGCGCCCGGCCGGCGAGCCGACATGGTGGTGCTGGACGACGACCTAGACGTCACCGCCGTCATGGCCGGCGGCGTCTGGTGTGACTGACCACCGCTCCCACACGACCTCGCCGTCGACGCGCTCGTCGGTCGCGGTCATCCCGAGCCCCGCGGCCACGCCCATCGACGCGGCGTGGCGGGGGTGGATGTAGGCCACGAAACGCCGGACCCCGGCGTCCTCGAGCCACGCGACCATCTGCCCGGCGGCCTCACGCGCGTAGCCGGCGCCCTGAAACTCCGGGCCGATCACCCAGGCCAGCACCGCGGTGACCGGGGCGGGTGCGGGCGGGTCCTCGGACACCGTCGACTGCACGAAGCCCACCGCCCGGCCGTCCGCGCGCCGGCGCAGCGCCCAGTTCAGCCAGCGCTCGAGACCGTCGGGCGAGCGCCGCGTCTCCTGGCGGCGGTAGCGGTCGCGCAGCTCCCTGAGCGTCGGCGGCTCGCCGCCCGTGAACCGATACACCCGCCGGTCGGCCAGCAGCGGGGCCAGCTCGTCGGCGTGCGCGCCGGTCAGCGGCTCGAGCCTCAACCGCGCGGTGGTCAGGACGGGGACGTCACCCTCGATGAAGCACATGGCCGGTAGCTTGCCGGGACTCACACCCTCGCGTCAGATCGGGAGCTTGACCATGCGCACGCGCCTCTCCTTCGCTGTCCTCACCACCACGGCGGCCCTCATCGCCCTCGCCACCGCGGCACCCGCCGGGGCGTCCGGTGCCCACGGCACCGCCCTCGCCCCACCGGTGATCCATGAATCCTTCACCCCCATGCCGTGCACCGGCAAGCCCGGCAATCGCACGACGCTGCAGTTGGAGGCCTGTTCTGAGCAGCAGATCCTGCGCAGCGACAAGCAGATCGACGCGCTGAACCGCAAGATCTTCGCCGCGCTGCCCGGCACGTCGGCCCGCCGCGACCTCCTCGCCGGCCACCGGGCGTGGCTGGCCTACCGCAAGAGCTACTGCCTGAGCGCGTCCGACGTTTTCCAGGGTGGGACGCTGGCCGCCGTGGTCGACGCCAACTGCTTCGTCACCCTCAACGGCCAGCACGTCACCAACCTCAAGGCGTTCCTCAAGGAGCTGACCGAGAACGACGGCTGAGCTCAGCCGTCGATGGTCTCGCCGAGCGTCCGGCCCGTGACCACGGACTCGGGGCGCTCGGCGGCGATGTCTGACCCCGAGCGCGCGTGGTCGTCGCGGCGCTTGATGAGCAGCCACTGCGGGGGGTCACCGCGACCGGTGCGCTGCAGCGCGAACCCGCCCTGAAGCTTCTCGCCGTGCAGGACGAACACCGCGTGGCCGCGGTCCAGCGCCTCGGGCCACGGTACGCGGCCGCCCTGCTCATAAGTCCCGCGGTCCCACACGATCACCCCGCCGCCGTGGCCAGGGCCCTCGAAGCTGTTGTGCTCGGTGTCGTGATCGGGGACCTGCACAGCGAGCCGCTTGACCGCGGGATCCAGCGACGGGCCCTTGGGCACCGCCCAGGAGCGCATCACGCCGTCGACCTCGAGGCGGACGTCGTAATGGTGGGCGGTCGCCTGGTGCTCCTGGACCACGAAGACGCCGGCGCTCACGCCGCGCACGGCGAACTGCTCGTGGCCCTCCGCCTTGACCCTCTCGACCTCGACGCCCTCGACGCCCTCGACGCTCTCAAGCTCCGCCACCAGCTGCGCCGGCGCACCCGCCGCTCCCTCGGCGTGGATGCGCACCACGCCGTCCGGGTCATCGCGGACCCAGCCCCGCAGCCCCAGCTCGGCCGCGTGCGCCAGAACCTGGTCCACGATCTCCGGGCCGCGGCCGTCGCTCGGCACGCTCGCCCGGATCGCCTCCGCAGGGTTGGTCTTTGGCGCTCGCGCCACGAGGCCGACGTTACCGCGCCACCACGTCCGTCATCTCACAGCCTCATCTGCGCGCTGAGTTTGCGCAGCGCGGGTAACTCAACTCAGATGCGGGCGCGGATACCAGAGCGGCTGCGCGATCCGATCATGTGGGCGGAGGCATCCCAGCTGGCCAAGACCGTCGGCGCCGCGGTGGTGGCATGGGTGATCGCGGTCCACGTGTTCCACCTCTCGCAGGCCTTCATGGCGCCCTGGGCGGCGCTGCTCACCGTCCACGCCACGGTGTTCGGGACCTTCAAGCGCGCCGGGCAGCAGGCGGGGGCCAGCGTGCTCGGGGTGCTGGTGGCCGCGGGCGCCGCGCAGGTGTTCGGCGCCGATGCGGTGGCGCTGGGCGTGGCGGTACTGGTTGGCTGGCTGGCGGGCGCCGTGCCGGGCCTGCGGGCCCCGATGACGACGGCCACCACCGCCGTCGTCGTCCTCACCACCGGGTACGTCGGGCATAACGGGATGCTCGCCGACCGGCTCATCGACACCGGCATCGGCATCGCGGTGGGCCTGCTGGTCAACCTCCTGGTGTGGCCACCACTGCGCGACCGGGCCGCCGCGCGCCACATCGACGTGATCGACGATCGCCTCGGGGAGCTGCTGAGCCGGATCGCGACCGAACTGCGTGAGGCCGGCCACCCCGACGCCGCCGACGACTGGATCGCCCAGACCGACCGGCTCGACCGGGACATCGACCGCGCCTGGAACGTGCTCGAGGAGGCGCGCCAGAGCGGGCGGCTGAACCCCCGCCCCGCGGTGCCCGAGCGGATGCGCGCCGCCGAGGAGATGACGCAGATCATCAACCGGCTGGCGCAGGCGGTGGCCGAGACGCGCAGCATGGCGCGGACCATCCGCGTCGCCCGTCTGGCCCCGGAGGAGTGGAACCCGGCCTTCCGGGAACCGTGGCTGGAGCTGCTGGCGAGCGCCGGCACGGCGGTGGAGAGCGCCGACGCCGACGGGGTCCGCGCCGCGCGCGCCGAGCTGGCCGAGTTGTCCGAGCGGCTGATCGACGAGCAGTTGCACGGCAGCCAGTGGCCGATGTTCGGAGCGCTGCTGGTGAACCTGCGCAACGTGCTCGACTCGCTCGACGTCGTCGCCGAGGCCCAGCCGGTGCGGGTGCCGCCGGCGCGCGCTCTGACCCGCGTCACCCGCTCGGGGTGACGTAGAACCACCCGCTCGGCGCCGATCCTGCGGGCGATCAGCGCCACCACGACCGCCCCCGCGTCGTCCCACCTTCGGCCGCTGGCCAAAGGCGCGATCGTCTTCGCGCCCATGGTCGTCGTCATCGCCGCCGGCGCCACCATCGCGGGGGTGGCCGCGGCCATTGGCGCGCTCCCGGTGGCCATCCTCCCGGCCCCACGCGGACACCTGCGCCGCCAGATCCTGGTGGCGCTGGCCGGCGGCGTCATGATCATCGCCGGCGCGCTGCTCGGCGCGCTCCCGGCCGCGGCCACCGTGGCGGGCATCGGGGTGGCCGCCTACGTGGTGGCGGGAGCGATGCCCACCAGCAAGGTCGGCCCGCTGGGCACCGCGCTGCTTCTCCCGTTCTTCACGGCGGGGACCGGGCTGACGGTCACCCATGCGCTGGGCGCCGGGCCGCTGATGTTCCTGGGCGGGACCTGGGCCGCGGTGGTGAGCGCGCGGTGGCCGAGGCCAGCGGGGGACGCAGCTCCGCCGGCGCGGGCACGGCCCCAGGTGCCGCCCCAGGACTACCGCCGCTACCAGCTGGGCCTGACCGCCGGCACGCTGATCACCGCCACCGTCGCCGCGCTGATCAGCCCCGCCCACGCCGGTTGGCCTCCGACCGCCGCCGCCGCCATCCTGCGCCCGCAGCGCGAGACCTCCAGGACGCGCGCCATCGCGCGCGGAGCGGGCACGATCGCCGGGGTGCTGGTCGCGTGGCTGCTGTTCGTGGTCAACCACCATGCTGGGATCCTCGCCGCCGCCGTGTGGCTGATCGGCGCGATCACGGTGGGCGTCCAGGCGGCCTCACCGGCGCTGCTGCCGCTCTCCATCACCGCATTCGCCCTGCTTCTGCTCAGCCACTCCGACGCCGGCATCCTGCGCCACGCCGCGGGCCAGCGACTGCTGGACACCGGCATCGCCGTCGCCGTCGCGCTGGCCATCACCTGGCGGCTGGCGGTCCTGGACCGCCGCGACGCCCCGGAGTGACCTACGAAGCGACGGGGGCGCCGACGCTGAGCAGCATCCGGACGTGCGCGGCGGCCGACTGCGCGGCGTCGAGCTCGCGCTCCTCGCCGGCGTTCTCGATCTCGGTGAGGAACGCGTCGACGACCGCGGGGTCAAACTGGGTGCCGGCTGAGCGCACGAGCTCTTGGCAGGCCAGGTCGTGCGAGACCGCGGCGCGGTAGGAGCGGTTGGCGGTCATCGCCTCGTAGGCGTCGCACACGGCAACCACGCGGGCACCGAGCGGGATCTCCTCGCCGCGCAGCCCGTCGGGGTAACCGCACCCGTCCCAGCGCTCGTGGCTGGCGCGGACCAGCCGCGCCACCGGGCGCAACGCGGGCGCGCCGTGCAGGATGCGCTCGCCGAGGATGGTGTGCTGGTGGATGAACTCCCACTCGGCGGCGGTGAGGCCGCTGGGCTTGTTGAGGATGGCGTCGGGGATGCCGACCTTGCCGATGTCGTGCAGCTCGGCGGCGCGCGCGATCTCGTCCAGCGCCTCGCCACCCAGGCCCAGGCGCCGCGCGACGCGGGTGGCCAGCTCGGCGACGTTGGAGGAATGCTCGTCGAGCTCGGGCTGCTTGGCGTGCATGGTGCGCAGCAGCACCTCGCCGGCCTGGCTGCGGGCGGTGGACCGGCTGCGCTTGTTGGCGTACATCCGCTCGTCGGCGACCTGCAGCGCGTGATCGGCGCTGTCGGCCTCGTGAGGCAGGAGGACGACGCCCAGCGACGCCTCGATCGAGAGCTCGGCGCCGCTCTCCGACAGGGCCGCCGACGCCTGCAGGATGACCGCGTCGGAGTCCAGGCCGTCGAGCCGGATGTGGGCGCAGAACTCGTCGCCGCCGAGGCGGTAGGCCGCGCCGACGCCGGCCACAGCCGCGTCGAGCTTGCGGCCCAGGCGCGCCAGCAGGGCGTCGCCGGCGAGATGGCCGAAGGTGTCGTTGTAGTCCTTGAAGCCGTCGAGGTCGAAGAGCAGCAGCAGCGAGGGGCGCGAGGGGGACGGCTCGTGCAGGGCGGCGGCGAGATCGGTGGCCAGCTTGCGGCGGTTGCCCAGGCCGGTGAGCGGGTCGGTGACCGCTTCGCGGCGGATGGCCTGGTGGGCGATGATCTCGGCGGCGGAGAGCTCGGCCTTGGAGATGAGCTCGTCGATGAGCGCGATCTCGTCCTCCTCGAAGGCGCGCCCCTCGCGGACGAAGCGCAGTGTCCCCGCCACCACGCGGGGTGAGGCGGCGACGCGCATGGGCAGGCTGAGCGTCCAGGTCCCGCCCTCGCCGACCTGGATCGGGTAGGCCGGAGTGGCGGCGACGCGCTCCAGGACGCGCACGGCGTCCGCATCACCGGCGGTGAGGGCCAGCGGTGGTGCACCGCCGCCGGTCAGGGTCAGGCGCCCCGCGTCGGCGTCGAGGGCCTCGAGCGAGCCGTTCAGCAGGATCTCGAGCAGGCCGGTGAGGTCAAGCTTGGCGGCGAAGGCGTCGCCGAGGCGGCGCACCGCCGTCTGGAGCCGCGCCCGCTCGTGCTCCACGAGCTTGAGGCGGCGATGGGCCTGGTCAATGCGCTGGCTGCGGTCGCGGGCCAGCAGCCACAGCAGAAACACCAGCGGCACGGCGAAGAGGATCGCCACAAAGCCCTGGCGCGCGGTGGTGGCGGCGAGGAAGCCGAGCGGCGCCAGCGACGCGTCCACCGCCCACACCAGGCCGATGACGCGCATCTGCAGCTTGAGGTCCGGGACCACGCCCGCCAGGCGCATCCGCACCGTCGAGCCCGCCAGGTCCACGAGGCACCCGGCGGCAAACGCCGCGGCCAGCAGCGGCAGCTGGCCCAGGCCGATGCGCGGCGAGCCCGCCGCCAGCAGCACGATCGCCGGCCCGATGGCGTGCCACGCGTCGGGAACGGCCGACAGGATCCGACGCGGCGGGATGCGCCCGAGCGCGCACTCGGCCGCGGTGCCGCTGACCAGCCCGACCGCCACCGCCACCGGGACGATGCCCGGCGGCAGCATCAGCAGCATCGGGACAAGGATGAGCTGGGTGGGGACGACGAAGCCGGCGCCGACCGGGAACTCGATGCGGCCGACGACGGCGTACACCGCCACCAGCAGCGCCGCCACCGGCAGGCGCAGGCCGCTCACGCCCCCGACGAGCAGGAGCGCGCCGGCGGCGATCACGAACAGTGCGGCCGCCGACGCCTCGACGAGGAGCTCACGCTCGGAGGCGCGGCGCTCGCGACCCTCCCAGCTGGTCTCCAGCAGGCGCTCGGTGGCCGACTGCTCCTCGGCGTAGGGCTCCAGGATGCTCATCCGATGGGGGCGGTTGCGCCAGCCGGATCAGCCGGCGCGGTAGGGGTCCACGTAGACGTCGTCGATCTGCCAGCTGCCCGACCCCGGCACCAAGAAGCGCAGCGCCGCCGAGATCGAGTAGCCCGGCGGGATCCGGTTGGTCTCCACCGTAACCTGCACCGGCGTCCACGACGACAATGAGCCGTTGGGCAGAGCGGCGACGGTGACGGTCAGGGGGCCGCGCGGGGTGGCCACGACGCCCTGGACCTTCAGGTCAGAGCCCGGCGCGGTCTGCCGGACGAAGAACCGCAGGCTGGGCATGGTGCTGTCGACGCAGAACGCCGGGGAGGTGGCGCTGCCGCCGCCATTGATCTCCAGCGACTGATCGTCGGTGACGGCGTTCAGGTGGAAAGGCTCGTTGCCGGGAGTCAGGGTGGCCCCGGACAGGGTCCAGCCCACTTGCGCCGGCGTGCCCTCGAAGGAGCCGCCCGGGACGAGGAAGTAGCTCGAGCTGTCGCCCCACCCGGAGAACTTCTGCTTGGCCGACTGGGTCGGGCACTGAGCGGCGAAGGCCGCTCCGGAACTGACGAAAACCGCGGCGCAGGTCAAAGCGGCGATACGGCCGATCGTCTTGCGGACCCGCGGGTGGATAACCAAAGGCACTGAAAACCCTCCATGTTTGGCCACCATCCATGGCGGCGCGAAATGAATTTGGTTATCGGCAGCTGGGCGATCTTCGTCCGAAGACCCCTGGCTTTGCGCCCCCGCCTCACGACGAGTATGCCTTTTCGACACACCCCTCTTCGGCACCGGCTTTGCGCAGGTTTAGGGTCTAAAGCGAATTGGACGTCTGTTCGACGGCGGCGGACGAGGCCGTCGCGCCGGTGCTGCGCGGCGGCCGGACGCACGCCGCGATGGCGCCGGCCACGAGCATCGCCACGATGACCGCCACCAACGCGTGCGGCACGCTGGACCGCTGCGCGAGAAAGCCGATCAACGGCGGCCCGCCCAGGAAGGCGCAGTACCCGATGGTGGTGACGACGCCGACCCGAGCCGCCGCGAAGGCGGGGTCGTCGGCCCCGGCGCTGATCCCGACCGGGAAACCGAGCGAGGTGCCGGATCCCCACAGCAGCGCGCCCACGAAGGCCAGGCCGATCCCGGGGCCGAAGACGAACAGGACCGATCCGGTGACGGCCAGCACGGCCAGGCAGCGAACCACCGGCACCCGGCCATAGCGATCGAGCGCCGCCGGGCCGAACCAGCGCGCGGTGGTCATCGCGCCGAGGAACACGGCCAGCACCAGCGTGCCGAGGGCCGGCGCCACGTGGTGGCGATCGATGGTGGCCAGGCTGATCCAGTCGTTGCCCGTGCCCTCGGTGAAGGCGAAGGCCAGCGTGAACAGGCCGATGAGCAGCGTGCGCGGCTCGCGCCACGCCCCCAGCGAGTCCCGGGCGCTGGTCGGCTCGAGCTCGCCTGGCCCGCCGGCGCCGGTGGCCTGCTCGGGCAACGCCGTGTCGGCGACGAAGTCCCGGGCCAGGATCGGAACCACGACGGCCACCAGTACCCCGACGACGGCCAGGTGAACGGTGACCGACACCCCGAGGGCCACCATCGCCGCGCCGCTGATCGCGGCCGCGAAGGTGCCGAGGCTGAAGCCGGCGTGAAAGCGGGGCATGATCGAGCGGCCGAGCAGGCGCTCGACCACGGCGCCCTGCACGTTCATGGCCACATCCCAGGTCCCACTGGCCACGCCCCAGCACACCAGGCCCGCGACCACGGGCGCCACTCCGATCTGGTAGCCCACCGCCACCACCACGAGCCCCGCGCCGCCCAGCACGCCGGTGGCCATGACCGTGCGCCGCGAGCCGAAGCGGGCCACGATCGGCCCCGCCAGCGGAAGCGAGAGGACCGAGCCGGCGGCCAGCGAGAGCAGGACCAGCCCCAGCTGCGACGGGTCGAGGCCCAGGTGCCCCTTGACCTGCGGGATGCGCGAGGCCCAGCTGGCAAACCCGAACCCGGCTCCGGCGAAGACCACGTACGTGGCGCGGGTGGCGGCGGCCAAGCCGCTGGCGGCACGATCGTTCAGGGCTGGAGCGGACCCGTGGGCGACACGGAGGCCGAGACTACCCGTCGCCGCCCGGCCGGCGGGCCTCGGCCAGCCGCCGGTCCAGGAACCGGCGCTCCGCCTCTGACCCCGCCAGCTCACGCGCGCGGCCATAGGCGGCCGCGGCCTCGTCGCCGCGGCCCAGCCGGCGCAGCAGGTCAGCCCGGGTGGCGTGCAGCAGGTGATACCGCGCCAGCTCGCCGGATGCCTCGAGCCCGTCGATCACCTCCAGCCCGGCCTCGGGCCCGCGGCTCATGGCGATGGCCACGGCCCGGTTGAGCGCCACCACCGGCGAGGGCATGACCTCGGTCAGCAGGTCATAGAGCGAGGTGATCTGCGCCCAGTCGGTGTCGGCCACGTCGACGGCGTCGGCGTGACAGGCCGCGATCGCCGCCTGCAGCTGGTAGGGGCCGGCGCGCCGATGGCGCAAGGCCGCCTCCAGCTGGGCGCGGCCCTCCGCGATCTCGGCCACGTCCCATTGCCCGCGGTCCTGCTCCTCGAGCGTGATGAGGTCGCCCGCCGCATCCAGCCGGGCATGGCGCCGCGAGTGGTGAAACAGCATCAGGGCCAGCAGCCCGGCCGCCTCGGGCTCGTCGGGCATGAGCCCGCTGAGCGCCCGGGCCAGGCGGACCGCCTCGTCACACAGCTGAGCCCGGATCAGGTGCGGCCCGCCCGATGCCGCGTACCCCTCGTTGAACAGCAGGTACAGGACGGCCAGGACTCCGCCGGTGCGCTCGGGCAGCAGGTGCGCCGGCGGCACCCGGTAGGGGATGCGCGCCGCCGCGATCTTGCCCTTGGCGCGGACGAGGCGCTTGGCCATGGTCGGCTCGGAGACGAGAAAGGCCCGTGCGATCTCGGCGGTCGTCAATCCCGCCAGGGTGCGCAGGGTGAGGGCGACGCGACCCTCCAGTGGCAGGGCGGGATGACAGCAGGTGAAGATCAGCCGCAGCCGATCGTCCTCGATGCCGCTCTCGTCGTCGTCCATGGGCTCGTTCATCGTCGCGGCCTCACCGTCGGCGGCATTCCGCTCCAGCAGCTCGGTGCCGCGCCGCTCGCGCCGCAGCCGGTCGATGGCCCGGTTCTTGGCCACCGTGGTCAGCCACGCCCCGGGCCGGTCCGGCACCCCGTCGGCGGGCCAGCGCGCCAGCGCCTGGGCAAACGCCTCCTGGGCGCATTCCTCGGCGAGATCCCAGTCGCCGGTGCGGCGGATGAGGGCGGCCACGATGCGTCCCCATTCGTCGGTGAACGCCGCCGCCACCGCCGCCTCGGCGGGGCCTGTCAGTCCTCCGCGAACGGTCGCACCTCCAGCGAGCCGATCTGAGCCACGGGATGCTTGCCCGCCACCTCGATGGCCTCGTCGAGATCCGCGCACTCGAGGATGTCGAAGCCAGCGACCAGCTCCTTGGTCTCCGCGAAGGGGCCGTCGGCCAGCACCACCTCGCCGCCGCGCACGCGCACCGTGGTGGCCGTGCTGATGTCCTCCAGGCGGTTACCCAGCACGCGGACGCCGCGCCCGTCCATCTCCTGCATCCAGGCCAGCGCCCTCTCGCCCATGTCCTTGGTCGCCTCCGGCGTCGCCAACTCGTGGTCCACGCAGACGAACATGAGGTATTTCATCGTCGAGCCTCCGGGGTCAGGTGCCGCCGCGGCGGCGGCACCACTGTTCGTTTATCACCCCAACGACGAACGGGGTGGGCCCAGATGGACAGGGTCAGAAGTTCGGGCCGGCGCCGGCGCCGAGGGCGTTGAGCCAGGCGCGCATGCTGCGTCCCGCCGGCGTGATCTCGCCCTCCTCGTAGCCGGTGGTGGCCACCGCCAGCGTGATGCCGCTCAGCGTCGACCAGCCGTACTCGATCGCGGTGCCGGTCTTGGCGTAGCGGGCCACCGGCTGGCCCTGCTGGAGGATCGAGCCGGGCGGCGCGATGTCGGTGATCTCCTCGGCGACGTACTGGACCTTCCCCGCGTCGGGGCCATCGAGCAGCTCAAAGTAGACCAGCGGCTGGTTGAGATACCAGCCGGGCTCGATGTCGAGGACCTTGATCCGGGACGGGGCCAGGATCGGGGAGCCGACGTTCATGGTGGCGTCCACGCCCTGGTCGGTGCGCTCCCAGCGCGTCACGTTGGGCAGCGGGTTGATGTAGCCGGCGCTGTTGACCGGGGCGGCGACATGCTCGAGCTTGAGCTCGGCCTTGACCTGGGAGAGCGGCGGCGCGTGGGCGTGGATGTCGCCGACCGGATCGGTGGCGGTCACCGCCGAGGCGTGCTGGCCGGCCGTGGGCTGGATGGCGTGCGGGGTGCCCTGCGGAATGGTGTCGTTGGACGTGGTGGTGGTGTCCAGGCTGGACCCGCATCCGGCGAGCGCGGCGGCGGTCGCCACCAGGGCGGCGTATTTCCTCATCGGCAGGCGCACGGCCACCCGATTCTCCCGCACACGGCCCGCATCGGCGCGGGTTGTCGCCGCGGAGGACGGCGCCACGCCGGGTTGCCCGCGCCGCGGGCGATCCCATAGCGTTGGCCCGACACCGACCTTGGAGGCGCTCGATGGCCCACACGCACTACCTGCCCGACGAACAGGTCCACTACACGTGGGACACGGGCAACGAGCCGCGGGTGGTGGTCGATTCGGGCGACACGGTCGTGGTGTGGACGCGCGACGTGGTCGATAACCAGATCACGCCCGACTCCGACAGCAGCGTCATCCCGACCCTCGATCTCAACCGGCTGTATCCGCTCAACGGGCCGATCGGGGTCGCCGGAGCCCAGCCGGGCGACACGCTGGCGATCGAGATCCTCGATATCCGCACCCAGGGTTGGGGGTGGACGGCGGTCCTCCCCGGGCTGGGGCTGCTCAGCGAGGACTTCACCGACCCCTACCTGCGGGTGTTCGACATCACCAACGGCAAGTTCGCCTACCTGCGCGACGACGTGGCCATCCCGCTCGCCCCTTTCTTCGGGACGATGGGCGTGTGCCCAGAGGGGGCCAGCCAGCAGTCGGTGATGCCGCCCGGCACCTTCGGAGGCAACATCGACATCCGCCAGCTCGTCAGCGGGTCCACGCTGTATCTCCCGGTCCAGGTCCCGCAGGCGCTGTTCTCGTGCGGCGACGCGCACGGCTGCCAGGGCGACGGCGAGGTGTGCGTCACCGGGCTGGAGGCTCCCATGTACGCCACGCTGCGCTTCACCTTGCATAAGGGCCGCTCGATCCCCAGCCCCCAGTACCGCACCCCCGCGCCGCTCACGCCGCTGGTGGACTCCGCGCCCTTCTACGCCACCACCGGCGTCGGCGGCGATCTGTTCGCCGCCTCCCAGGAGGCGATCCGCGCCATGGTGGATCACATCCACCAGACCTATGACCTCACCCCCGTCGACGCCTACCTGCTCTGCAGCCTCGCCGTCGACCTCAAGATCTCGGAGATCGTCGACGCCGGGCAGTACATCGTCAGCGCGCTCCTGCCCGAGGCGGTCTTCACCGGGTGACGTCAGCCGCCTCGAGCGGTCACACCTGCGCCAGGCGGTTATAGGAGGACTTCGTCGTCATCGGCGCGCGACCGTCGGCCGCCAGCTCCGTGCGGTGATCGTCGGGCACGGCGTCCTCTGACTCGGTGGTGGGGAAGTACTTGCTGGCCGGCTGACTGCCGCCACCCTGCGTGGGCATCGTCTGCTTGGTGGGGACGGTCGGCTGCGCGCCGCCGGACTCCGTGTCCTGGCTCGTCGCCGCGCACGATCCGCTGGACGGCATCAGCACGGAGGTCGCCGGCAGCTTCGGCACCGAGGCATTGGCGGCGCTCTGAAACAGCGTCGAGGTGAGATCTCCCACCGTCTTGCGCCGCCATGCCGAGACGTTGGGAACCTCGACTCCGAAGCGCTTGCTCACCAACTGCAGCTGGGAGGTGTGATCGAACACCTCCGAGGCGATGTGGCCACCTCGGCTGAACGGGGAGATGACGAGCATCGGGACCCGCACGCCGAGGCCGAGCGGTCCGGTGATTCCCAGCGTGCCGGGCGACGGGTCGCCGATCTTGGGCGGCGACGCGGTGAGGTATTCGCCGGGAGTGCCGGCCGGGGGCGTCGGCGGCGGGACGTGGTCAAACCAGCCGTCGTTCTCGTCGTACATCAGAAACAGCGCCGTCTTTGACCACACCTCCGGGTTGGCGGTGAGGGCGTCCAGCACCAGCGAGGTGAAGTACATCCCGTTGGCCGGAGCCGACGACGGGTGCTCGTCAAAGCCCAGCGGCGGGATGATCCACGACACGCTGGGCAGCGTGCCCGCGGCGATGTCGGCGACGAAGTTGTTGGGGAACGTCGGGGTGAACGCGTTGCGATACAGGGGCGACACCGGGTTGCGAAACGCCGTGAAGTACGGCAGGACGTGGTCTGAGGCGCCCATGATCTCCGGGTTGGCCACCGGGTTGTAGAGCGCCGGGGACCACGTGGGGTAGTTGGCCAGGGAGGCGTACTTCCCGCTGACCCCCGCGTTGGACGGGCTGTAGACCTTCCAGCTCACCCCGGCGTCCTGCAGCACCTCCTGCATCGTCGTCCACGTGCAGTTCCAGACCACGTCGGGCGTGGCGTTGGTGTCGGTGACCGGGCCACCCTGGAGCCCGGCGGGATCGATGGTGCCGCTGTTGGCCATGAGCCGGTTGGGGTGGGTGGGCCCGAGGATCGAGCAGTGGTAGGCGTCGCACAGCGTGAAGGCGTCGGCCAGCGCGTAATAGAAGGCCAGGTCGGCGCGCTGGTAATAGCCCATCGTCATGGCGCCCCGGGCGCCCTCGTTGTCAGACGAGGTGTGCACCGCGACCCAGGAGTCCATCTTGCCCCCGTTCCAGCACTCGTGCATCGGGCCCCAGTCGTGAGTGAGGTCGTCGGTGCACTCCATGCCGGCGGTGCTGTCGAGATGGAAGGGGAGCAGCTTGTAGGGGGGCACCAGCCCGGCGCCGCCGGGGTAATCCTGCGCGAAGACGCCCAGCGACTTCGCGGGATGATCGTTGAAGCCGCGTCCCCGGGGATAGTCGCCGAAGTAGTGGTCGTAGGAGCGGTTCTCCATCATCAGGAAGACGATGTGCTCGATCGCGTCGAGGTCGGATCCCGCTGCCTTGGTGGCGGCCGCTTTGCTCACCAGCTGCGCACCGGCGTTGCCGGCCGCCCACGCCGCTGCGGGTCGCGTCACGACTGCCGAGGCTCCGAGCAGCCCGAAGTAGCTGAGGATCTGGCGGCGGGTGAGGGCCCGGCCGCGCAGTTCGTCGGGGAGTTCCATAGCCGAGGCGCTACCCAAGGCCGCCACCGAGGAATCGCCCCCGCGGGGCGGGTCACGAAATCCACACATGGGCCGGCGGTGGGCCGGCGGGCGTCTCGCCGGCGGCGCGGCGGCGACCTACTCCTCGTCGAGCGGCGCGACCCCGCAGCTGCGCAGCATCGCCAACAGCACCGGCGGCCACAGCCTCAGCCGGCGCAGCTGGGAGGTGGCAGGCGTGATCATGAACCGGGCCAGCCTGCCCTCGGGCGCCACCAGCTCGGGGTCGGGCTCGAGCCGGGCGTCGTAGCGGCTGACCAGCTCCGCCCCACGCCCGCGACGGCCCCATTGCGGCAGCGGGCCGACGATGAAACGGACGGTCCCGTCGGGCGCGTGGAGCTCGAGCTGGGTGGGGCTGACGATGTCAGCGCGCAGCGTGGCCCCCTCGGCGTCCAGCACGGCCTCGCCGTCGGCGGGCATCAGGCGCACCCGCGTGCCCTCCAGGACCAGCGCGGCGAACTGCCGGGTCGGCGAGCGACGGCGCTCTGACCACGCCACCAGCACGGCCTCATCCACCGGGCCGCCGAGCCCGCCACCGGTCGGGTCCTCTCCCACGCCGCGGATCATATTCCCGTCGTGCCGGCGCGCCGAGCCAGGGGATCCGCCTGCCGTTCTCCCCCCGCGACGCTGAGTCAGAACCTGGCGTTAAACCCCAGGTTTTGACCCAGGGTCGCTTCGTGGCACGGGCCGCGAGGCGACGCCGGGACACAAAGCGCCGGCAAACGCCATCTTTTGTCCCAGCGTCGTTGCGCGGAGCCGGGTGCAGGCACCACTGCGCCCGCCCGACCCGACCTCTCGACCGCGCCGTGGGCGCGTGTGTGTGCGACAGCCTCCCGGCGCATGAAAACCGCCCGCGGCTCCCACATCGCGCACGGGTCGCGGGCGCCGGGGCGGCGTCAGGGCCGGCACCGCGCGGGGTCTACACTGGCCGTATGCGGATTCCCGCACGCCGAGTACAGCTCGCCACCGGTCGCTGAGAACCCAGGGTCACGCCCCGGGTGAGCCGGTGGCAAGCGTTGTGGCCACTCGACGTCGCTGACAAGGAGTCC
>DATJTQ010000314.1:0-9793 GCA_035503355.1 Solirubrobacteraceae bacterium
ATGAGAACGGCTACGTGACCGCCACCCTGCCGGCGACAGCCGGCAACGGGACGGTCATCGGCCTCATCGCTCACATGGACACCAGCCCCGACGCCCCCGGCGCGGGGGTGGAGCCGATCGTGCACCGCGACTACGACGGGGGCGTCATCGAACTGCCGCGCAACGGGACCCGCCTGGACCCTGAGGCGATCCCCGAGCTCTCGGCCAAGGTCGGCCACGACATCGTCACCTCGAGCGGGGACACCCTGCTGGGCGCCGACGACAAGGCGGGCGTGGCCGAGATCATGGCCGCGGTGGCCCACCTCGCCGCCCACCCGGAGCTGCCCCATCCCACGCTGCGCGTGTCCTTCACCCCCGACGAGGAGATCGGCGAGGGCGCCACCCTGTTCAACCTCGATCGCTTCGGGGCGCTGTGCGCCTACACCGTCGACGGTTCGGAGATCGGCGAGTTCACCGACGAGACCTTCTCCGCCCAGGAGGCGGTGGTCTCGATCCGCGGCGTCGACGTCCATCCCGGCCACGCCACCGGCAAGCTCGTCAGCGCCGTGCGGCTGGCCGCCGACATCGTGGCGGCGCTGCCGTCAGACCACCTGACCCCGGACACCACCTCGGGCCGGGAGGGGTTCATCCACGTCACTCGCCTCTACGGCACCGCGGACACGGCCGAGTTTCGCGCCATCGTGCGCGACTTCGACGAGGACCGCCTCGCCGAGCACGTCGCGCTGCTGGAGCGCACCGCCCGCGAGGTCGTGGCCCGCGCCCCCCGGGCCACGCTCGACATCGAAGTGCGCCGGCAGTACCGCAACATGCGCGAGTACATCGCCCCCGTCCCCTTTGTGGTGGAGGCGGCCGAGGCGGCGATCACCGCCGAGGGCATCGACGCCGTGAGAGTGCCCGTGCGCGGTGGCACCGACGGCTCCCGTCTGTCGGAGATGGGGCTGCCCACGCCCAACCTGTTCACCGGCGGCCACGACTATCACTCGGTGCGAGAATGGGCCTCGCTGCAGGACATGGCCGCCGCGGCCGCGACCGTCGTACGCCTGGCCGAGGTGTGGACGCGCCCCGAGTGGTCCGACCGCGCCGGCGCCAGCCACTAGCCTTGCGCCGATGAGCCCCGCCGGCGCCACCTCTCTGGCCTCGTTGGACGGCGAGATCATGCCCGCCGGCGAGGCGACGATCTCGGTCACCGACGAGGGGCTGGTCCGCGGCGACGGCGCCTTCGAGGTCATCCGGGTCTACGACGGCACGCCGTATGCCTTCGACGCTCACGTCGCCCGCCTGGAGCGCTCCGCCGCCAACCTCCGTCTCCCGGTCGATCTCGAGGCGGTGCGCGCCGACGCCTTTCGCCTGCTGGCCCAGGCCGGCTCAGGGCCCGATCATCAGGCCCTGCGGATCATGATCACGCGCGGCGGGCGGCGGATCCTGCTCACCGAGCCGATGGCCGCGGTGGCCGACAACGCACGGGTGATGTCGATCACCTACTCCCCGACCCGGATCCTCGATCAGATCAAGTCGCTCTCCTACGCCGGCAACATGCTCGCCGGGCGCCTGGCGCACGAGCAGGGCTACGACGAGGCGCTGCTGGTCACCCCTCACGGGCGCGTGCTGGAGGGTCCGACGAGCTCGGTGTTCTACGTCTCCGGCGGACGGCTGTTCACCCCGCCGCTCGAGGAGCACATCCTCGCCTCGATCACCCGCGCGCTCGTCATCGAGGTCACCGGCGCACAGGAGCGGTCGTGCACGCTTGAGGAGCTGTACGCCGCCGATGAGGTCTTCTTTGCCTCCACCGTCCGCGAGGTCCAGACGGTGGCGTCGATCGATGATCACGAGTACGCCGGCCCCTCTCCGGTCTCTGACCGCACCCGCGAGGCGGTCTCGGCCCGCATCGCCGAACAACTGCGCGGCTGAGCCGCCGCCCGCTGCCCCCTCGCGATGAAGGTCCTGACCGTGATCGGAAACCGGCCGCAGTTCATCAAGGCGGCTGCCGTCTCGCCCCCACTGCGCCGCGAGCACCAGGAGATTCTCGTCCACACCGGCCAGCACTTCGACGACCGTCTCTCGGCGGTGTTCTTCGCCGAGCTCGGCCTGCCGGCGCCCGATCGCCAGCTCGGTATCAACCTCGGCTCCGCGAGCTCGCAGACCGCGCGCATGCTGGGCGCCCTGGAGCCGGTGGTGGTCGAGGAGTCGCCCGATGTGATCCTCGTCTACGGCGACACCAACTCGACCCTCGCGGGGGCGCTGGCCGGCGCCCAGGCGCGGGTCCCGGTGGCCCACGTGGAGGCGGGGATGCGCTCGTTCGACCGCTCGATGCCCGAGGAGCTCAACCGCGTCCTCACTGACCACGCCAGTGCGCTGCTGCTGTGCTCGACCGAGGTGGCGATGACCAACCTGCGCCACGAGGCGGTGGCCGGCCACGCCGAGCTGGTGGGCGATGTGATGGTGGACGTCGCCATGGCGGTCCAACCTCAGGCACGGGAGCGCGCCGACCTCGTCCACGCCCGGGGGGTGGAGCCCGGCGAGTACCTGTTGGCGACCGCGCACCGTGCCGGCAACGTGGATGACCCCGCGCGTCTCGGGCGACTGGTGGAGGTGCTCACCGGCCTCCCGCTGCCGGTCGTCCTCCCGCTGCACCCCCGCACCGATGCCCGTCTGCGCGCGGCGGGCCTGTACGAACGCCTGGAGCAGGCGCCCGGGGTGACCCTCACCGAGCCGCTGGGCTATGTCGAGCTCACCGCGCTGCTCTGCCAGGCCCGCGCGGCCGTGACCGACTCCGGCGGCCTGCAGAAGGAGGCCTATCTCGCCGGCGTGCCCTGCGTCACCCTGCGGCCCAATACCGAGTGGACCGAGACGGTGGAGCTGGGCTGGAACGTCCTCGCCGACCTCGACCTGGACCGCGTCCTCGCTGCACTGGAGCGTGAGCGGCCGGCTGCCGCGCCGCCGGTGTACGGCGACGGCCATGCCGGAGAGCGCGTCGTGGCGGCGCTGGCCGGCCTGGCCGCGCCGGCGTGAGCATGGCGGACGTCGCCGGCCGGCCTCGGGGCCCGGTGACGGTCGGCGTCGTCGGCCTGGGCTACTGGGGGCCGAACCTCGCGCGCAACTTCGCCGCCATCCCCGAGACGGAGGTCACCTACCTGTGTGATGCCGAGGAGGCGGCCCGCGCCCGGGTGTCGCGCACCCTGCCGGCCGCCCGCGCCACGGCGGACCTCGAGGAGCTGCTGGCCGACCCGCAGCTGGACGCGGTCGCGCTGGCCACGCCGGTGCCGACGCACGCCGAGCTGGCGGTGCGGGTGCTCGAGGCCGGCAAGCACTGCTTTGTGGAGAAGCCGCTGGCCCAGTGCAGCGCCGACGCCGAGCGTGCCGTGGCCGCGGCCGACGGCGCCTGCCGCGTGCTCATGGTCGGTCACCTGCTCGAGTACCACCCCGGCGTGCGCCGGCTCAAGGAGCTGACGGCCTCGGGTGAGCTGGGCGAGGAGATCTACTACATCTACGGCAACCGCCTGAACCTCGGCAAGCTGCGGGCCGACGAGAACGCCCTGTGGAGCCTCGGCGCCCACGACGTCTCGGTGGTGCTCTACCTGGCCGACGAGGAGCCCGACGAGGTCGAGGCCCACGGCGGCTCCTTTCTGCGTCCCGGCGTCGAGGACGTCGTCTTCTGCTTCCTGCGCTTCCCGTCGGGCCTGGTGGCGCACCTGCACCTGTCGTGGCTGGACCCGCATAAGGAGCGACGCTTCACCGTGGTCGGTTCCCAGAAGATGGCAACCTTCGACGACATGGAGCTCGAGCGCAAGCTGACCATCTACGACAAGGGCTTTGACGAGGACCTGCGAAGCGACGGCGGTGGTGAGTACATCCCGCGCAGCGGCGACGTGTTCTCGCCCAGGGTCTCCAACGCCGAGCCGCTGCGGCTGGAGTGCGAGGAGTTCATCGCCGCCATCCGCTCGGGCCGGGCGCCTCGCTCGGACGGGCTGAGCGGTCTGCGGGTGGTGCGCGTGCTCGAGCGCCTCCAGCGGTCGCTCGACGGCCATGGGGTGCGGTCGTGAGCGCCACGCCGGTCGCCACCGGCGATGGCGCCTTCGTGTCGCCCGCCGCCGACGTCGGCGAGGACGTGTCGCTGGCCCCCGGCGCCGTCGTTCACGCTGGCGCGGTCATCGGCGCCGGCAGCGTCATCGGGTCGGGGGCCGTCGTGCACCCTGGCAGCCGGCTGGGCGACCGCGTGCTGGTGGAGGACGGGGCGGTGCTGGGCAAGCGCCCGCGCCTGCGTCCGGGCTCCAGCGCCGCGGGCGCGGTCGGCGACCTGGAGGTGGCCGACGACGCCACCATCTGCGCCGGCGCGGTGGTCTACGCGGGGGCGAGCATCGGGGTGCGCGCGATCGTCGGGGATCAGTCCCAGGTGCGCGAGCGGGCGGTGCTGGGCGACGGGTCGGTTCTCGGGCGCGGATCCACCCTGGATTTCGACGCGGTGGTGGGCGCGCGGGTGTCGGTGCAGACCCTCGTCTACATCACGGCGGGCACCATCGTCGAGGACGACGTCTTCATCGGCCCCGGGGTGGTGATGACCAACGACGACACCATGCTTCGCCATGCCCCCGGCACGCCGTTGCGCGGGGCCACCCTGCGGCGGGCCTGCCGGGTCGGCGGTGGCGTGGTCCTCACCCCGGGCGTCGTCGTCGGCGAGGAGGCGTTCATCGCCGCCGGGGCGGTGGTGGTGCGCGACGTCCCTGACCGGGCCGTGGTCATGGGGGTGCCCGGGCGGGTGGTCCGCCAGGTCGCCGACGAGGATCTGCTCGAGCGCTGGCGCTAGGCGCTGGTGGCGCTGGCCGCGTGGTCGGCCGGCGGCCCGATGGCCATCCCGGCGGCGGCCTCGGTCCAGATCACCTGCTCGCGGCCCGGCCCGACCCCCACCAGCACGATCGGCACGCCGACGAAGTCGGCCACGAAGCGCAGGTACTCGCGCGCCGCCTCGGGCAGGTCAGACTCGGCGCGGCACTCGCTGAGGTCCTCGGTGAACCCGGCCATCTCGATGTACTCGCCGGCCGCGTGGTGCAGCACCGTCTGGTGATAGGGGAAGTGCGCGAACTCCGCGCCCTCGTCGTTGCGATACCGCACGCACACCTGGATGGTGTCGAACCCGGCCAGCACGTCGAGCTTGGTGATGGCCAGGGCGGTCATGGAGTTCAGGCGTGCGGCATAGCGCAGGGCCACCAGATCCATCCAGCCCACGCGGCGCGGGCGCCCGGTGGTGGTGCCGTACTCGCCGCCGCGCTCGCGCATCTCGTCGGCCAGCGGCCCCTCGATCTCGGTGGGAAACGGCCCGGCGCCGACGCGGGTGACGTAGGCCTTGGCCACGCCCCACACCTCGTCGATGTCCTTGGGACCGACACCGGCGCCGATGCAGGCCGCGCCCGCGACCGGGTTGGAGGAGGTCACGAACGGATAGGTGCCGTGGTCGATGTCGAGCATCGCGCCCTGAGCGCCCTCGAACACCACCAGCTCGCGCCGGTCCAGCCGCTCCAGCACCAGCCGTGAGGTGTCGGCGATAAAGGGCTCCAGCACGTGACCGTAGGTGAGGTACTCGTCGGTCATCGACTGCAGGTCCAGGAGCGGATCCTTGGCGTAGGGCCGCAGCGACAGCCGCTTGGGGTCCAGCGCCGCCACGATCTTCTTCTTGAGGATCTTCTCGTCGAGCAGGTCCTGCACGCGGATGCCCAGCCGCGCCGCCTTGTCGGCATAGCACGGGCCGATCCCGCGGCGAGTGGTCCCGATCTCCAGCTTGCCCAGCTTGGTCTCGCCCGCGTGGTCGAGAAGCATGTGGTAGGGCATGATCAGGTGCGCGTTGGCCGAGATGCGCAGCGCGCCGGTGTCGACCCCGCGCCGCCGTAGCTCGTCCAGCTCGTCGGTGAGCACCTTGGGGTCGATGACCACCCCATTGCCGATCACACACAGCTTGCCGGGGTGCAGGATGCCCGACGGCATCAGGTGCAGCTTCCAGGTCACGCCGTCGCGCACGATCGTGTGCCCGGCGTTGTTGCCGCCCTGAAAGCGCACGATGGCGTCGGCACGCTCGGCGAGCATGTCGGTGACCTTCCCTTTGCCTTCATCGCCCCACTGGGCGCCGACCACGACGATTCCTGGCATCGCGATCTGAGTGTAGGGCGCTCGGGGGCGGTGCCGGGTCCGCCCGCCGCGGCCACCGAACGCTAGGCGGTCCGCAGGTCCATCCGGTGGTCGTGGCCGAGGAGCGGCAGCTCGTCGCACATCTCGGTGAGCCGGGAGACGGTGCGGGCGTGGATCTGCTCACACAGCTCCTCGCGGTCCAGGCAGTTGGTGGTGAGCACCATCGAGCGGCGGTCCTCGTAGCGGGCGTTGACGATCGAGTAGAGCTCCTCCAGGACCCAGTCGTTCTTGCGCTCGGCGCCCACGTCGTCGATGTGGAGGAGATCGACGGCGGCCAGCCGGTCCAGCAGCTGGTTGTGGCCGCCGGTGTCGTAGGTGTGGCGGATCTCGTTGAGCAGCCGTGGCAGGGAGTAGATCGCCGCCGTGCGCCCCGCCTCCAGCACCGCTTTGGACACGAGCATGGCCAGCGTCGTCTTGCCCGTCCCCGGCGGCCCCATGAACCACAGGCCCCGCCCGGCATCGAGCTGGTCATCGATGTCGGCGGCGAAGCGCCGTGTGGCAGCGACGATGGCCGGTTCGATATCGGTCACCGGCGGGCGCTCCCAGGAGACGTCGCGATACCGGCGCGGGATGACCGCCGACAGGTTGCTGGCCCGTCGCCGCGCGATGAGCTGCTGGCGGCAGCGGCACGGGTACGCGGTGTTGGTCTCGGCGTCGTAGAGCAGCCCGTCCCCGTCGCAGAGGTCAAACGCGCACCGCTCGCTCACGGCTCGAACCGCTCCCCGGCGAAGTTCATGAACTTCGGGTACTCCTTCTGGAAGGTGAGGACCACGTCGCCCACGGGTCCGTTGCGGTGCTTGGCGATGATGATGTCCGCCTCGCCGGGCCGCTCGGAGTCCCGGTCGTAGTACTCCTCGCGGTAGATGAACATGACGAGGTCGGCGTCCTGCTCGATGGCGCCGGACTCACGGAGGTCGGACAGGACGGGGCGCTTGTCGCCGCCGCGCTGCTCGACGGCACGGCTCAGCTGGGAGAGGGCGATCACGGGGACATTCAGCTCGCGGGCCAGTCCCTTGAGCCCTCGGCTGATCTGGCCCACCTGCTCGACGCGACTCTCGACCCGGCCCTCGTGGCGCATGAGCTGGAGGTAGTCGATGATGACCAGCCCCAGGCCGCCCTTGACCTGGGCATGCAGGCGCCGCGACTTGGCGCGGACCTCGAGGACGCCGGTGTCCGAGGAGTCGTCGACATACATCGGGGCCTCCGAAAGGCGATGGCACGCCTCGAGGATCTTGGGCCAGCGCGACTCGGCCACCTTCCCGCGGCGCAGGTCCTCACCCTTGATCCGCGCCTGGGAGGCGACGAAGCGCTGGGCGAGCTCGGACTCGGACATCTCGAGCGAGAACAACGCCACGGCGTGCCCGGCCAGCGTCGCGTTCTCCGCGATGTTGGCCACCAGCGCCGACTTGCCCATCGATGGGCGCGCGGCCAGGATGACGAGGTTGCCGGGCTGGAAGCCGCCGGTCTTCTCGTCGAGGTCTTTGAACCCCGACGGCGTCCCCGTGAGCGCGGTCTTGGCCACCGACAGGCGGTGCAGCTTGTCGGTCTCCTCGTCCAGGATGTCCGCGATCGAGCGGATCTTCTTCTGGCGGTCGTCGGTGGCGACCTCCAGGACGGAACGCTCGGCCTGCTCCACCAGCTCCCGCGCCGGGGCCTCACGGGAGAGGACGCTGGCCTGGATCTCATAGGAGGCGGTGAGCAGCGCCCGCAGCTTGAAGTTGTCATGGACGATCGCGCCGTACTCGCGCGCGTGGCCGGCGGCGGGCACCCAACCGGCCAGCTCGTCGATCGCCGCGGGGCCGCCCACCTCGTCGAGCTTGCCGTGCTGGCGCAGCTTCTCGGACACGGTGAGGTGATCGATCTTGTTGTCGGCCTCATAGAGCTCCAGCATCGCGGCGAACACCGCCCCGTGCTGCTCGCGGTAAAAGTGCTCCGGCCGCAGGTGCTCCTCCACCAGCAGCGAGTGCAGGTGGCGCTCGTCCAGCAGCACCGCGCCCAGTACCGACTTCTCGGCTTCGAGATTGTGGGGTGGGACGGCGATGTTCTGAACGGCGCTCATGAGGGGGTCCGAGGGTAGCCTCCGGGTCGGTCGCCGGGACAGGCATTTCCCGCTCTGTCGTGACTCTTTTGTTGTGTGGCTGTGGTGGCGGTCCTCGGGGGCGTCTCAGGCGTGCGGGTGCTCATCTGTGGGACGCCGCCCTGCTGGGGTGCGTGATGACGCGAGCACGCCTGAGACGCCCCCAATGACCCCCACCAGCGCGCAGGTTGAGTCGCGCGCCCGCGGCATCCCCGGCCCGACGCCCCGACGCTCGGCAGCGGCCGATGGCGGCCTCAGGAGCGCCGCGCCCAGGCGCCAGAGCGGCACTGGCCGGGCCTCAGACGTCGCGCGGGCCGAGGTCTCCGTTCCGCGCAGGTCGCGAGCCACCCCTCGGGTCGGCGCAACGTCCCATAAGTGAGCCCTGCGCGCGGACGGAGGGCCTCGGCCCGGCGCGCCCGGAGGAAGGCAGGCTAGGCCGCGACAACCATGGTCTTGACCGCCGCCGTCACTTCGTCGGCGATCTCGACCACCACCATGTAGGTGCCGATGTTGCGGATCGGCTCCTCGAGGTGGATCTTGCGGCGATCGATCTTGATCCCGCGCGCGTCCCGGATGGCATCGGCGATGTCCTGGGTCGTGACCGACCCGAACAACCGCCCGTCGTCACCGGCCTGCTGCGGGATCGTCAGCACGGTGCGACCGAGCACGGCGGCACCCTCGCGGGCGCGCTCCTCGGCCTCGCGCACGGCGCGCTCAGCGTCTTCCTGCCGGCGCTGCGCGACCTTGATCGACGACGCGGTGGCGGGCTCGGCCAGCTTGCGCGGCTGCAGGTAGTTGCGCAGGTATCCGGGCGATACATCGATCACCGTCCCGCGCTCACCGAGCTCGGCCACGTCCTGAAGCAGAATCGCCTGCGGCACGGTCGCTCTCCGGGCTATCGATCGCGGTCGCGGTCGCGATCACCGCGACCGCCGCGGTGGTCTCCGCCGCCTTCAGCAACGTACGGCAGCAACGCAAGCTCCCGGGCACGCTTCACCGCGCGAGCCACCTGGCTCTGGTGCCGGCGGCACGCGCCGGTGATCCGCCGCGAGCGGATCTTGCCGCGATCGGAGATGAACCGGCGCAGCATGGACACGTCTTTGTAGTCCACCTGCTCCACCTTGTCCCGGCAGTACGGACACGACTTGCGGCGGGTCGAAGTCGTCCCACCCTTGCGGTCGCGCCGGCGCACCGGACGTCTGCGTTGCTTTGCCACGGTTGACCAGCCTAGCTCAGTATCGGAAGTTGCCTGTGTCTCAGAACGGGATGTCGTCGTCCGCGCCGGCGCCCACAGGGGTGCGCTCGAAGTCACCGGTGTCGATCGGGACGTCGCTCTCCGCGGCGCGCGCGCTGCTCGAGAACCCATTCCCGTTGCCGGCGCCGGCGTCGTCACGACCGCCAAGGAACTGCACGGACTCAGCGACGATATCAACAGACTGGCGCTTGTTGCCCTCCTTGTCCTGCCACTCGCGCCACTGCAGGCGACCGTCGACGGCCACCCCGCGGCCCTTGGACAGGTAGCGAGCGCAGTTCTCGCCCTGC
>DATJTQ010000315.1:0-12768 GCA_035503355.1 Solirubrobacteraceae bacterium
GAGTTGGCCGCGACGAGGTCATCCGGGTCGACGAGCGCGGGCAGGAGCGCGTTCTTGGCCGGGTCAAACAGCGTGGCCAGACTCGCCTGGACCACGATCACCGCGTAGGCGATGGCCAGGCCGCGGCCGTCGCGCACCAGCAGCAGTGGCAGCGGGGCCAGGGCCTGGAGCGCGCTCAGCGCGATCATCAGCCTGCGGCGATCGAGTGTGTCGGCAAGGCGGCCGCCCAGCGGCGCCAGCACGATCCCCGGGCCGAGCTGCGCGGCGAACGCGGCCGCGGTGCCGGCCGCCGATCCGGTCAGCTGGTAGATGACGATCGGCAGCGCGACGAGCAGGAGCCAGTCGCCGGTGTCCGAGATCAGGCCCGCGGCCCACAGCGTGCGGAAGGCGGGGACGCTCAGCGGTCCACGTGTCGCCACGGTGCCTCCGTGCGGGGAAAGGCGTACAGGTCGACCTCGACGAGCTCCGCGTCGTCGGGCGCGTCATCGCGGTTGGCCGCGATCAGGGGACGGATGAGGGCGTCGAGCCGTGCCCCCAGGACCCGGAGCTCGGCCGGGGTGATGCGCAGCGTGTAGCTGGAGGCGAGGTCCACCTCGCGCCATGCGGCGGGCACGGCGTCGCGATGTGACAGGTAGTCGCGCAGCAGCCGCTGCTCGAGCGCCAGCGACGCCGCCATCACCGCGGCCGTCCCCCGGCCCGACGGAGTGCCGGGATCCGGGACGGGATCCAGGTCAAATCCCGTGATCGTCGCCCGCCACGGGCGCTGGCGCCGGTCTGATGACTCCACGGGCTCCACCAGGCCGTGCCGCGCCAGGGTGCGCAGGTGGTAGCTGCTGTTGGAGGGCGTGTCCCCCACCGCCCGCGCGCACGCGGAGGCACTGGCCGGGCCGTTGGCCATCAGGTAGGTGAGCAGGTCGAGGCGCACCGGATGCGCCAGGGCCTCGAGCACGTCGGGATCGGTGAGCACGGGTCGGCGCTCGGGCATGACCGCTCCTTTCTGAAAGAGTCTTTCAGGTCTGTATAGCGCGTGGTCCAGCGATCTGCAAGGCTCTTTCAGATCCCCCTGAGTTAGGGTGCCGGTCATGCCCCACCGCGACCCGTCGCTACTCGCTGCACCCCCGCCAGCCGCCGGCCGGCTGTGGATCACGGGCGCCCGGCTGTTTGACGGCACCGGCGCGCCGGTGCGCGACGGCGCCGCGGTGCTCGTGACCGACGGCGTCATCGAACGTGTCGGCGCCGCGGGCGACCCGGTGCCCGACGGAGCCCACGTCGTGGATCTCGCGGGGCGCATGCTCCTCCCGGGCCTCATCAACATCCACGTTCACGTCCAGGGTCACCAGCCCCACCCCATCCACGGCGCCGAGCCGCTGCTGGCCGGCACCAGCGCCCACTTCCTGCAGGCGCGGCTGCGCGACACGCTGCGCATGGGCGTGACCACACTGCGCAACGTCGGCTCCCAGCGCCTTCAGCCCCAGGAGGCCCGCCAGGCGATGCGCTACGGAGCGTTCCGCGGCCCGCGGCTGCTCACCTGCGGGCTGATCATCTCGGCCACCGCCCCCGGCGGGCGCTTCTACGGCGCCATGTACCGGGAGGCCGACGGCCCCGATGAGATGCGCAAGGCGGTGCGTGAGCAACTGCGCGACGGCGCGGACTTCATCAAGGTGATGACCACCGGCGCCCGCTCCAACGAGCTGGAGGACCCCGAGCCGTCGCAGATGACCGACGCCGAGCTCGCCGCCGTCGTCGAGGAGTCACACCGCATGGGGTTCAAGGTGGCCGCCCACGTCGAGGGCCTGGACGGAACCGCGGCGGCCATCGCCCACGAGGTCGACACCATCGAGCACGGCATGTACCTCATCCAGCGGCCCGAGCTGCTCGAGGCGATGGCCGCGGGCGGCCAGGTCCTGGTGCCGACGCTGAGCGGCTACTACTGGATGGGCGGCTTCGGTGACGCCATCGACCCCGCGCAGGCCACCGTCGACGCCCACATGCTCCCGAGCATCGTGCAACTGGCCCATCACAACCTTGACCAGGGCACGCAGAGCATGCGCGCCGCGCACGAGGCCGGGGTCAGGATCGCGCTCGGCTCGGACCGCCAGGGGGTCTCGGGCGACGACACCGCCCTGGAGCTGGTCCGGATGGTGCATCACGGGCTCAGCGGCGCCGAGGCACTGCGGTCCGCCACCGCGATCGCCGCCGAGGCGATCGGGCTCGAGGACCACATCGGAACCATCGCGCCGGGCCGCGTGGCCGACCTCGTCGTCGTCGACGGCGATCCGGTGGCCACGCCCGAGCTCCTGCTCGATCCGGCCCGGATCTGGCTGGTGCTCCAGCTCGGCGAGATCGTCGGCGGGGCAGCGCTGGAGACCGCCCCGCCGATCTGATAGCGGGGCTATGTCTGCGCCGCCGCCGCGCCCGGGGCCATCCGCGAGCCCACCAGCGGCGGCCCGTCGGGCACCCCCCAACCGCTGGCCGCATCAAAGCCCGGCCCGGCGGCAAAACCCCAGCCAGGCGGCGTGGAGGTGTTGTTGCCGGCGGTGATGTCCCGGCACACCGACAAGCCCAGCGGGTGGCCGTCGGGCCCTGCGCCGTAGAGCACCGGCGCCAGGAACACCGGTGCGCGCGGTGGATTCGCCGCGGCCGCCGAGCGTGCGATCAGGGCGGCCCACAGCGGCGCCGCCGCGCTGGTCCCTCCGTTGGGCGACGGCTTCCCCAGGAGAACGAGCTGGTAGTAGGGCGGCCCCGCCAGCGCGGCGATGTCGGGGACGATGCGCCCGGTGGCGGTGCTGCCGTCCGGCGGGCGCACCTCGACGGTCTGCCAGCTCGGTTGCGGGAACAGCCGGCTGATGCCGCCGCCCGTGGCGCCACCACCGGCGCTGCGGCTGCCCGGAGCCTGCCACCACACCACCTCCTGGTCGGCGTCGACCTGGGTGCCCCCCACCGCCAGCACGTGGGGGCTGCAGGCCGGGAAGTTGACGTGGGCCTGGCCATCGGTCACCTGATCGCCCGAACCGTCGTCGCCGGCTGAAACGCACACGGTGATGCCCAGCAGCGCGGCCGCCTGCAGTTGCTGGTCGATGACGCGGCGGGCGGCCGCCGAGAAGTCGGTGCTGTCCTCGGACAGACCCCAGCTCACTGACACCGCCACGGGCCCGGCGGGCACCCCCTTGACCACCTCGCCCAGGAGGTCGACCCAGCCCTTCTGGTCCCAGGTGGCGAAGTAGACGACGATGTCGGACCCCGGACACAGCCCGGCGACGATCTGCACGTCCATGTTGACCTCGCCGGCCTCCTCCAGCACCTGCTCGCGCTGGTCGGCCGGCAGCGCCATCACCTGCTCCTCGGTGAGCACCGGAACGCCGAGGCCGATCTGGTTGACGGTCGGCTCGGGCCGCCCCTGCTGGGTGCAGAAGGTCTCCAGGTCAGAGGCGAAGTACGCGCCGCCGAACTCGGCGATGGCGACGGTCTGGCCCTCCCCCTCACCCGGCGGGAAGCGGTAGCGCTCCTCGAGGTCAGCGGGTGACAGCGCGCCTGCCGCCAGCGCCTCCGCCGATCCCTGATAGGGCGGGATGCCGGGCACGCGGCGCGCGACGCGCCTCTGGTCGAGGCCGAACACGCCGGTGACGATCCCCGCGAGCCTCGTGGGGATCTCCAGGCTCCCCTCCCGGCCGCGGAACTCGGTGCCGTCGTGGCGATAGATCCCCAGATCGGCCCGGAAGGCGTCCTGCATCTGCGCCGCCGTGCCCCGGACTCGGAGGCTGCGCACCGATCCCGAGCGGTCGAGCACCTCGAGGCCGAACTGTCCGAGCTCTGACGCGACCGCGTCCATGTCCTCCGGCGCGGCGGAGTAGCGCCGCTCCAGCTCCTCCCTGCTCATCGACTTGCCCGGCGTGACCTGCGGTAGGTCCGGTCCCCGCACCGTGACGGTGACCTCGACCGCGGATGCTGGATCGACGTCGCCGACCCGCTGCGCGTCGTGCTTGCGCGCGCGGTTACTTCCCGACAGCACCACGTGGGTATCTGCCATGTCCCCTCCGATCCCGACAGTTTTTGGAAACTGCGCCGGTGAACATTCTCCGCCGCCCCGTCCCCACCGTCAATGCGCCCGGGGTCAAAACCCGGGGGTCGCGGGTACCCCTCTGCCAGTGATGCGCCGGCTCGGCCGCAACCGCCGCCGCCGCCGGGTGTTCAGGAGGGTGCAATGGAGACAGGGGTGACCAGGGCAGGGACACATCGGCGCCGACGCGCACGGTTGGGGCTGCTCGCGGTGGCACTCGCGGCCTGCCTGGGGGCGCCGGCCACCGCCCTGGCCGTCGACTCCTCCGACGGGGTCGCCACCGACGTGTTCCACGGCGGCGCCGAGATCGACGTCTACTACCACGGCGCCGACAACGGGATCTGGGAGCGTGTGTACACCGATGCCACCGGCTGGAGCGCGCCGTTCGAACTGCCCGGTACCGCCGGCATCGCCGTCTCCTCCCCTGCCGCCGACGTGTTTCGCAGCGGCACCGAGGTCGACGTGTACTACCGGCTGGCCAACGGTGCGATCGGGGAGTCGGTCTACTCCGACGCCACCGGCTGGAGCGCCCCCTTTGCGCTGCCCGGCACGGCCGGCATCGCCGCCTCGGCGCCCGCCGTCGACGTCTTCCATGGCGGCAGCGAGGTCGACCTGTACTACCGCGACGCCGACAACGGCATCCACGAATCGGTGTACACCGACGCCACCGGCTGGAGCGCCCCCTTTGAGCTGCCCGGCACCGCCGGCATTGCGACCTCGGCGCCCGGCGTCGACGTGTTCCGCAACGGGACCGAGGTCGACGTCTTCTACCGCCGCGCCGACGGGGGCCTGGGCGAGTCGTTCTACAGCGACGCCAACGGCTGGAGCGCCCCGGCGGAGATCCCCGACACCACAGGCGTGCTGGCCTCGGCGCCGACCACCGACGTGTTTCATGGGGGCGGTGAGATCGACATCTTCTACCGCACCACCGACAGCGGCATCGGCGAGTCGGTCTACTCGGACGCCACCGGGTGGAGCCGGCCCTTCGAGCTCGTCGGCACCGGTGGCAGCGCCGCCACCGCGCCGGGCGCCGACGTGTTCCGCAACGGAACGGAGGTCGACGTCTACTACCAGTCCAGCGACGGTGCGCTGCACGAGACCTTCTACAGCGACGCCGCCGGCTGGCTGGGACCGTTCACCCTCGGCGGCGCCGCCCCACCGGCGCCGGTGACCGGCGCACCGGCCGCGACCACCATCCTCCCCGCGCCTGGCGGTCACCGTGGGCGCCGGCACGTCCGTGTGAAGGTGACCATCAAGTGGAAGTGGAACCGTCACGCCACACGGATGGTCAGTGCCCGGGCCTTCCGGTTCCCCAAGCACGCGCGGCTCGTGGTCCGCTGCACGGCGCACGGCTGTCCTCGCAACGCGATCCGCGCGAAGCGCAAGGGCGTCGCCAAGGTGTGGCGGCGGTTGGAGCATCTGCGCTACCGCTCCGGCGATCAGATCACCATCACCATCACCCAGCCCGGCCGTGTCGCCGAGCGCGCGCGGGTGCAGATCCGCGGCGCCAAGCTGCCCCTGGTCCGCCTGCTGTAGCTCCCGGTCAGAGGTGAGACGTAGCGTCGGTCACCCTGTTCGCGTGCCCGCGGCGCCTCTGGGTGGAGCGCTCGCCTCTGGGTGGAGCGCTCCGGCTGGTACGGTGTCGCGCCTGTCCACGCCTGAGCTGAAATCGACCTCCTCCGGGGAGCTGACCGCCACCGTCGGCGAGCTGGAGCTCTGTTATGAGACCTTCGGCGCCGCGACGGCACCGCCGGTCCTGCTCATCATGGGCCTCGCCGGACAGATGCTGCTGTGGGACGACGCCTTCTGCGAGCAGCTGGCCGCGCGCGGGTTCCGCGTCATCCGCTTCGACAACCGCGACATCGGGCGGTCCTCGCAGATGCGCGGCCAGCGCACCCCGACGCGCTGGCAGCTGCTGCGCCGCAGCCCCAACGGGGCGGCCTACACCCTGAAGGAGATGGCCGCCGACACCGTCGGGCTGCTCGATGCCCTCGACATCACCGCCGCCCACATCGTCGGCGCCTCCATGGGGGGCATGATCGCCCAGCTCGTCGCCATCCACTATCCCGATCGCGTGCTCTCGCTGGTCTCGATCATGTCCACCACCGGGAACCCCCGCGTGGGCCGGCCCCAGCCAAAGCTGATGATGCGCCTGATGCGCAAGGCCCAGCGCGAGCGCGAGGCCTACATCGCCGATCACATCGACACCTACCGCGCGATCGGCTCGCCGGGCTACGACTTCGAGGAGGAGTACAAGCGCGAGCGCGCCGGGCGGCTGTTCGAACGCGGCGTCTACCCGGCCGGGAGCGCGCGCCAGCTCGGCGCGGTGGTGGCGGCCACCGATCGCACCGAGGAGCTCGCCTCCGTGCGTGCCCCCACCACGGTGATCCACGGCGACGCCGATCCGTTGGTCAACATCTCCGGCGGCCGGGCCACCGCCGAGGCCATCCCCGGCGCCCGGCTCGTGATCGTCCCCGGCATGGGCCATGACCTGCCGCGGGCGGTGTGGCCCGAGATCATCGACGCGATCGCCGAGAACACGATGCGGTAGCGTCGCCGGTGCGGCGCCGTTAGCACCGAGGTGGGTCCGGCGCGCCTGCGGGCGCACCGTCCCTCTCCGGGGTCACCCCGGGGATCCCCCAGTATCTGGGACAGTGCATCGCGAGCCCAGGGAAGTGCATCCGTTCGGAGGCACCTATGGGCATCGCACAACACGGAGCAGTCGGCGCGCGGCGCCGCCATGATGAGGCGGTGATGTACGACGACGCCGAGCGCACCGGCATCGCCTTCGAGCTGGCCCGGGCCATGCTGGCCGGGCCGTGGCGGCTGCCCGACATCGCCGAGGCGGGCGCGGCCCACCTGGCCCACTGGCCGAGCTGGCTCGACGCGCTGGCGCTGCACGTCGTCTCGGTCTACCGACGGGCCCCGGCACGCCACCCCGGCGCGCTGGCCGTCGTCATCGAGGCGTTCCTGGTGGAGCACGGCGCCGGACCCGAGTTGCGCCAGCCCCTCCCCTGCCCGCCTGGGCCTGCCGGGAGCGCCGCGGCCGATCCGGCGGCGGCCGTCGCGCCTCCCGCGCCGCCCGCCCCGCCGTGGCGGCCGCACCCGCGCCATGACTGGCCGGTCGTGCCCATCCCGTCCCCGATCGCCCTCGCCGACACCCTCGAGCTCTCCGACGGCCAGCTCGCCTGGCTCGCCGACGTGCGTGGACTGGAGCGGACGGTGGAAGCCGAGCGGCTGCGCAACTACCGCTACGCCGCGGTCCCGCGCCGCAGCGGCTTGCCGCGCGTCATCGAGGCTCCCAAACTGCGCCTCAAGGAGATCCAGCGCTGGATCCTGCGCGAGATCCTGGACCACGTCCCGGTCCACGACGCCGCCCAGGGGTTTGCCCGCGGCCGCTCGGTGATCGATCACGCCCGCCTCCACACCGGGCAGGCCGTGCTCCTGAGCCTCGACCTCGCCGACTTCTTCGCCTCCGTGTCGGCCGGCCGCGTCTTCGGCATCTTCCAGACTCTCGGCTACCCCTCAGAGGTGGCCCACGTCCTCACCGGCCTGACCACCAACGTCGTGCCCCAGCACGTGTGGGAGGTGGTGCGCCGCACCGCAGCGGGCGCCGCTGTCCAGCCGCGCTTCTGGCTGGGCCGCCAGCTCGCCACCCCGCATCTGCCCCAGGGCGCGCCCACCTCCCCCGCGCTGGCCAATCTCGCCGCCTTTCGGCTCGACCGGCGGCTCAGCGGCCTCGCCGCCGCCAACGGGCTGCGCTACTCGCGCTACGCCGACGACCTCACCTTCTCGGGCGGCCGCCTCCGCCGCGGGTGGCGCCGGCTGGAGGCCATGGTGAGCACCATCGTCCGCGAGGAGGGCTTCGCCCTGAACCGCGCCAAGACCGACCTGCGCACCCACGCGGCCCGCCAGTCGGTGTGCGGGATCGTCGTCAACGCTGCGCCCAACGTCCCGCGGGGGGAGTACGACCGTTTGAAGGCCATCCTCCACAACGCCGGCCGCCACGGGGCGGCCAGCCAGGGGCTCGCGGGCCGACGGGCCGAGGTACAGGGGCGCGTGGCGTGGGTGGCCTCGTTGAACCCGGAGCGTGGCGAGAAGCTGCGAGCCCGGTTTGCGGCGATCGACTGGGAGGCGTGACCTCGGTCGCGCCCTCCGTCTGCGTCGCCTGCAACGCGGAGGGAACGTCAACGGCGGCTTTCGAGGGCAGCACGGAAGGTCGCGGCGCCATGCGAGGCTTCTCGGCGGCGACCGCGGCGCCATGCGAGACGTCTCGGCGGCGACCGTCCGTGGGAGATAAGGGTTATGTGGTGATCCTTATCTCCCACGGATCCCTGCAGACGCCAATGTTTCGCCACCGCGGCGGGCACCCTCGCCCTCTCCCCAGCAGGTCGTTGACGTTCGCCGATACCCCGCTCGACGCCGCTCGCCGGCAGGAGCAGCCGGCGACCGCGGCGGGACCGTCACCCCACGCAGATGAACACCCGCCCACCCTCCACGCGCGCCGGATAGATGCACAGGTTCTCCCGGGCCGGGGGCCGGGTGGCCTCGCCCGTCTTGTAGTTGAAGCGACCGTTGTGCTTGGGGCATTCGATGATGTCACCCTGGACGAGCCCGTCGGCGAGGCTGGCCCGCTCGTGCGTGCACAGGGGGTCGGTGGCGTGGAAGGTGTCCTGAGGGCTGCGGTACACGGCGAAGGTTCGTCCGGCGCATTGGACCTCGATGACGTCCTCGGTCTCGATGTCGTCGACGGCGCAGGCCTCGACCCAGCCGTCGGCGCCGGGGCCGCTCACGCCTCGAAGACCGCGTTGTGCATCTCGGGCCGGAAGGGCTGGGCGGTCGGCGGCAGCTCGCGGCGCACGTAGTAGCCGGGCTCGCGCATCTGGCGCAGCAGCGTCGGCACGATTTCGCGGTAGGCGGCCCATAGGCTGGGATACGGCGTGGGCAGCTCGGCGGCCACCTCAGCATGCAGCGCCGGGAGGGCGTGGTAGGGAACCATCGGGAACATGTGGTGCTCCACGTGGTAGTTCATGTTCCAGTACAGGAAGCGCAACACGGGGTTCATGCGGATGGTGCGGGCGTTGAGGCGGTGATCCAGCACGTTCTCAGCCAGCCCGGCGTGCTGTGAGAGGCCGAACAGGGTGGCCAGCCACCGGCCGTAGAGCGACGGAAGTCCCACGTACATGAGGGGCAGGAAGGAGTGCAGGACGATCGCGGCCGCCACCACCAGCGCATAGATGGCCACCCACGCCCGGGCCTCGCGGTAGACGCGGAAGCGCTCCCCCTCGGGGATGAAGGTCTTCTCCTCCTCGGTGAGCCGCCCCGCGGCGTGGCGGGCCACGCTGATCGCGGTGTCCCATGCGTCGCGGAGCCCGACGACGTTGATGAGCAGCTTGGCCGCGTCGGGCGGGCGCATGGCCGCGATCTCGCGGTCGCGGCCGACGATGATCGTGTCGGTGTGGTGGCGCGCGTGGCTCCAGCGCCAGAACGTCGGCTCCTTGATGTTCATGAACGACGCCACCTGATAGAGCACATCGTTGACCCAGGAGGTCTTGAAGGCGGTGCCGTGTCCGCTCTCGTGCCAGCGCGAGTCGGTCGCCGACCCGTAGAGCACGCCGTAGACGATGAAGAACGGCACGGTGAGCCACGTGCCCCAGAACAGCCCGCCGCCGACGCCGGAGACCACCAGCAGCGCCAGCCACAGCGCCGTGTCACGCGCCGCGGGCCCGTCGCTGCGGCGCATGAGCTCCTTCATCCGCTTGCGCGCCACCTCGGGGTGATACCACTCGGCCGCCACCAGCCCCTGCTCGGCCGCACGCTGCGCGTTGGGTCCGATGAGGCTGTAATCCGTCTTCTCCGTGGTTGCCATCCGACCCCGATCCTCGACGACGTGCCGAGGAGCGAGTCAATCACACGCCTCAGCCGCGGCGGCCGAACAACCGCCCGACGGCGGCGAAGAAGCGCCGGACGGGACCGCCTGACAGCGGGGCGGCCGCCGGCTTCGACGGCTGCCCGGGTGCGGCGGAAGGATGAGGCGCGCCGTCGCTCGCCGAGGTCCAGGCGGCCGGCGCCGCGCCGAACAGCGACTCGGCGGCGGTGTTGGCCCAGATGACGGAGCGCAGGTAGAGCTCGTCGGCGTGCGGCACGAACGGTCCGGCGTCGCTCTCGCCCTGCTCCCGTGCCGCAGCGGCGTCGAGCAGCTCGCCCAGTGGCCCGCGCCGGTGCACCAGCGCCTCGCGGATGTCATCGGCCAGCGGCAGTGACTCGATCACGTCCTGCATCGGGGTGTCCATGAGGGCATCGATCACCGAGAACAGCCCGAGGGTGAACAGCTCCGGCCCGCCGGCCAGCTGAAGCTCCTCACCGGCCAGCTCGCAGAAGCGGGCTCGGGTCAGCGCGGTGAGGGTGAGCTCGGTGGGCTTGTCGTCCACGCTGGCCAGAACGCTGAGCGTGGCCCACCGGCGCGCGTTGTCCAGGCCCAGCAGGGCCAGCGCATGGCCGATCGAACGCACCTCGCTGCGAACGCCGAAGAACGCCGAGTTCACGTAGCGCAGCATCCGGAAGCTGAGAGCGACGTCGCGCGCGACGAGCTGCTCAACGTCGGAGAGCTCGACCTCGGGCCGCTGCAACGCGGCCACCACCTGGAGCAGGGCCAGGCGGTTGGCGGAGATCTGGCGGGTGGCCACCACGGCCGGCTGGCAGAAGAAGTAGCCCTGGAACAGGTCGCATCCGAGCTCGGCGCAGAACTCGTGGTCGGCGTGTGAGGCCACGCGATGGGCCAGCACCTGGCACGGGTAGCCCTGCAGCCGCGCCGCCGCATCGCGCAGGCCGTCGTGGCCGAGCTCGAGCGCGTTGAGCTTGACGACGTCAAACAGCTCGAGGTCCGGCGCTGCGTGCAACTCCGAGCCGAAGCCGTCCAGGGCGAGCCGGTAGCCCTGGCCCTTGAGGTCGCGCAGCGCCTCGAGCAGTTCCTCGTCGAACTCCTCAGACTCCGAGATCTCCAACCCGCCGAGGCCCGGCGGAATCACCTGAGCCAGGCCGCCGACCACGAACTCGCGCCCCACGTTGACCCACGCCGTCTTGTGGCCGACGATCCGCTTGAGCTCGAGCTCGGTGAAGGAGTTGAGGACCACCGTCGCGGTGGCGCGCTCCGGGTTGTCGGAGAGGCCGTCGCCGGCGTAGCCGCGCCCGCGGAACAGCAGCTCGTAGCCGGCCACGTCGAGCTTGCGGTCAAAGATGGGCTGTCGCGCGATGAAGGCGGAGTTCATGCAGGTCCTTGGGTCTTAGTCGGCATTGGTCGAGGGCCGCTCAAGCCCAAGCGACCCCAGGTCAGCAGGTCGCCCGGACGGCCATGGACAGCTGATCGATGCGCCGGCGTTTTTCAGTTGCCCCAGGCGTCGTCGCCGACCGCATCGGCGACACTTCCGGCCGCCGACTGGTGGTAGGTGACGTCGACCTCGTCGCCGGGGACGATCCCGTCAAACAGCCCCATCTCAGGGTCGGCGGTGAAGGTGTCGGTCTGCCCGGAGCTGTCGTCGACGATGCTCAGCGCGCCATCGCTCACGGTGCTGACGACTCCGGTGGCATCCAGCTCGACGTACTCCACGTCGTCGGCGCTGAGCGTCCCGTCCGGGTTCGGGTAATAGCTGACGTCCACCTGGTCGCCGACGAGGAACCCGTCGGTGAGGTCCGCGTCCGGGTCGACCAGGAAGCGCAGCGACCCCGAGTCGGTGGTGATGGCGAGGCGGGTGGCCGAGACCTGGGTGATGGTGCCCTCGGCGAGCTGGTCGTCGGCCGGGTCGTTGCCGGCGTCGCCGTCCGTCGTGCCGGCGCCGCCGGCGGTCGTCGACGAGTCCGGCAGCGTGACGGTGATGGTCCAGTGGCCGTCGCCGCTGACCGTCTCTGACACCAGGACCGTCTCCCCCGGGGCCAGCCCCTGGATCTGCAGAGTCACCGATCCCGGTGCGGCGCCGGCCGCATGGGCCGCCCGGCCGCCCGAGGCCGCGGCAGCGCGGGCCACGGGCTTGCCGGCGACCTGCTTGGACGAGAGGCTGAAGCCGCTCCCATCCCCCAAACGCAGCTGGACCTTCTTTGACCCTGAACGCACCACCTTGGCGTAGAAGGAGATGGTCCCGAACGCCCGCGAGGTCTTGGTGACGTGCGACACAGTGTGTCCGGAGCGCCGGTAGCTGACGTGATCGCCCAGGCTCAGACGCGGCAGCGTGCCGCGATAGTGGTACGCGCGCACCGCGTGGGCGGCGTTGACCAGCTCGATGGTGTGGTGGCGCGCGTCGACCGAAAGCACCTTGGCCCGCGGATTCGCCGCCATTGCTCCAGCCGGGAACACGGCCAGGCCGGCCAGGCCGGCGGCCAGGATCAGACGTCTCATTGGTTCGCTTCCTTGCTGTGAGGCGCGCCCTCCATGGACAGCGCCGGTTCGCTCCTGCTGTGATGACACAACGGCACGCGCACCGTTTGCGTTTACCCGATTCAGCCCGATGCTGGACAGGTGTACGACGTATGTGCCTCGCCACCACCCCCACTCCGGGCGCCACGCGCGATGGCGCCCTCGCGCGAGGCTCAGTCCAGGAGCTGTTGTCCGCCGTCGATGTCGAAGGTGGCCCCGGTCAGGGCCGTGTTGGTCATCAGGTGCACGGCCAGCGCGGCCACGTCGGCCGGACCAACCACGCGGCGGATCGGCAGCGTGCGAG
>DATJTQ010000316.1:0-2978 GCA_035503355.1 Solirubrobacteraceae bacterium
ACCGGGGAGGGTGGCCTGTGAGCGCGGGAACGATCGCGGCGGCGCCTTCGCGCGCAGTGTCGGCCAAGCACCTCGGGATCGCCGGCGTGGCTCTGGCGGTGATCGCGTGGTTCATCACGCTGCCGCCGTTCCTGGTCCGCACCCCCGTCCCGTCGATCATCCTCGGCCTGGCCGCGATGACGGCGGGCGCGCTCGCGCTCCAGGCGGGCGAGACTCGGCTGGGCTGGGTCGACCTTGGCCTCGGCCTGCTGGCCATCGCCGGCGCGTTCGCCTCGTCCAAGTCGGGCGTCGGGCACCTCAAGACCGTGTTCGTCTGGTCCGCCCTGGTCGCGGCGATGCTCCGCTACGCCACGCCGCTGCTGTTCGCGGCGCTCGGGGGGATCGTCTGTGAGCGCAGCGGCGTCATCAATATCGGCCTGGAGGGCATGATGCTGATGGGCTGCTACTTCGGGATCTTCGGCGCCGACGTGCTGGGCTCCTGGGTGCTGGGGCTGGTCGTCGCCGCCGTCGCCGGGGGCCTGCTGGCCCTCGTGCACGCGGTGTTCTCCATCCACCTGCGGGCCAACCAGGTGGTGAGCGGGACCGGCATCAACTTCCTGGCCCTGGGCATCACCGGCTACTTCTTCACGGCGCACTACGGGCCCAACGGCACGCCCAACAACATCTCCAGCGTCCCCAACGTCAAGCTGCCGCTCATCCAGCATCTCGGCTTCTTCGGCCAGGCCATCGGCGACGCCAACCTGATGACATGGCTCGGGCTCGCCCTGGTGCCGGTGCTGGCGGTGTTCCTGTTTCGCACCCGCTGGGGCCTGCGCCTGCGCGCGGTGGGCGAGAAGCCGCGCGCGGCTGACACTGTGGGCCTGCCGGTGCTGCGCATCCGCTATCTGGCCGTGGTGGCCTCGGGCATGCTCGCCGCACTCGGCGGCGCCTACCTGTCGGTGGCCTTCGTGGGTTCGTTCACCCCGAATATGACCGAGGGCAAGGGCTTCATCGCGCTGGCGGCGGTCATCTTCGGGCGCTGGCGCCCGGGGCTGGCTCTGGTGGCCACGCTGCTGTTCGGGTTCTCCGAGGCGATGGCCGACCGCCTGCCGACGTTCTCCGGGACGCTTGCCACACTGTTTCAGGCCCTGCCCTACGTGCTCACCCTCGTCGCCGTGGCCGGCCTGATCGGCGCCTCGCGGCCGCCGGCGGCGAGTGGCATCCCCTACGTGAAGGAGTGATTGGTGGCCGTCGCCCGTCTGACCATCGACAACCGCTCCGAGGGGGCCGTCGGCCTCAGCGACGAGATCGAGCTCTACCAGCGCACCTACAACACGCTGCTGCGCTCCAGCGGTGAGACGCACCTGCGCGTGCTGGAGCCGTCGCACCGGGCCATCGGCTCGAGCCTGCACCCCCTGGCCGCCTCCGACGAGGTCGATCTCGGCGCCTTCATCTACGCCATCCGCCGCCTCCCCGACGGGATCATCGGCGCCCAGCTGGTCGTCATGGCCCAGGAGCTCGAAGCGCTGGTCAACGCGGGGATCCCCGTGGACTCGTGGGAAGAGCAGGAGGCCCCCGCGCGCCGGCGGCGCTGGTATGTCGATGGGGCGGGCACGCTCGCGGTGCTGCTGGCCAGCCCCTCGGACCTCGACGATCTGCTGCCCACGCTGGTCGCCTTCCAGATCGAGTGGAACAAGATCCGCGTGCGCCAGCGGGCGGCCGGTTGGCGGGAGATCGTCGCCGATCGGGAGCCCACGCCCGACGAGTGCGCGCGGCTGCTGGGCGGCACCGCCGATGACTGGGGGCGGCTGCAGGAGGCCTGGGGTGAGGACTTCGCCGCGCACCTGCGGCTGATCGCATCTCACCGGATGGCCCTGCGCATACGGATGTTCGGCGGGTCGAGCACCGGTTACGCACGCATGACCCGCCGGTGGTGGACGCCGGTCAGCGCCGAGCTGCGGCGCGAGGGCGTGACCACCGAGCGCCCGCTGTACTTCGTCAGCTCCAACACCCACAGCCTGGTCAACATCGCCACCTCGGTGGCGCGCGACCGCGAGCACGAGCTCGTCGAATTCGTGGAGACCATGCCCGCCGACGACATCCTGCGCAAGGAGCTGGCTGCCTTCCGGGAGGGACGTGCCGAGGGGTCATGGGAGAACTTCCTGTACTTCGTGGCCCGTATCTACTTCGCCACCAAGGGGCGGGCCGGCAAGGCCGAGCGCCGCGACGCCGAGCTGGCCGCCGGGATCACGCACATGCGCTCCACCACGGCGCTGCGCGTCCCGGCCCAGATCCTCCCGCTGGCCGCGCTGCACCGCGACGGCCTCGATCCGCGCATCGGGGACGTCGACGCCGACGCCTTGGCCGCCTCGGAGGCGGTCATCGTCAACATCGACTATCCGCTCGGCCTCGCCGCCTACAACATCCTGCGCGAGGTGGCCGTCGATCGCGCCGCCCTGCGCGGCGTCTACGTGCTGGGCAAGGCGGCCACGCTCAACGCCGACGTCGGCGACGTGATGATCTCGAGCGTCGTCCACGACGAGCACTCCAACTCGACCTACTGGCTTGACAACGCCTTCGGGGTCGATGACCTGGCCGGCGACCTGCGCTTCGGCACCGGCCTGGACAACCAGCGCGCGGTGACGGTGAAGAGCACGTTCCTGCAGAACCGCTCCTACCTGGACTTCTACTACCGCGAGGCCTACACGGTGGTGGAGATGGAGGCGGGGCCCTTCTGCAACGCCGTATACGAGATCGCCGACGCCGACCGCTATCCGGTGGGCGAGGCGGTCAACTTCTCCAAGCTCCCGATCGACTTGGGGATCATCCACTACGCCTCTGACACGCCCTACACGCAGGCGCGCACGCTGGGCGCACGCGGGCTGAGCTACTACGGCATGGACTCGACCTACGCCAGCTCGCTGGCCATCCTGCGGCGGGTGTTGATGCTCGAGGGGGCTTTGAACGGCCGGGGCCGGCGGTCAACGGACCGGATGGTG
>DATJTQ010000317.1:0-7356 GCA_035503355.1 Solirubrobacteraceae bacterium
CCAGCGCGCGGTCGAGAACTTCCCCGTCAGTGGACTGCGCGTCGAGGCGGCGCTGATCCACGCGCTGGCCGCCATCAAGCATGCCGCGGCGGCGCAGAACGCCGAGCTCGGCGTGCTTCAGGACGACATCGCGAAGGCGATCACGGCCGTCGCGAGCGAGGTCGTGGATGGCGAGTGGGACGCCGAGTTCCCGATCGACGTCTTCCAGACCGGCTCGGGCACGTCGTCGAACATGAACGCCAACGAGGTGATCGCCACGCTGGCCGGCGAGGGCGTCCACCCCAACGACCACGTCAACATGGGGCAGTCGTCGAACGACGTCTTCCCCTCGGCCGTGCACCTGGCCGCGCTGGATCGCGCCGTGCACGGGCTGCTCCCGGCGCTCGAGCAGCTCGAGGCCGCCTTCCAGGCCAAGGCCGAAGACTTCCACGACATCGTCAAGGCGGGGCGGACACACCTGATGGACGCGGTCCCGGTGACCCTCGGCCAGGAGTTCGCCGGCTACGCCGCCCAGATGCGCCTCGCCGCCCGGCGGGTGCGCAACGCGCTGCCCCAGGTGGCCCAGATCCCGCTGGGCGGGACCGCCACCGGCACCGGGCTCAACACCCACCAGGAGTTCGCCACGCGCGTGCGTGCGCGCCTCACCGACAAGACCGGCCTGGAGATCCGGGGGCCGGAGGATCCCTTTGAGGCCCAGGGCAACCGCGATGCGCTGGTGGAGCTCTCGGGCGCGCTCAAGGTGGTCGCCGTCTCGCTGACCAAGATCGCCAACGACCTCGCCCTGATGGGCTCGGGGCCGCGCGCCGGCCTCGGCGAGCTGCTGCTGCCCGAGCTGCAGAAGGGCTCGTCGATCATGCCCGGCAAGGTCAACCCGGTGATCCCGGAGGTCGTGCTCCAGGTCTCCGCGCAGGTGATCGGCAACGACACCGCCATCACCATCGGCGGCCTCGAGGGCAACTTCGAGCTCAACGTGCGCGTCCCCCTCATCGCTCGCAATCTGCTGCAGTCGATCGGGCTGCTGGCCGCGACGGCGAAGATCTTCGCCGAGAAGTGCGTCGACGGCATCCAGGCCAACGAGGACGGCGCGCATCGCTCCGCCGAGTCCACGCTCGCCGCCGCCACCGCGCTGAACCCCTACATCGGCTACGACAAGGCGGCCGAGATCGTCAAGGAGGCGGCCACCTCGGGGCGGATGCTGCGCGAGGTCGCCTACGAGAAGGGCGTCGACGAGGAGACCTACAACAAGGCGATGGATCTCCGCGAGATGGCTCGCGGCAACACATAAACGTCATCAGACGTTGACAAACCGCCACGGATCGTCCCATCGCGGCGATCCGTTGCAACCGTTGGCAATGCGGCGTCCGTGGGTGCGTGGGCGTGATTCAATCGCGCGGCTACTCAAGCTTGGCCGGGACGGGTTCACGTGCTACTTGAGCGCCTGAGGTACGTCGCAAACCCCTCAGGGCGGCTCGCTCGGCTCAACGGCCGGGCGAGCCGTTGCCGCTAACGGCCCGCGCCGGCGTCAGGTGGCGACCGTCTCGGCGCCGAGCTCGCGCGAGATGGCGACGTCGACCGAGTAGTCGATCGGCACGACGATCACCGAGGGGACGTCGAGGGTGAGCGCGTGCTTGAGCCGCTCGGAGAACTCCTCGGCGCTGGTGCAGCGCCACGCGGGCGCGCCAAAGGCCTCGGCGAGCTTGACGAAGTCCGGGTTGCCGAAGTCCACCCCGAAGTGGCGGCCGAACTTGTTGTCCTGCTTCCACACGATCGAGCCGAACTGGCCGTTCTCCCAGATCACGTTGACCACCGGGGTCTTCAGCCGCACCGCGGTCTCGAGCTCCTGGCAGTTCATGAGAAAGCCCCCGTCGCCCGAGACGGTGACGACGTGGCGATGGGGATCCACCAGCTTGGCCGCGATGCCCGTGGGCAGGGCGAAGCCCATGCCGGCCAGGCCGTTGGCGATCAGCACCGTGCCCGGCTCGTGGGCGGGGAACATGCGCCCGATCCACAGCTTGTGCAGGCCGACGTCGGAGACCAGCACGTCTGAGCGCCGCAGCGCGGCGCGGATGTCGGAGAGCACGCGGGGCGGCCGCATGGGGAAGTGGTTGTCCTCGCGGGCGTCCTGCAGCGCCCCGAACACGAGGTGGCGCAACCGGTCGAAGTCGCCCATGTCGGTGGCCGCGTTCTTGCGGCTGCAGCCCGCGGCCAGGCGCGCCAGCACGTGGGCGATATCGCCGATCAGCTCGACCTCGGGGATGAAGAACTCGTCGATCTCGGCGGCCACGGTGTCGATGACGACGATCGTCTTGTCGCCACGGGGGTTCCAGTGCTCGGGCTTGTGCTCGACGAGGTCATAGCCGACGGTGATGACCACGTCGGTGTCCTCGAAGCCGGCCAGCTCGTAGTCGCGAGCCTGGAGCCCGACGGTGCCGAGGGCGTGCACGTCCTCGTAGTCCAGCAGGCCCTTGGCCATGAAGGTCTCGGCCACCGGGATCCCGGTGGTGTGCACGAACGCTCGCAGCGCACGGCTGGCGTGGGTGCGGATGGCGCCGTTGCCGGCGAGGATCACCGGGCGCTCGGCGGCCATGATGATCTCGGTGGCGCGCTGGAGCTCGCGCATCCCCGGCTCGGGCTGCACGGGCGTGTGGCGGGGCAGCGGCGACGCGTCGAGCGGCCGCGCCATCACGTCCTCGGGCAGCTCCAGGTGGGTGGAGCCGGGCTTCTCTGACTCGGCCACCTTGAACGCCTTGCGCACGACTTCGGGGACGATCTCGGGGCTGGAAACCCGTGCATTCCACTTCACGACGGGGCGCATGATCCCGAGCAGGTCGATGTACTGGTGTGATTCCTTGTGCATCCGCTCCAGATCTGACTGGCCGGTCAGAGCCACCAGTGGTGCGCGATCGAGGAAGGCGTCGGCCACCGCGGTCACGAGGTTGGTGGCGCCTGGGCCCAGCGTGCCCAGGCACACCCCTGCGCGTCCGGTCAGCCGGCCGTAGGCGTCCGCCATGTAGGCGCCGCCCTGCTCATGTCGGACGGGGACGAAGTCGATAGAGGAATCAGCGAGGGATTCGTTGAGGTCCAGCGTCTCCTCGCCCGGGATCCCGAACACGTACTTGACGCCCTCTGACTCCAGGCACTCGACAAAGACATCTGACGCCTTGCGCTCGCTCATCTCGCCACCCTATCTAACCGCTCTCGCCCGCCTGCTAACCCCAATCTCTCCCGCCCGGCTCACCCGGCGGGGGCTGCGGGCACTGCTCACCGCCGCCGTGGTGCTGGCCGGATTCACCGCCGCGGCCCAGGCCGACAGCACCTTTTACATCCGTGGCGGCGGCGACGGCCACGGCATCGGCATGAGCCAGTACGGGGCCTACGGCTATGCCCTGCACGGCGCCTCCTACACGGCGATCCTGGCCCACTACTACCAGGGCACGGCGCTGGGCGCCACCAACCCGCGCCAGACCGTGCGCGTCCTGCTCGCCACCGGCCAGGCGTCGTTCACCGGGGCCACGGGCATCACCGGATCGCGCACCCGCCTGACCGCAGCCACCACCTACACGGTCAAGCCGGCCGGCGCGAAGCTGACGATCGCGACGGCGGCGGGCAAGACCGTGGGCACCTTCAGCGCTCCGCTCACCGTCACCGCCCCCAGCACGGCGCCGTTGAGCGTGCCCGGCATGGGCGCCTATCGCGGCGCGCTGCAGTTCTCGCCGGTGGGCGGCGGCGTGCAGACCGTCGACACCGTCGGCCTCGACGACTACGTCCGCGGCGTGGTGGCCGGCGAGATGCCCTCGAGCTGGGCCCCCGCCGCGCTCGAGGCCCAGGCCGTCGCCGCGCGCACCTACGCGATCACCACCACCGTCGGCGGCAACGGCTACGACCTCTACGACGACACCCGCTCGCAGATGTACGGCGGCGTGAAGTCCGAGACCGCCGCCACCGACGCCGCGGTCGCCGCCACCAGCGGCCAGATCGTCACCTACGAGGGCAAGCCCGCAGTCACCTACTTCTTCGCCTCCTCGGGCGGCTACACCGAGAGCATCCAGAACGTGTGGGCGGGCGCCACGCCCGAGCCGTGGCTGCGCGGCGTCCCCGACCCCTACGACAACGCCGGCTCGGACCCGTACCACAGCTGGGGCTCGCAGATGAGCCTCGCGGCGGCGGCGCGCCGGCTGGGCCGTCTGGTCAAGGGCAGCCTGATCGGCATCGCGGTCACCCGCCACGGCGTGTCGCCGCGGATCGTGCAGGCGCAGGTCGTCGGCACCCACGGCACCAGCACCGTCACCGGCGGCCAGCTGCAGGGCATCTTCGGCCTCGACGGCACGTGGGCGAGCTTCACCACCATCACCACCACCGACCCGATGGGCAAGCTGAGCGGCACCGTCTTCCCGGCCCCCGCCGGGCACGCGGTGACGGTCCAGGTGCAGAACGGGCGGGTCTGGCACACCGCCGCTCAGGCCGGGGTATCGGCCAGCGGGGCGTACAGCGCGACGGTCGCGGCGGGCCGCTATCGCATCGTCGACGGGGCGATCGACGGGCCGGTCGTCACCGTCCCCTGAACGTTTCGCGGCGGCGCCGGATAGCCTCCCGGGCGTGCCCGGGCCCCTGCTGACCATCGACGGCCCCTTCGTGCTGTACCGGTCCTTCTTCGCGCTGCCGGACTCGATCACCGACGGCGACGGCCACCCGGTCAACGCGCTGCTCGGCGCGGTCAACCTCATCCTGCGCATCGCCGCCGACTGCGGCCCGCGGGTGATCGTGGTGTGCTTCGGAGCCGAGGCCGCCGCCTACCGCACCGAGCTGTACCCCGCGTACCACGCCGACCGCCCACCGGTGCCCGATGCGCTGGACTGGCAGTTCGCTCGCGCTCCGGAGCTGTTCGCCGCCTTCGGCTGGCTGACGGCGACCACCGACGATCTCGAGGCTGATGACCTGCTCGGCGCCTTCGCCGAGGCCGAGGTCGACGCCGGCGGCCGGGCCCTGATCATGACCGGCGATCGCGACATGTACCAGTGCGCCGGAGAACGCGTCAGCGTCGTCTTTCTCAAGCAGCGCTCGGCGGGCTTTGACGAGGTGGACCCTGCCGAGGTCAAGGCGCGCTACGGCGTCGTCCCCAGCCTCGTCCCGGACTTCATCGCCCTGCGCGGCGACCCCTCCGACGGGCTGCCCGGCGCCCCCGGCATCGGCCCCAAGACCGCGGCCGAGCTGCTGGATCGCTACGGCTCCCTGGAGGCGGTCATCGCCGCCGCCGACGACCAGCGCCCGCGGATCGCGGCCTCGCTGCGCGACAACGCCGACGAGCTGCTGGCCTTCCGCGACATCGCGACACTGCGTCCGGCCGACGTGGCGCTCCCCGAAGACGCGGAGACCAACCTGGCCGGCGGGGCGCAGGCCGCACGTGGCTTCGGGATGAACCGGCTGGCCGAACGGCTGGAGAACGCCGACTCGCTGGCCGACCCCTAGGGCGTGAACTTCACGGTGATCACGTCGCCGTCGGCCACCACGTAGTCGCGGCCCTCCAGTCGCAGGGTGCCCCGGTCCCGGGCTCCGGAGTACCCCCCGGCGTCGCGCAGGGCGTCCCAGGAGACGACCTCGGCGCGCACGAAGCCCTTCTGGATGTCGGAGTGGATCAGCCCGGCGGCGTGCCACACCGACAGCCCGCGGCGCAGGTGCCATGACTGGGCCGGCTTGTCCTCGCCGGCGGTGAAGAAGGCGACCAGGTGCAGCAGCGCGAAGGCGCCGCGCACAACCCTCTGCAGCCCTGACTCGGCCAGGCCGAGGTCCTCGCGCATGGCGGCGGCATCCTCCTCGGACAGCTCGCCCAGCTCCGCCTCCAGGCGCGCCGAGACGGCCACCACCTCGGCCCCCTGGGCGGCGGCGTGGGCGGCGATGGCCGGCGGGACCTCATCGGTGCCCTCCTCGACGTTGGCCACGAACAGGACCGGTTTGGCGGTGAGCGGGGAGAGGAGCGCCATCGCGTCCGCCGCGTCGGGCGGGGGCGGGACGGTCCGCGCCGGCTGGCCGGCCTGCAGCGCCTCGATCACCCTCTGCAGCCATTCCGCCTCGGCGATGGCGTGGCGGTCGCCGCCGCGCGCGGAGCGGACCACGCGGTCGCGGCGGCGCTCGGCCTGCTCGAGGTCGGCGTAGATGAGCTCGGTCTCGATGGTCTCGATGTCGGCCAGGGGGTCGACCCGGCCCTCGGGGTGCACCACGCTGTCGTCGGTATGGGCGCGGACGACGTGCACCAGCGCGTCGGTCTCGCGGATGTTGGCCAGAAACTGGTTGCCCAGCCCCTCGCCGCGGTGTGCGCCCGCCACCAGGCCGGCGATATCGTGGAAGGCGATGGTGTCGGGGACGATCTTGGAGGCGCGCACGACATCGGCCACGGTGCTCAGCCGCTCGTCGGAGACGGGGACGATGGCCACGTTGGGCTCGATCGTGGTGAAGGGGTAGTTGGCGGCCTCGGCGGCCACCCCGGTCAGCGCGGTGAACAGAGAGGACTTGCCGGCGTTGGGCATGCCGACGATCCCGACCTTCATCGGCATGATGCTGAGCCTCCCGTGGCGACGACGCCGAGGATCGTGCCCAGCAGTGCGCCGGCGACGACGTCTGAGGGGTAGTGGACGCCCAGGTAGGGCCGGCTGATGCCGAAGGTGACGGCGGCGCCGTAGAGCACGCCCGGCGCGACCAGGCCCTGGTAGACCTGGGCGGCGGCAAACGACGTGGTGGCGTGGGCACTGGGGAAGGAGAGCGCCGAGACCACCGGGGACAGCGCCGGGAGCCCCTCCAGCTGAGGCCGCGGACGGCGCACTGCGAGCTTGACGGCGTAGTTGAGCCCGTAGGCCGCGGCCACCGCTCCCGCACCGCGCAGCCACCGCGTCCGCCGCGCCCGGTCCAATGCCGCCCCGGCGGCTCCCAGGGCCAGCCAGCACGCCGCGTGCTCGCCCAGGCGCGAATAGACCAGCGCGGCCCGCTCGCGGCGCGGGCCGTGACCACGCGTGCGCGCGACCATCAGCAGGCGGCGATCGAGCTCATTAAGCATCGGCATGCGCCCTGACTCTACGAAGCAGGGGCGTCCCGCTGGCAGCTGACCCCAACAGTCCGTAAATTCGCGTCATGCAGAGAATCCGCGGGCTGCCGGCCAGGATCGCGCTCGTGGTGGCAGCCGGCGCGCTGCTGGTTGCGCTCGGCGTCACCCTCCTGCTGGTCAACACCGTCAAGCTCCGGCACTCGGCCGACGCCACCACGCGGTCCGACACCTACCTGACCGCGGTGATCAACCTCGAGGGCACGGTGGTCGACGCCGAGACCGGGTTGCGGGGCTATGTCATCACCGGTCGCGCGGTGTTCCTG
>DATJTQ010000318.1:0-4506 GCA_035503355.1 Solirubrobacteraceae bacterium
GGCCGCGTCGATCGCGCCCTCGGCCGCGCCCGCGCCGACGAGGTTGTGCAGCTCGTCGATGAACAGGATGATGTCGCCGCGCTGGGTGATCTCCTTCATCACCTTCTTGAGGCGCTCCTCGAACTCACCGCGGTACTTGGATCCCGCGACGAGAGCGGCCAGACCCAGCGTGTAGATCTGCTTGCCCTTGAGCAGCTCGGGGACGTCGGCGTTGGTGATGCGCTGGGCCAGGCCCTCGACGACGGCGGTCTTGCCGACGCCGGGCTCACCCACCAGGACCGGGTTGTTCTTGGTCCGGCGCGAGAGGATCTGCATGATCCGCTCGATCTCGGTCTCGCGGCCGACGACCGGATCCAGCTTGCCCTCGGAGGCGAGCTTGGTGAGGTTGCGGCCGAACTGGTCCAGCAGCTTGGAGGACTTCTTGCCCTCTCCGGTGCCCGCGGCGCCCTGGCTGCTGCCGCTGGAGCCGCGCTGGCGGCTGCCGGGGCCGGACAGCATCCGGATGACCTCGTTGCGGATCTTCTCAGAGTCGGCGTCGAAGTCGAGCAGGATGCGGGCGGCGACGCCCTCGTTCTCGCGGACCAGACCGAGCAGGATGTGCTCGGTGCCGATGTAGTTGTGGCCCAGGCTCAGAGCCTCGCGCAGCGCCAGCTCCAGCACCTTCTTGGCGCGCGGCGTGAAGGGGATCTGGCCCGAGGTGACCTCCTCGCCGGAGCCGACGATGCGCACGACCTGCGCACGGACGCGCTCTACGGTGATATCGAGCGACTCGAGCACCCGGGCGGCGAGCCCCTCCTCTTCGCGCAGCAGGCCGAGAAGGATGTGCTCGGTGCCGATGTAGTTGTGCTTGAGAGTCCGAGCCTCTTCCTGCGCCAAGACGACCACTTGGCGGGCTCGCTCTGTAAATCGCTCAAACATGGGGGCTTCCTAAGTGTGGTTGTGGCTTACGACTGAGGAAGTTGGTCGGGGTGTGGTCCTGGTACTTGGCTCCTACGGCCTCGCCCGCGTTCTGGTTCATCAAACGCTTCTGGGGATGCCGAAGAATCCGCTTCACCCAATATATGTCGGCAGAACTGGCCGAATATATGAGCGCCACGGTTCTTCCTTGGGCCATGCCTCAGTCTAACAGGGGGTGTGCCGTACTTTTCCCGGCCCGGCCCGGCGCTACACCCCCATCAGCCGCTCTGTGCGGCATGGAGATCGACCCCGACATCGTCTTGCTCCGCGCTTCCCCGGCCCACCCGCGGGCGGCGGCGAGGCGGCAACCGCCCGCCCGTCGACAGCCATGATCCGGCCAGGATGAGCAGCAATCCGGCGAGCGCGCCAGGCCCCGGGCGCTCCCCCAGGAGGGTCACGCCGAGCACCACGGCGACGAGCGGGTTGATGTAGGTGATGATGGTCGCGCGCCCGGTGCCGGCCTCCCGCACGAGCACCGTATAGACCACGAAGGCCATCGCGGTGCAGAACACGCCGAGGGCGGCGACGGCGGCCAGCGCGCCCACCGTGGGGGTCCGCGAGGGGAGGTCCACTGCCGCGAACGGGGCCAGGATGACGCTGGCGACGACCAGCGAACCGCCCATGGCCGCGGGCCCGTCCATCCCCTCCATGCCGAGCTTGACCAGCATCGGACCGACGGCGTAGCCCACCGCTCCCACCAGGACGGCCAGAGCGCCGAGCACCTCCGCCGAACTGCCCGCCACATCGATCCCCACGAGCGCGATCACCCCGACGAAGCCGATGGCCAAGCCCAGCGCGCGCAGAGGCGTGGGGCGCTCGGACGGGTCAAAGCGCAGCGACAGGACCGTCACGATCAGGGGGACCGAGGCGATGATGATCGCGGCCAGCGACGAGGCGATGTGGACCTCGCCGAGGGCGATGAGCGGGAACGGGATGGAGATCTCGGCCACGCCATAGGCGACAACCCAGCGCCACCGCCCGGACAGGGTCCCCAGGGTTCCCGCGCGCCCGGCGAACGCCATGAGGATGACGGCCGCGAGGGCCACGCGCAGCCAGGCCAGGTCAAGCGGTGGGACGCCGCCGTCGATCCCGATCTTGATCAGCAGGTACGACGCGCCCCACGTCACCGACATCACGGCAAACGCCCACCAGGCGCGCCGGCTCATGACCGCAGTGCGGGAAACAACACCACGTCGCGGATGGAGCGGGTGCTGGTCATGGCCATCACCAGGCGATCGATGCCGATCCCGATGCCTCCGGTGGGTGGCATCCCCTGCTCCAGCGCCTGGACGAACGCTTCGTCGTAGGGCTGGGCCTCCTCATCGCCCTCGGCGGCAAAGCGCCGTTGGCTCTCGAACCGGCGTCGCTGCTCGTCGGGGTCGTTGAGCTCGGTGAAGGCGTTGGCGATCTCCAGCCCGCCCACGAATGCCTCGAAGCGCTCCACCAGGCCCGGCGTCTGACGGTGCTCCTTGGCCAGCGGCGAGATCTCGATGGGAAAATCCAACAGGAAGGTTGGTTGCTGCAGCGTCGGCTCCACGTGGTCAGAGACGAGGTCGTCGACGAGCTGGGGCCAGGTCCGGTCCTCGGCGGCCCCCAAGCCCCGCTCGCGCATTCCCGCGGCCAGCGCCTCGCGGTCGCGCAGGGCCAGGATGTCGATCTGAGTCCGGTCGAGCACCGCTCCGGCCAGCGTCTCGCGCCGCCACGGCGGAGTGAAGTCGAACTCGCCCTCGTAGCCCACCGCCAGCGAAACCGCGTGCACGAGCCGCTCGCAGCGATCAGCGACGTCGAGGTAGTCGGCGTAGGCCTCGTACCACTCCAAGACGGTGAACTCGGGGTTGTGGGTGGTGTCGACGCCCTCGTTGCGGAAGTTCTTGCCGATCTCATAGACGCGCTCCAGGCCGCCCACGATCAGCCGCTTGAGATAGAGCTCGGTGGCGATCCGCAGGTACAGGTCGCGGTCCAGCGCGTTGTGGTGGGTGGTGAACGGCCGCGCCATGGCGCCGCCGTAGAGCGGCTGCAGAACAGGCGTCTCGACCTCGATGAAGCCGTCCTCGTCCAGGAACCGGCGAACGGTGGAGATCACGCGCGCCCGCGTGATGAAGCGTGCGCGCGTGTCGGCGTTGGCGATGAGATCGAGCTCGCGATGGCGGTGGCGCGTCTCGACGTCGGTGAGGCCGTGATGCTTGTCAGGCGGAGGCCGCAGGGACTTGGCCAGCAGCTCGAAGGCGTCGACGCGCAGCGTCAGCTCGCCACGGCGCGACACGAACGCGGTGCCGTCTACCCCGATGAGATCGCCCAGGTCCAGCGACAGCAGCCGCTCCATCGCCTCGGATCCCAGGACATCCACGCGAGCCTGCAGCTGGATGCGGCCGGACCGGTCCTCGAGGTCGAGGAAGGCCATCTTGCCCTGACCACGGCGCGCCGCCAGCCGCCCGGCGACGCGGTGTGAGACCTCGGTCTCGGTGCCCGCCTCCAGGCCGTCGTGGGCGGCGCGGACGGCCGAGATCGGCTCGACACCGTCGAACTCGTACGGGAACGGCTCGACGCCTGCGGCACGCAGAGCCTCGAGCTTGCGCCGGCGGTCGGCGAGGACGTCAGAGACGTCCCGCGCGGCCTCGTCGGGCTGCTCAGCCACGGCTCGTCACCGCGGGGAGCCTACGCGCCGACGTCGATCTTGGTGATCTTGAGCTTGCGTTCGCCGCGTGGGGTGACGATGGACACCTCATCCCCGCGCTTGCGCCCGATGAGAGCCTTGCCCACCGGAGACTCGTTGGACAGCTTGGCCTCGGCCGGCTTGGCCTCGGCCGATCCGACGATCGTGTACTTGTTGGACTTGCCGGCCTCGTCCTTGACGTGAACGATCGAACCGACGCGAACGACGTCGGTGCCGAGGTCGGACGCGTCGACGACGGTGGCCGAACGGAGCTTGTCCTCGAGCCCGGCGATCCGTGCCTCCAGCATCGCCTGCTCGTTCTTGGCGTCGTCGTATTCCGCGTTCTCGGAGATGTCCCCGAACTCGCGGGCCTCCTTGATCCGGGCCGCGATCTCCCGGCGACGGGTGGTGGAGAGGTGATCCAGCTCCGCCTTGAGGTTGGCGAGGCCTTCCTGGGTGAGGATGACATCCTTGGGCATAGCGATCAGACCTGTGTTTGCAATGGTCAGACGAGAAAAACCCGCCGCGTGCGACGGGAATCCAGCACGAGTAGGCCCCGCAGTGGGCGCATGAGTATAGACAGCGTTTTCTGACTGTCGAGTCAGACTTCTGAGCCCTCAGCGTCCCCGCGTTACCACCCGCGTACCAGCAAGTTTAGAGGGTCGCCGCCGCGGACCGGCGACTGGGCGCTACCCGCCCGCGTGACCCTGGATTTCGTCAGCCTGCTGGAAGGTGGGCCGGTTGACCCATTCGATCAGCGGCTGGGTGATGGCGCCGATGGCCCGGAACTGGATCGAGTCATGGCACTCCTGGTCTCCGGCCTGGCACGGGCCCTCGGCCGGATACACCTGCGCGGGGGTCTCGGCGGCCGCCGCCGCCAGGGAGCTCTCGAGCGC
>DATJTQ010000319.1:0-2839 GCA_035503355.1 Solirubrobacteraceae bacterium
GTACACCGAGGGCGAGGTCACCGTGGCGGGCGTGTCCTTCGCGCGTTTTCTCATCTCCCTGGGCGTCCAGGGCGTGTTTGACCTCGTTCCCGCGCACGCCACGCGCGTCAAGCCTGGCCACAAGCACCCCGCGCGGTAGCCAGCGGGTTGGCCGGCGCGGGTCGGGCCTGCGGCAGGCGGCCGGCGCGTCAGCCCTGAGCGGGCACCAGCGTCACCGTCGCCCTCCGGCGCGGCATGGTGACGAGGGTGCGCCGTAGCGACGGCTCGCCGCGCGACTCCTCGCGCGCGAAGGTGAGGTGGCGCAGGATGGCCTGCAGGATGAGCCGCGCCTCGGTGAGCGCGAAGCCGGCCCCGAGGCAACGGTGCACTCCGCCCCCGAAGGGGATCCACGTGTAGGTCCCGGGCCGGTGCTCGAGAAACCGCTCGGGCCGGAAGCGCCGCGGCTCGGGATAGAGGTCGGCCCGGTGGTGCATGCGCTCGATGTCAGCGGCGATCATCGCGCCCCGCGGAACACGGAGATCGCCGAGGTCGAAGTCGCGCGCCGCGTAGCGCAACGTCACCGGCACGGGCGGGCGCATGCGCAGCGTCTCCTGCACGGCAGCGACCAGGTACCGCGGGTCGCCCTCCGCCGCGGCGCGCCGGCAACCAGCCAGTGCCTCGGGGTGACGGGCGAGCCGCTCGGCCAGCCAGGCGAGCGTCGTCGCCGTGGTGGCCCAACCGGCCACCACCAGCACGTGCAGGGCCGAGACGATCTCATCGTCGGAGATGGCGCCCTCGTCGTGGGCCAGGAAGCGCGCCAGGCAGTCACGGCGGGCGGTGTCCGGGGGCGCCGCGCGGCGCTCGGCGATCTCCTCGCGCGCGATGGCGGCGATCTCGGCATGGATCGCATGGATCCGTGGATAGGGCGCCCACCATCCGCGCATCACGATCGCCGCCGCAAAGCGCCCGGCGAGCTCCAGCGAGTTCAGGGCACCGTCCAGGCGGTCCAGCGCCGCGCCCAGACGGCGGGCGCGGTCAGGCTGGGTGACGCCGAAGACCGTGGTGGCGATGATGTCGCGGGCCAGCTCATGGGTGAGCTCGGCGAAGGGCACGGGGCGGCCCAGCGGCCACTGCGCGATGCGGCGCTCGGTGACGGCGACGATCCCCTCCTCATAACCCTTCAGGGCCTCGCCGTGGAAGGCCGCGGTGAGCTGGCGGCGAAACCGCGTGTGGTCCTCGCCATCGAGCGCCGCGATGGCATCGTGGCCGAACATCGCCTCGTGGGGCGCAAACCGCCGCAGCCCCTCACCGAAGAGCAGAGCCCCGTCGCGCTCCGTGAACACCGCCCGGCAATCGGCGGGTGAGCAGGTCAGCAGCACCGGCGGGGCCAGCGGCAGCTCCATCACATACCGCTCCGCCGCCGACTCCGTCCACCCGACAAAGCTCTGCGGCGCAAACCAGCGCTGCAACCCCCGCAGCCGCCCCCCGGCGCGCGGAACGGACTCCAGCCCTGGCAGCACCACACTCATAAGTACTAAAGCGTACACCAGTACTAATGCGGACAGGTGTACAAACTGGGACAGGAGTACCAGGCGGTACGCTTCGTCGGTGAGCACGTTGGCTCAGATCTACACGCGCCGGGGCCTGCCGCGCGGGCGGGGCAGCCTGCCGCCGGAGGATGTCGCCAACGCTCAGCGCCAGCGCATCCTGCGCGCGATGGTGTCGGCCGCCGCGACGCTCGGCTACCCCAACGTCCGCGTCGCGGACGTGGTCAACCGGGCTCGGGTCTCGCGCCAGTCGTTCTACGCGCTGTTCGCCGACAAGGAGGAGTGCTTCCTGGAGGCGCATGCCGCCGGCCTGGAACTCATCGTCGAGCGCCTCGCCCGCTGGACCGCCGACAGCGCCGCGGCCGACGATGACGACCCGACGGCGCCGGTCCACGGAGCGGTCACCGCCTATCTCGTGCTCGCCGCCGATGAGCCCGAGTTCGCGCGCTGCATGCTGGTGGAGCTGCCGGCGATCGGCCCGGCCGGCCTCGAGGCGCGCCTGACCGCCCACCGCCAGATCGCCGCGCTCCTGCGCACCTGGCATCACCGGGCCCGCCGGGACCATCCTGACTGGCCCGCGGTGCCCGACGCGAGATATCCGGCAGCGATCGGCGCCGTCCATGACCTGCTGTTCGACGCCGTGGCGTCAGGCGACGCCGAGCGGGCGCCCACCCTGCGCGAGGACGCCGTCTCCGCTGTCCTCACCCTGCTCCAGATCCCCAGCGCGTAGCCACGCTGGGCGCGCCCCCGAGCGCTCAGGCGACGAGCGCACTCACTGCGACCGCCACCGCACCCGCGCCCAGCACCACCGCTCCCGCGCGCGTCGCCTGACGGGGCCGCGGCGCGAGCTTCTCCACCAGGACCAACCCGGTGATGGCCAGCATCCAGAACGTCGTCGCCGTGGCCGCCACCGACATCGCGAGCATCATGGCCCAGCAGGAGCGCACGCAGGCGGAGGCGTTGCGCGCGCCGAAGCGCACCGCGCCCGCGGTGGCCCGGCGTCCGGTGGGAGGTAGCGGCGACGGGCGGTGGCAGTCGCGCAGGGCGCGGCGCTTGGGGGCCGAGAGCTGCCAGACGGCCGCCACGGCGAGCGCGACGGCGGCCACCGCCGCCCGGTCGGCGCCTGACCATGCGGGCGAGACGGCGAGGACGAGCACCCCGAACGCGACCCAGACAAGGCCGTAGACCGCGGCGAACGTCGCCATCGCCCGGGGCCGACGGCGACGGAGGCTGTTGGCGGCGACGTGCCGGACCGCCGGCAGCGCGGTGGGCAGCATCATCGCCACGATCATCAGGGTCCACATGCCCACGCC
>DATJTQ010000320.1:0-2035 GCA_035503355.1 Solirubrobacteraceae bacterium
GATGCTGCCGTAGGTGCCGGAGAGCAGGCAGCCGGTCTGTCCTGGCGCCAGCGCCCAGTCCAGCTCCTGGACGGTGGCCACCGGATGACTGAGGCTGCCATCGCCCGACGCCGACCCCGACGGCGACGCATACAGATTGCAGCTCGCCCGGCCTGCCGCCGGCGATGCCGGCGGCTCCGATCCGGTGCGACTGACCACCTCGGCACCGACGGCTCCCACCGCCACGACGATGATGACGGCGAGCAGGATCCGGTTGCGCATGCCCGCCTCACAGTAACCCGCGCGGTCCGCGGGCACGGCCGCTTCCGGGGCAGCTGGGATCATCCGCGGGGTGAGCTCGGTGGCCTACATCGTGTTGTCGCACCGCGACCCGGCGCAGGTCGCCCGGCTCGCCGACCGCCTGGTGCGCAGCGACCCGGCCGGCCAGGTGGTGGTGGCCCACGACCCGGCCGCCGGCCCGCTTGGAATCGCAACCGCCGCCGACGCCGGCGGCCGCATCCATGTCCGGCCCTCGTCGTCGCCACGGCATTGGGGTGGGTTCGGGCTGGTGTCGGACCTCCTCGAGGCCATCGAGTGGGCACTTGATCACCTCGACGTCGGGTGGCTGGCCATCCTGTCGGGCCAGGACTATCCGCTGCGCCCGTTGGCCGGCTACGGCGAGGAGCTGGAGGCCAGTGGGTTCGACGCCTTCGTCTCCGCGCGCCGCGTCCCCTTCGAGCGCCCGCCCGCGACCGATAGCCCGGGGCTCTACCTCGACGCCCGCTACTACTACCGGTGGTGGCCGCTGCCGCGGTGGCTGCTGGGGTGGGCGAACGGCCGGCGGATCAATGGCCCTCTGAGCGAGCTCATCCGCCGGTTCTCCGCACGCCAGCGCTGGGTCTTCGTCTGGCGCCTGCCGCGCGGTGCCGGCGACATGATCGGCGTGCGCCGCCGCCGGCTCCCCTTCGACGAGGCCTGGCCATGCTGGGTGGGTTCACAGTGGCTGACGATGTCGCGCACGGCGGCCGAGGAGGTCCGCGCCGTGCTGGCCGCCCGCCCGGAGCTCGTCTCGCTCTACCGTCATTCGATCATCGCCGACGAGTCGCTGCCCCTCACGGTCCTGTGCAACGCCTCCCTGCTGCGCGTGTGCTTCACCAACCACCATCAGATCCGCATGACCGGGCCGGGGCTGTCGCACGCAGCGATCCTCACCGTGGATGACCTGCCTGGGCTGCGCGCCTCGGGAAAGTGGTTCGCGCGCAAATTCGATCCGGCCGTCGACACCGAGGTGCTCGACCGCCTCGATGAGGAGATCCTGGCCGCGGCCGGCTAGTACGTGGGCGGCGCGCTCGTGGCCGGTCGGTTACTGCCGGCTGCCGGCGCGGCGGGCGCGGGCCATCCGGGCGCGGCGCGCCTGCGCCATCTCGGCGCGGCGGCGAGACCGGCGACGGCGGGCCAGCGCGGTGCGGGCGCGCAGCACCTTGCGCGCGGTGTGCGCGGTGGTCTTGCGCGACTTGGGCTGCTTCTTGGCCGACGTCTTGGTGCTCTTGGCCGGCTTGGTGATGCTCACCGGCGTGAAGGTGGTGGCCGGCTTGGAGGGGGTGCTGGCGCCCGAGCCGGTGCTCGGCGCCGAGGAGGTCGTTCCCGTGGTGCCTGAGCTCGTGGTGCCCGAGGTCACCGGGGACGCCGCTCCCTGGTCGGCACCGAGGCCGCCGTCCCAGAGCCCCCACGCGGTGAGGGTCGCGGGGCTGGTGGTGGTGAGGCGGTAGTCGTGATCGGCGGGGTCGGCCAGAGCGGGAGCGGTGGTGGTGTTGCCGCTCATGGTGATGCCGCTGGCTGACGCGATGCCGCCGGGGTTGTTGTAGACGATGTTGTCGGTGAAGCTGTTACCGGCGCCCAGACCACAGCAGGTGGAGATCCCGACGCCTTGGGTGAGTCCGGCGTTGGGGAGTCCGGTGGAGTTGAGGATGATGTTGTGGTCGATGGTGTTGCCGGTGACGGTGGTGCTGCCGCCGATGACAAAGCCGGAGCCGGCGCCGTCGATGACGTTGTCGTA
>DATJTQ010000321.1:0-24493 GCA_035503355.1 Solirubrobacteraceae bacterium
GCACGGTGACGCTCACCGAGCCGTCGGCGTTCACGGTCAGGGCGTACGCCGGGGGCGCGCTCGTCGCGGCGTTGATGGTGAGCAGGGCGGCAGCCGCGAGGCCCGCCGCGGCAGCGAGGGTGCCGCCCACGAGAAGCGGCCGGCGGCTCGTGCGCGGTGAGGGTCCGGCGAGGGCCACGCGGTCCGCGTCGTGCTCGGCGACGAGGCGCTCCCACAGGGTGTCGTCGAAGGCGGTCATGGGCGTAGCTCCCTCTGTAGTCGTTTGCGGGCTCGAAACAGGCGCACGCGCAGCGCATTGCCCGACACGCCCAGCACCTGTGCGGCCTCCTTGGGGCTCAGGCCCACCAGGTCGACGAGCTCGAGCGCCTCGCGCTCTGACCCCGACAGCTCGCTGGCCCGAGCCAGCAGCCGCCTGCCCTCGCGCTGCGCGTCGATCCGCGCCGCCAGATCCTCGACATCGTCCTGCGTGAGCTCGAGCCGGCCGCCCAGCTGGTCCAGCAGGTCGGCCGCGATCGCCTGCTCGGCCCGGTGGCCGGCATACACGCGCCGGGCGATGGCGATCAGCCACGCGCGCGGCGTGCCGCGGCCCTGGAACGTATGGGCCGATTTGATGGCCTCCACGAACGTCTGCGACGTCAGGTCCGCCACCTGCTGGGGCTCCCGGCAACGGCGGGCAAAGAACGCCGTCACCGCCCCGATGTTCTCCCGGTACACCGTCGCGAACTCGAGGCGCGGCGGGCCGGCCACCGGCCGGGGGTCCGCCTCGATCTTGGACGCGGTCATGTGGGTTAAGTGGGCTCGGGTGGCGATCGCATTACACGCCGGGATCGCTCGAGGCTCTGATCTCCTTGGGAGATAACAACCACCACATAACCCCTATATCCCACGGTCCCTGTGAGGACATGATCCGCGCCCTCGCCCCAGACGGTCCTCGACCAGCCGATCTAGCCGAGCGGCCGGTCGGCCCAGGCCAGCCGCTGCTGTCCATCAGACGGATCGGCCCCCAGCCCGTAGTTGGTCAGCCCCAGCCGCTCGGCCACCTTGATCGACGGCGTGTTCTCGGGGGCGATCCAGGCGATGAAGGGGACGGTGTCGTCGACCCGCGCCGCGGCCTCCTGGGCGGCGCGGGCAAGCTCGGTGGCGAAGCCGACCCCCTGATGGGCGGCGCCGAGCCGGTAGTTGACGTTCCAGGCCCGTGTGCGCTGGCGCTGTGCGCCTCCGACGCCGGCGATCTCGCCCGTGTCGCGGCGGCGCACCGTCCAGTAGCTGAGCCCGTCCTCGTCAAAGCGGACGGCCGCGCGGCTCAGCCAGTCCCGGGTGCGCTCTCGGTCGGTGTGGCGGCCCGCGGGGTCAAACCACCACCCGGCCGGATCGCTGAAGATGGCGAACAGGTCGTCGAGGTCCCCCACCGGATCGGTCCTGCGCAGGTCCAGCCGCTCGGTGAGCACGTGCAGATGCGGGTTGGTCATCCGCGCCAGGGCTCCAGGTCGAGGGCGCGCTCGAACGCCGTGCGGTCGTGCACCGGCTCGCCGTGGGACACGATCACACGTTCAAACGGCAGGTCAAGCATGGCCCGCAACGCCGGCAGGGCGCGCTGCTCCAACGCGGGGCAGTCCCACACGCGCAGCTCGCCCCGGGGCGCGGCCAGGGCGTCGGCGAACACGAGGGTCCGGTGTTCGGCGATCCACACCGGGGTCTCGTTGCGCCCGCGGCCGTCATAGAGCGCCACCAGCCCGCCCGGGATCGACGAGCCCGGCTCGACCGCCACCAGCGACGAACGCGGCGCCTCCCCTGGGTAGAAGAGCCAGGGTCCGAACGCCCGCGCCCCGTAGCGGCGTACGAACAGGTCCACGTCGCGGACATGGTCGGGCTTCACCACGACCGCGATGGTCGGCGGCGCCGCGTCCAGCCGGGCCCACGCCGCGGCATCCTCGGACTCGGGCGCCAGCCCGTCGAGCACCACCACCTCGCCGCCGGTCACCACGCACGTGGAGGTCACCGGACCGTCGAAATCGCTGCCCGGGGTCCAGTCGGGATGGGGCCGGGTCCACACCCACAGGCCGGGGGCGATGTCGCGGATCTCGGCCACGGCTCAGCGGGCGTTGCGCGGGATGAGCAGGCCGCGGTTGAACCCCTCGGCCACGGCGGCGGCGCGGTCGTTGACGCCGAGCTTGGCGTAGATGTGCATGAGGTGGGTCTTGACCGTGGCCTCGGAGATGAACAGCTGGGCGGCGGTGTCCCGGTTGCTGGCGCCCTGGGCCACCAGCTCCAGCACCTCCAGCTCGCGCTGGCTGATCGGCTCGGCGACGGGCGCGCGCATCTGGCCGACCACGCGGGTGGCGACCGACGGCGACAGCACGGCTTCGCCACCAGCGGCGGCCCGCACCGCGCGAAACAGCTCCGTGGGCGGGGCATCCTTGAGCAGGTAGCCGGTCGCGCCCGCCTCGATGGCGGCGAGCACGTCCCCGTCGGTGTCATAGGTGGTCAACACCAGGACCCGTGCCGGCACGCCGGCGGCGGTGAGGGCGGCGATCGCGCTCACCCCGTCCATCTCAGGCATCCGCAGGTCCATGAGGATGACATCGGGGCCAAGCGCGCGGGCGCGCCGCACCGCCTCGGAGCCGTCGCTGGCCTCCCCCACGACCTCAAAGCCGTCGTCGCGCGCGAACATGCCGCTCAGGCCGTTGCGGACCACCGGGTGGTCATCCACGATCATCACGCGGATCGGCTCGGTCATCCGCCCTCCTGGAGCCGGGCCGCCGGGATCGCCGCGCAGATGGCCGTGCCGCCGTCGGGCTCGGACTCGATCTCGAGCGTGCCGGCGACACCCTCCACGCGCTGGCGCATGCCCGATAGGCCGAAGCCACCCTGGGCGTCGCGCGGGCGCCGAGGACCGGTGCCGTTGACGGTGACGAACCCGACCCCGTCGTCACGCACGTCAAGCGTGACCAGGTCATCCATATAGGACAAGGTGAGGCCCACGCGGGTCGCGTGGGCGTGCTTGGCGACGTTGGCCAGGGCCTCCTGCGCGGTCCGCAGGAGTGCCACCTCGATCTCGGGGCGCATGACCCGTGGTGTACCGGTGATGGTGAACGACACCTCGAGCCCGTGCAGCTCACACCATCGCTCCGAGACGTCTTGGATGGCATCGGGCAGCCGCGCGTCGGCCAGCGGCTGCGGGCTGAGCGCCTGCACCGAACGACGCGCCTCGGTCAGGCTCTCGCGCGCGAGGCCGATGGCCAGCTCGACGTGGCGATCACCCGGGGTCCCGGCCGGCTCGGCGCCCTGCGCCGCCTGCAGCTGGGTGATGATCCCCATCAGCCCCTGCGCCAGGGTGTCGTGGATCTCGCGCGCCAACCGCCGCCGTTCCTCCGACACGCCGGCCGCACGCGCCTGCGTGAGCAGTTGCTCCTGGAGATCGGCGTTGTGGCGCAGGCTCTCCTCGAGCCGGGCGTTGGCCTCGGTGAGGGCCGACACCTCGCGGCTCCGCCGCTGCTGCTGCTCGCTGCCGACCCAGCCAAACCAGGTCAGCGCGCTGGCCACCCCGGCGTTGATGAGGTACACCACCGCCAGGCCGCCGATGGCGTAGACGCTGGTGTACGGCCCGCCTCCCGTCTGCGAGATGGCGGTGACGGCGGCCATGAGGGCCACCCCCACCAGCCGGCCGCGGCCCGTGAACAGACGCCACGCCCAGAAGTAGCCGGTCCATGTGTAGAAGCCATAGAGCGGCTGGCGGATGACCAGGGCCGCCGACAGTCCGAGCAGAGCGGCGAAGACGGCGGTGGCCATGACCGGGCCGACGGAGGCCTGGGGCTCCGACCACGACGTCCGGTGATCCAGGCGGTCCATCGCGGCCATGACCGCCGCCGCGGCGGCCGCCAGCGCGAGGTCGATGCGGGTCCCGCTGCCGACGCCGTGGCGGGTGGCCGCATCGAAGGCGACGCAGAGGAGCAGCAGGACGTAGGGCAGCACCCGCAGGAACGGCGCCTCTCGCCCTTCCCAGAATTCAAGCCATTCCTCGCGCCGTGACATGGTCTTGCCGCTGCTCATCGCTCCCAGCGAAACAATCTACCTGCGGCGGCGCACAGCACCACCGCGTAGGCGGCGAGGACGAGCAGGTGCACGGTGCCGGGCCAATGGCCGGCGATGGCGTTCTGCACCGCCGGGACCGCCGCACCGAGCGGCGTGTAGTGGCTGATGTCGCGCAGCGTGGTCCCCATCGAGGCCTGCGGCACCCACAGGCCGGCGAAGAACATCAGCGGGAAGAACAGCAGCGAGCCGATCGCCGCGGCGATCCGCTGGGTCGGCGCCACCGCCGCCACCAGCGTCCCCAGCGACAGCATCGCGGCCAGGGTCAGCGCGATGGCCAGCACGAAGCCGCCGAGCTGCTGGGGAAGCGCCACCGAGAAGGCGAGATGACTGACCAGCGCCACCAGGATGACCGCCGCCGCAGCCAGCCCGAAGTTGAGGATGACCTGGGCGGCGAGCAGCCGTGCGGCGCCGATCGGCGTCGTCGAGAGACGGCGCAGATAGCCCTTGTCCCGGTAGGAGGCCAGCGCCGCCGGCAGCGCGCTCAGCGCGAGGATGGTGACGACGAACATCATCACCACCGGGGTGTAGGCGACGATGAGCTTCACGCCGCCCAGCGACTTCTGGGCCTTGTCGCCGCCGGCGACGCCGAGCACGACCAACAGGCCCACCGGGAACACCAGCCCCCAGAACAGCAGCATGGGCTCGCGCGCGAACAGCTTGAGCTCCGTGATCAGCAGCCGTCGAAAGCCGCGGGGTCGGGCGCGGGTGGATACAGATGGGGCGGCCACGGCGGTCATCGTGACTCCTCTCGGGTCGGATCGGCGTGTTCGGAGACGACGGCGTCGGCGTCGGCGGTGAGCGCGACGAAGGCATCGTCGAGCGTTGACTGTTCGATGCGAGTCTGGAGCGGAACGACGCCGTCGCGGACCAGCGACTCCATCACCGCTGCGACGAGGTCGCCCGTACCCTCGACGGTGAAGCGATCGCCGTGACGGACCACGTCGCGCACGTCGGGCAGCTCGCGCATACGGGCAACGTCCACCACGCCCGACGGGCGGAAGCTCACGCGCTGTCGCCCGGCGGCACCCGCGGCCATGGCGGCCGGCGTGTCGATGGCGATCACGCGCCCGTGGTGCAGGAGGGCCAGCCGATCGCAGAGGCGCTCGGCCTCCTCCATGAAATGCGTGACCAGGATGACCGTCACGCCCTCGTCGCGGATGCCCTCGATGAGCTTCCACGTCTCCCGGCGCGACTGCGGGTCAAGGCCAGTGGTCAGCTCGTCGAGGATGGCCAGCTCAGGGCGGCCGATCAGCGCCAGCGCGATCGAGAGCCGCTGGCGCTGACCGCCCGACAGGTTGGCGAAGCGGTCCTCGCGCTTGGCCTCCAGGCCCAGCAGCTTCAGCAGGCGGTCGGGATCCGCCGGGTCGCGGTAGAAGGAGGCGAAGAGCTCCAGGGCCTCCCCCACCCGCAACTTGTCGGGCAGCTCCGAGGCCTGGAGCTGGATCCCGACGCGCTGGCGCAGCTCCTGGCGGTTGCGCAGCGCATCGAGCCCGAGCACGCTGATGGCACCGCCGTCAGGCCGGCGCAGTCCGCCGATCGCCTCGACGGTGGTCGTCTTGCCGGCCCCGTTGGGACCGAGAATGCCGAAGATCTCGCCGCGGTTGATTGAGAGCGAGACGTCATCGACGGCCAGCGTGTCGCCGTAGCGCACGCGGAGATGGTCAACGGACACGACCACCTCGGTGGCGGTCTGGGCCCGGCGCGTTTCGAGTGTGGGGGTCATGCCAGCAGAGTCTCACCGTTGCCTCGCCGGCACATCGGCTGCCCGGCTGCATTGCGCGGCCACCGGGGGTGATCTCGCCATCAACCGATCGGTTGATGACCTCACCACCGTCATGGGTTCAATAACCGAACCCATGGTGCTACACTCCCACGTGCAGCCTGAGTTCGATCATTGAACCTACGCCGAGATAGGACCGACCAATGGACTCCTCCAGCCCCGCCCTCACTCTTCGCGCCCAGCGGGCGATCAGCCGCGACCGCGCCCCGCGACTCACGGGTCTGGCCGCCTTTGGCGCCGTGGCCGCGGTGATCGCGGTCGCTTTCTACGCCTCCGCGACCCCCTCTCCGCTGTACGGCGTCTACCAGGCGCAGTGGCACTTCTCCACACCGGTCCTGTCGCTGGTGTACGCCACGTACGCGATCGGAGTGCTCGTCGCGCTGCTGCTGGTCGGCTCTGTCTCTGACCAGGTGGGGCGGCGACCGGTCTTCGCGTGGTCACTCGCGGGCCTGCTGCTCTCCGCGGCGATCTTTGCCAGTGCGGGCTCCGTCACGTGGCTGTTCGTGGCCCGCGCGGTTCAGGGCGTAGCCACCGGTGGCGCGCTCGGCGCGGCCGGTGCGGCGCTCATCGACCTTCACCCGACCGCCAACACGCGCACGGCAGCCCTGGTCAACGGCGTCGTCGCCCTCGCCGGTCTCGGCGTCGGGGCGTTGCTGTCCTCCGCGCTCGTCCAGTTCCTCCCGGCCCCGCGTGAGCTGCCCTTCGCGGTTGTGGCGGGCATGATCGCGCTGCTCCTGGCCCTGGTGGCGGCAATGCCCGAGCCGGTGTCGCGCCGGGGCCGCACGGCAATCCGCCCCCAGCGTCCCGCCATCCCTGTCCAGACTCGCGGGCCGTTCGCGCTGGCCGCGCTCGGCGTGGTCGGGTCATGGTCGATCGCCGGTGTCTACCTTGCCCTCGGGCCCGCCCTCGCCGGCCATCTGCTGCAGACCCACGGCGAGCTCGCCGGCGGCGTGGCCGCGGCGGCGCTGATGGGCTCCGGCGCACTGGCCCAGCTGGCGGGGCGCAATCTGACCAACCGGACCCTGACGGTCGCCGGATCACTCCTGGTGGCCCTCGGGATGGCGCTGACGGCAACCGCGGTCGCCGTGAGCTCCGCACCGTTCTTCCTGGCGGCCAGCGCGCTGGCCGGCGTCGGGTTCGGGCTGGCCTTCATGGGCGCCCTGCGCCACCTGAGCGCCGCGATCCCCGCCGACCGCCGCGCCGAGGTGATGTCCGCCTTCTACGTCGTCGGCTATCTGTCGCTGGCGCTGCCGGCCGTCGCCGCAGGCTTCATCGCGAATGCCATCGGACTGTCGGAGACCTTCGAGCTCCTCAGCGCCGGCGTGGTGGTGGTGGCCCTGGTCGTCGCCGCCGGCGGCCGGCGGATCCAGGAGGCCCCTCCGGCCGTCCCGGCGTGAGTGACCTGGGGCCGGTCAGCTCACGGCGAGCTGTCGAGGGCGTGCAGCCGCTCGACTTCGGTGCGCTCCCGCGTGTCCACCGCGCCGAAATGCGGCGTCGAGAACCCGTCGCTTTGCCGGCAACCCTGAGATTGCCCCGCGCCGACGCACCTCAAGAGGATTCTCATCGTCGCGCGTGCCCAGGGACCGCGAGCGATGGGGAGCTCTCGTGAAGAGTGGGTTTCCGAGCCCGTTTCGCTGGGAACGTTGAGGTCTATCCAGAGGTTGAGAGAGAGGCGGGTGGACTGATGGGCCGACGCGCAATGGCAATCCTCGTATCGATGTTGTGTGTCGCGGCGTGCGTCGCCGTGCCGGCCGCCGCCTCTGCGCACCGCGGCCACAATCCGGCCGGCGGAGCGGTGACGCCCGTCGCCACCGGCAGTGGAGGCGCTGTGGCCTCCATGGACGTCGGCGCCAGCCGGGCCGGGATCGACGTGCTCAAGCGCGGCGGCAACGCCGTCGACGCGGCCGTCGCGACCGCCAGCGCCCTGGGGGTCACGGTGCCGTGGGTCGCCGGGCCCGGCGGTGGCGGCTTCATGGTCATCTACAACGCCCGGACGCACTCGGTGACCACCGTCGACGGGCGCGAGACCTGTCCGGCGGCCTGCACCAGCACGATGTTCCTCGATCCCAAGACCGGCCAGCCCCAGGGCTACACGGCCGCCTCTGACCAACCGCTGTCCACGGGTGTGCCGTCCAACGTGGCGACGTGGGCGACCGCGCTGCAGCGCTATGGCCGTCTGTCCCTCGGCGACGATCTGAAGCCGGCGATCCAGGTGGCGCGACGCGGCTTCAAGGTCAACTTCGACTTCAACCAGCTCGAGCAATCGAGCCTCTCCACGCTGCAGGCCTATCCGGCGAGCAAGTCCCTGCTGCTCACGCCGTCGGGCAACCCGCTGCCGGTGGGCACCCTGCTGCGCAACCCGGACCTGGCGCACACCTATGAGCTGCTGGCCAAGCATGGGGCGTCGGCGCTGTATGACGGTCCGATCGGGCAGGCTGTCGTGCAGGCCGATGATCACCCCCAGCTGACCCCGGGGCAGACCGTGGTCACCGAGCCCGGGATCATGTCGATGAAGGACCTGAGCTCGTACCGGACGCGCATCCTCGCGCCGACCAAGGTCAACTACCGCGGGCTGGACGTGTACGGCATGGCCCCTCCGTCAAGCGGCGGTTCGACCGAGGGCGAGATCCTCAACATCCTCAACGGCTTCCCGCTGGGCTCCGAGCCCCGTGCCCGGGCACTCTTCCAGTACCTCGAGGCGTCGCGGCTGGCGTACGCGGACCGCAACGCCTACGTCGGTGACCCCAACTTCGTCAACGTGCCGCTCTCGGGCCTGCTCAACCCGGCGTTCGCCGCCGAGCGCCGCTGCCTGATCGGCAACACCGCCGCCACCTCCCCGGTGGCCGCCGGCTCGCCGTTCGCCCCCTTCTCAGCCTGCAACAGCAGCACCTCGTCCTCCACCTCGCCATCGTCGGCGTCGCCCGAGGCCCATCACACCAACAACATCGTGGCCGAGGACAAGTGGGGCGACGTGGTGGCCTACACCAACACGATCAACTTCTTCGGCGGCAGTGGCCAGGTCGTGCCGGGCTACGGCTTCCTGCTCAATGACGAGCTGACCGACTTCGACTTCGCCCCGTCCTCGCCGGGCGCCAGTGACCCCAACCTGCCGGCACCGGGCAAGGAGCCGCGCTCGAGCATGGGACCGGTCATCGCGCTCCACGATGGTCAGCCCCAGTTCGCCATCGGCGCCGCGGGTGGCTCCACCATCATCGAGACCGTCGTCCAGACGCTCATCAACCACGTCGACTTCGGCATGAGCCTGCCCGCCGCGCTCGCCGCGCCCCGCGTGGCCCAGACCAATTCGGCGACCTCCGAGGCCGAACCCGACTTCTACAACAGCCAGCTCGCTCAGCAGCTGACCAGCCAGTACGGCGAGAAGTTCTCCCTGGCCACCGGCCCGATCCTGCCCCTCGACAACTACCCGGGGGACGCGACGGCGCTGCAGATGCTGCGGCACGGTCAGGCGCAGGCCATCGCCGAGCCGATCCGTCTCGGCGGCGGCAGCGCGCTGGCCATTGCGGGCGCGCCCGGACGCGGCATGGGCCACGGTGGCGGCACCGGCCATGGTCACGGGTCGGGCCACGGTCACGGCTCGGGCCACGGTCAGCGGCGACGGCCGGCGTCGTAACGGCGCCTGTCGCGCTTGGTCGGCCGGCCGCCGAGATCGAGCGGGCCGGCGAGCCGGCGCAGCTCCCGCTGGCGCTCGCCCTCCGCGAGGCTCTCGGGCGTCTCGTCATAGAGTGGCGCGGCCTGTGCGGCGGACACGCGGCGCTCCGCGGCGCCGCGGACGATCACGGTCCGGCGCACGGAGCCGATCGTGATCTCAAGCTCGTCGCCGGGCCCCACCTCCCGGCTGGGCTTGGCCGCCACGCCGTTGACGTGCACGCGGCCGCCCCTGACGGCCTCCGCCGCCAGCCCACGCGTCTTGAACAGCCGCGCGGTCCAGAGCCAGCGGTCGATGCGCATCAGCCGCCCACGAGCCGGCAGATCATCTCCTCATTATGGCTGCGGGTCAGCGCTCTCCGGGGTCGCCTTCGCCGACCAGTAACGCTCCAGAGCGCGCGCCGCGGCCTCCTCGCGGTCAAGCGCCGCCACGTAGGTGATGTAGGCGAGCTCCCGGTCCGTTCCGGTGGCGCCGCGCCAGGCACGCAGGGCCACAGCACACTCCGACTCTGCCGTGAACCACGCGCAGTAGGGGTCGTCGATCACACCAACGGTCAGCGTGGCGATCTCGGTGTGAGTCTTATCGGACATGTCCTCCTCCTCGACGGTCGGTGACTGAGAGCCAGAATCCGGGAGGGCGGTCACCGGCGGGTCACCGGCCGGTCACCGCCGGTCACCGAGCGACGGACGGCCAACCCGCATCGCCCCGCACCCGGCGGGCGGCACGTTGTCGGGCCTTAGCCCAGCCTTAGCGGTAGCTCATCGACGCGGCGCTACGGTCCGCCGATGCGCATGGCGGTGCTCGTAGTCGCTGCGCTGGCGGCGGGAGGCTGCGGCGCAGGTGCGGGGGTTCATCGCGTCAGCGCGCCCAGCTCCCGGTCGGTGTCGGCGTCGTCGAGCGTCTCGGCGTCCACCCCCGCGGTGACCACGCACACCACCGCCGCACCCGGCACGGCGGCCACCCCTCGCATCATCGACGGCTCGTTCTACTCGCCCGCGGTGAAGGGGACGCTGCACTACCAGATCGCGCTGCCCCCGGGCTATGCCGGCAATGACAAGCGCTACCCGGTCCTCTACGTCCTGCACGGCCTGCCGGCCAGCGCCGAGGCCTACAAGGGCGTCGCGGGGTACGCCGGCCGGCTCTCGGCCACCAACGATCCGGCGATCGTCGTCGGGGCCCAGGGCGCACGCCCCGGCGACACCGACCCCGAATGGCACAACTGGGGGCCGGGCCGCGACTGGGAGACCGCCACCCAGCACGACCTCGTCTCCTATATCGATCGCCACTACCGCACGATCGCGCGCCGCTCCGGCCGGGGCATCATCGGCATCTCCGCCGGTGGCTACGGCGCCACCCTGATCGCCATCCATCATCCGGAGACCTATCAGGTCGTCGAGTCCTGGAGCGGCTACTTCGAGATCACCGACCCCACCGGCAAGCCCCTGGACCTCGGCTCGGTCGAGGCCAACGCCGACGCCAGCGCCCACGCCAACGTGCCCAAGCTCAAGCGCGAGTTCGCCCGCTACCCCAAGAGCTTCTTCGGCTTCTACATCGGCACCCACGACCCCTACACCAACTTCATCGCCGACAACAAGCGGCTGGACCGCGAGCTCACCGCCGCCGGCATCCCCCACGTCTTCGCGCTGTACCCGGGCGCCCACGACGGGAGCTTCTGGCGCATGCACCAGGACCAGTGGCTCGACGGCGCCGTGGATCGCCTCGACCCGCCCACCTGACCATCCGGCGTGGCCTCCAGAGCCTGCCCCCCGGCGGACCTGGCCGCTCACCAGGCCGCGGCGTGGGCGAAGTCGCCGCTGAAGGTGGCGCTCGCGGCGGCGATGGCGTGGGCGCCGCCGTCGTGATCATTCAGCACGATGCCCAGCTCGCGGTTGCGGGTCAGGGATGTCACGCTGGCGTTCTGGGAGCCGAGGAGCATCGACTCGCCGGCACGTCCGGGGTCGTCGAGGATCAGCTTCTCGTGGATGTAGAGCGCCGTGGCCGAGTCCGGGAAGACGTGGACGCGGCAGCCCGCCCTGGTCAACGTCTGAAAGGCGGTGTCCCAGTCTGAGGAACGCGTCATCACGACCCGGCAGGTCACCCCGCGCCGTGCGTCGCGGGCCAGCGCCTGATAGATCGCCGGATCGGCCAGCTCCTCGGAGGTGAAGTCGACGGCGTGCCTGGCCGCGGAGATCTGGGAGACGAGGGCTGTCTCGGCGGTGCCGGACCCCGTGTTGGGGGACCACACCAGACCCGGGGCCTGCACCGTCTGCTCACGCGGCACGCCCGACGGGCCCGCGTTGAAGTCGTGAGCGAAGGTCGCCTCGATCGCGCGCACCTGGGCGGGGTCGGCATCGATGATCTCTGCGTCACGCGTGGTCCGGTAGTACTTGGCCACGAGGTTGGCCGTCGAGATGTCCGAGACGGCGCCGTCAAACGAGGTCGCCTTGATGTGGAAGATGTAGCCCCGGGGCCCCCACTTCACCTGGACCCCGTGACCCCGGAGATAGGCGACGGCCGGCTGGTTGACCTCTGCGCCGCTGAACGCCTGGTCCAGGAGCACCCTGACCCGCACCCCGCGGGCGGCGGCGGTCACCAGCGCGCGCTCGGTGGCGGGGTCGGCGAGCTCGTACATCTCCATGTCGATCGAGTGGTGAGCTCGAGCGATCTGCGCGCGCAATCCGCCGAACCCGGCGTTCGGGTACTGGACCAGCTGGTAGTCACCGGCAGATGCCACCGACGCCACCGATGCCGCGATATCGGCAACCCCGGCCACGACGGCCGCGGTCGCCAGGACGGCCACGGACAGCGCCACGAGCACTCGCCGGCGCGACCGCGTGCGGTGCCCCCACCCTCTGCTCATGCGTTGCTCATTGATCCAAACAGCTCACGGCAGGCTAGCCGCGAGCGCGGCGGCCTGATCCCGCGCCACATGGTTCCACAACTGATTATATAAGCTAGAGCTGATACTGTTCGATCCATGACGGCGCTTACCTTTGACGTTCTCGCCGACCCGGTGCGCCGGCGCATCCTCGAGTTGCTCGCCGACGGCGAGCTGACCTCGGGGGCGATCTGCGAGGTGATCCACGGTGAGTTCGGGATCACCCAGCCCGCGGTGTCCGCCGCACTGCGCGTGCTGCGGGAGGCCGGCTGCGCCACCGTGCGCCCCGAGGGGACCCGCCGGCTGTACGCGGTGGCGCCCGAGTCGCTGCGCGAGGTCGATGACTGGCTGGACCGCTTCCGGGCCCAGTGGAGCCCGCGCCTGGATGCGCTGGCGACCGAGGTCGCGCGTGGACGCCGCGCGCGCCGCCCACCCTCAGATACCCAAGGAGGACAGCGATGAGCGAAGGCGACAGCCAGATCACCGCCACGGCCCGGCAGGTGCGGACGCCCACGGGCGGCGAGGGCGACGCGTGCGCCGCTGTCCTGGCCCGCACCTATGCCACCGGCATCGAGGACCTGTGGGACGCCTGCACCAACCCCGAGCGCATCCCGCGGTGGTTCCTGCCGGTCAGCGGTGACCTGCGGGTCGGCGGGCGCTTCCAGCTGGAGGGCAACGCGGGCGGCACGATCGAATCCTGCAACCCGCCCACCCGCTTCCGGGCCACCTGGGAGTTCGGTGGCGCCGTCAGCTGGATCGAGTTGCGGCTGACCGCGGTGGACGCGGACACGACACGACTCGAGCTCGAGCACACCGTCTCCCCCGACGACGCCACGTGGGCACGGTTCGGCCCCGGGGCCGTGGGCATCGGGTGGGAGCTCGGCCTCTCGGGCCTGGACCGCCACCTCGCCGGCGGGGTGCTCGATCCGGCGGCCGCTCAGGTGTGGGTCACCTCTGATGAGGGTCGCCGCTTCATCACGCAGAGCAGCGAGCGCTGGAGCCGCGCCGCGCTCGCCGCCGGCATCGAGGCCGGCACCGCCGGCGCGTGGGCCGCGCGCACGACCGCGTTCTACACCGGCGCGCCGCAACCGGACTAGCGTCGTCCGCGAGATCGCGGTCCGCGCGCCCATCCCGGGCCGGCCAACCTCCGTCGCCGGCGCGCGCCCGCGACACACGGGCGCCCGCGGCGACGAGGGGTCAGTCGATCTCGACGTCGAAGTCCCAGGACACGACCGGCTTTGCGCCCAGCGGCGCCCAGCGCAGCTGGCCGTTGCCAGTCGGGAGCACCGCACTCAGCGTGAGGGTGACCGGATGACCGGCGACGATCCGCCGCGGCAGACGCCTGCCGCCACGTAGGGTGACTCGCGCTGCATTGCGCTCCCCGTGCTCGCCGAGGAAGCTGAAGTCCCTCCGCGCGAGCGGGATGGTTCCGTGGACCGCGGCGACAGTGAGGTCAAACCGGGCGGGACTGGTCGCCGGGATCGGCTGCGCGCCCTCCTCGGGCACCGCTGGCCCGACCGCCGTCACCATCGCCCGACCGGTGGGCAGGCGGACCGCCACCGAGTCGCCCTCGATGGCCAGGCGCGTCCTGCGCGGCGTGGCGGTGACGACGCGATCACCTGCGGGCACCGTGGCCTTGGGCAGCCAGCTCGGGAGACCGGCGGTGTGCGCTCCGTGCGTCCGCCCCTTGGGGTTGTTGAACACATCGCGACCGAAGGGGGCCAGCCCGGGCTGGGCGGCGTAGCCGATATGACCGTCGCCGTCGAGGCCGCGCGAGTGCCGTGCCACCGAGAACAGGTCCTCCATCGTCCGCAGCCAGCTGTAGTGGTTGTAGAACCGCCGGCTGACCGACCCCGGGCGGATGTAGGGCGAGATCAGCACGCTTCCGGTGTCGCCGCCGCCGGTGGTCGGGTCCTTGGCGTCGAACAGCGGGTCGGTCTGGGGCGACTCAGCACCGAGGGTGACGCCGGCGACAGGCCCGGTGGTGGTGATGGCATGACCGGAACCGTCCACGAGCTGGAACGAGCCGATGTCCACGAACCCACCGTCCTGATTGGCCTTGGTGGCGGCGACCGGTGTGTCGGTCACCTGCCCCACGTGCGCTCCGGCCGGAATGCCGACGCCGGTGACGGTGCGTCCGGGATCCGTGGCCACGGCCGCGTTATCTTCGATCGTGGAGCTGCCCGCGGCGGCGGTGGCACTGGCGTCGGTGCGGGCGCCCGGGACGTTATCGCCGCCTCCCAGCAGGCAGGTGCCCGCCGGCTGCTTTGGCGTGGTCTGCGCTATGCAGTTGCTCGGCCGGTCGATGAATGAGTTGTAACCCGGGCCCGGGAACAGCTGATTGCCCTGCTTGTCCGTCGCCAGGGGCGTGTTGGGACCCGTCGGCTCGGAATGCACGGTCCGGCCGAACAGCGTCTCCCCGGCGGAGTCGTCCTGGATCGACGTCTTGGCGTTGGGCGCCACCAGGGTGGAGTTGGCGAAGCTGTTGCCGGTGTAGGTGAACGGGGGGAACGCCTCGTCAAAGGTGATGTCGATGAGGCCGCCGTCCTTGAACGCCGGCGAGGCTTCGATCTCGGGAACGACGTGAGCCAGGAACAGATCGGCGGCATACAGACCACCGGTGTAGTTCTTGGGCGCGCGCGGCGTGGTGGGGTTGGCAAATCCGCCCGACAGATTGTTGCCGTGGCACACCGCGTCGTGGGCGTCGTTGCAGTTGTCGGGGGTGATCCAGCTGAAGGCCGGCGTGGTTGACTCGTGCTTGAGATCGTGGGCCAGCCCGCCGCTCCGGCTGAAGACGTTGGCAATGTGCTTGGCGTTGCAATCGCCTGACTGCAGGACTGACTCGAACCACACGAACGGGAAGTGCTTGGGCACGTACTGATCGGTCGCGTCGGCGCTGCCGGGGCTGGGGTCCGTGGTGGAGCCGGCCGGACCCGGCTGCGTGAAGGGCGCACCACAGACGTTCACCCCGGCGCTGTGTGGGGCGGTGCCCGGCGGGTCGGGGTTACCGAGGTCCTGGGCGTAGCCCTTCCAGCTCACGTGGGCCTGGTCCAGCTGGTTGAACAGCGTCGGCACCGACTTTGGGTACACGCAGCCGTTGGCGCCGGGTGCTGCGTTCGGCCCGGCGGCAGAGGTCATCTGGCCGTAGTTCGGGTTGGTGTGCAGCGATCCCGTGCGGTCGACGTGCCCAGCGAAGTGGTTGTAGAAGGGACAGTCGTCCTGCGTGTCGGACTCAGTGGCCTGGCCGCTGACCAGCGAGATGTAGTTGTCCTGGCTGAAGTGCCCGGTGCCGTAGTAGTTCTTCAGCAGCACCCCCTGGCGTGGCAGCGTCTGCCACAGATACGTGTTGTGGTTCAGCCCGGTGAAGCTGGCGTCGTACGACTTGTTCTCCAGGATGATCAGCCACACGTGCTTGACCTTTCCCGGAGCGATGCCCAGACCGTCCTGGGCGGCGGACTTCGGCTTGGCGAGCGCGGGCGCCTGGGCGCTCTGCGCTGGTGCTGCGGTGGCGCCCGACGGGCCACTCGTCGATCCACCCGCCAGCACGAGCACGGCGGCCCCCAGGGCCGCGAGTCCTGCACACGCCGCGACGATCCTGGCACACCTCATACGACACCTCCCCGCCTTCAGATTTCCGAACGACGCACATGGTCTATCACTTCACAAGTCGTTCACACAAGCCTCGGACCTATCCACGCCGGGCGGACCGCGTGCTGATCACCTGTGCGTCGAATTACCCGTTGCACCGTCTGACGGAGTTTGAATAGGCTTCCGCCCGGGCTATGGAAAGGCCATTTCTTGGCGCATAGCGCCGGGGCCGGCGCCATCGACGATGAGGGGAGCGCAGCCGTGAGCGGACGGATCTTCTGGGCACGCAACACAGTCGTACTCGCGCTGGCGCTGGCCGGCTGCGCCGCCGTGGCGCAGCCGGCGCTCGCCGACACGACGATCACGGTGACCACCACCGCGGACGGCGCGCCGGACCCGAGCCAGTGCACGCTGCGCCAGGCGGTGGACTCCGCTGACCAGATGGGTGTGCCGGGGACGGCGTGCTCGAGTGACGCCCCCGACGGAGTCACCACGATCATCGTGCCCGCCGGCACCTACACCCTCACCGCCACCAACGGGCCGCTCCAACTCGAAGCCAACCCCGGCTCGATCGTGATCCAGGGGGCCGGCGCCGCCACCACCACGATCAGCGGCGGGAGCGGCACCACCAGGACGACGGTGATCGACGTGAGCACCAGCGGTACCGCCACCCTCAGCGGCGTGACGATCACCGGCGGCGCGGCAGCCGCATCTCCCGGCGGCGGCATCCTCAATCAGGGCAAGCTCACCATCGAGGACTCCACAATCTCGGGCAACCAGACCAATGACGGTCAGAACCCGACGACGAGCGGCGCCACCGGCGGCGCCAGCAACCCCGGTGGCGGGATCGCCAACGTGGGCGGAACCCTCACCATCACGGACTCGACCGTCGACGGAAATCACACGGGTAACGGCGGCACCGGCGCGACCGCCGCCACCGTGAACAGCGGCACGGCGGCGGGTACCGGCGGGACCGGCGGCGCCGCCGGTCCGGGCGGCGGGATCTACAGCACCGGCACGCTCAAGATCACCGACTCGACGATTAGCGACAACGCCACCGGACAGGGGGGCACCGGCGGCGAGGGCGGCCAGAATACGGGCGCGGGGCCCGGAGGCAATGGGGGCACCGGCGGCAATGCCGGGGTGGGCGGCGGCATCGACAGCACGGGCAGCCTGACCGTCACCGGCTCGACGATCAGCACCAACCACACCGGAGGCGGTGGCACGGGAGGTAACGGCAACGGAAGCGTCCAGGGGCAGGAGACCAGCAGCGGGGGAAGCGGCGGGAACGCCGGGGCCGGCGCCGGGATCGAGGCGAGCCAGTCCTCGATCATCACCAACGCCACCATCGCCGAGAACGCGACCGGGGCCGCGGGCACCGGTGGCACCGGCGTCCTACCCCCGGCGGGCGCCGGCGCCCCCGGCAGCGGGGGACCCGGAGGCGGCCTGGCTCAGGCCGGCCAGACCGCGATCCTCACCTTCGTCACGATCGCCGACAACGCCGCGACGGGAGCGGGGGGCGGCGTCGACGCCACCGCTGGAGCGATCGCCCTCAGCGCATCGATCCTGGCGTCAAACCAGGCAGCATCGGGCGCCAACTGCGCGGGCTCGGGCGTCGAGGCCGGGACCAGCAACATCGCCTCCGACAACAGCTGCGGCGCTGCCACCGTTGGCGACGCGAAGCTGGGTGCGCTCCAGGACAACGGCGGCCCCACGCAGACGATGGCCTTCGAGGCCGGCAGCGCCGCGATCGGCGTCGGGCCGAGTGGGAGCTGCAGCTCAACGGCCAGCGATCAGCGCGGGATCCCGCGGCCCAGCACGGGCTGTGACGACGGTGCGTATCAGCACGCGGCGCCGATCATCACCGACGCGGCGGCCGGACCAGCGGGTCAGACCACGGCCTCCGTCACCGCGGACATCAACCCCGATCTGCGCGACGCGCAGGTGATCGTGAACTACGGCCCGACGACCTCCTACGGCTCACAGACCGCCGCCCAGGACGTCGGCGCCGGCAACTCGGCAACCTCGTTCACCCGGCAGCTGAGCGGCCTGACCCCGGGGACGACGTATCACGCCCAGGTGGTGGCGACCAACGCCGACGGGTCCGCTCAGAGCTCTGATCTGACGTTCACCACGGCTGCCGCAACCTCAACCGGCGGAACCGGAGGGACCGGCGGGACCGGCGGGACCGGAGGAGCGGGCGGGAGCGGCGGCACCACGCCGCCCCCCACCGGAGGCCTGGTGAACCCCAGAGCGTCACTGCGGTCAGCGACCGTCAAGGGCAACACGGTCAAGGTGACGATCGCCTGCGGCTCAGGCTCGGCGGGGACGATCTGCCGCGGCACCGTGCGCCTGGTCTCGCGGATCACGACCAGGGCCGGCAAGGCGCTCAAGGTCACGGCACTGGTGGTCCGCAAGGTTCCCAAGAAGCGCACCAGCAACGTGACCCTCGTCTCGGCGGGCTACTCGGCGCCCACCGGCAGGACGGTCACCGTCACGCTGGCACTGAGCGCCCGGGCGCGACGGCTGCTCAAGCAGTTTCACCGTCTACCCACCACCGTGCAGCTGGCCGGAGCCAAGGGCGGCAAGAGCGTCACGTTCAAGCAGAAGGTCGCCAAGCGGGCGTAGACGGTGACTCTGCATTAGGGCGCCCTAATATGCTGGGTGGAGTCCGGGTCCACCTGCAGCCCAAGGAGTCGCATGGCAGAACGCCGCATCCTGTCCACCACCGTGACCGAAACCACCTGGCTGACGCCGGGCATGATCCGCATCGTCGTCGCAGGCCCCGATCTCGAGGGGTTCGGCGCGGGCGAGTTCACTGACCACTACGTCAAGTGCCGCTTCGGCGACAAGACCCGCTCCTACACGGTGCGTGACTGGGATCCGGGCGCCGGTCTGCTCACGCTGGACTTCGTCGTGCATGGAGACCGTGGCATCGCCGGGCCATGGGCGGCTCAGGCCAAGCCGGGCGACACGCTCCAGATGGCGGGACCGGGCGGCGCCTACACGCCGTCCCCTGACGCCGACTGGCACCTGCTGGCCGGCGACGACGCCGCCCTCCCCGCAATCGCCGTGTCGCTGTCCCGAGTCCCGGCCGGCGTGCCCGTGTTCGCCGTGGTGGAGGTCGACGGCCCCGAGCATCGGCAGCCCCTGGAGTCGCCGGGCGATCTGACCGTCGTGTGGCTCGACCGCCAGGCGGGCCCGGGCGAGGACCCCTCGCTCCAGCTCGACGCGGTCACGGCCCTCGAGCTGCCCGGCGGCCAGGGCCACGCGTTCGTGCACGGCGAGGCCACCACCGTCCGCCTGCTGCGGCGCCACCTGCTGGTGGATCGCGGCCTGCCCACCGACAGCCTGTCGGCCAGTGGCTACTGGAAGCTGCGCCGCACCGACGAGGAGTGGCGAGCCGAGAAGCGTGAGTGGATGGCCGCGGCCGAGGCCGACGTCGCCGGAAGCGCCCGCGCCTCCTAGGCGTAACCCCGGGGGCAATAGTTAGGTGACTGCCTAAGTGATGTGCTAGCGTGCCGCGCCGTGGCCGTAGCGGTGGCGAACGCGGACGAGCTCGATCAGGCGTTTCACGCGCTGGCTGACGGCAACCGCCGCGCGATCGTGACGCGGCTGACTCGCGGCCCCGCGTCGGTGAGCGAGCTCGCGGCCCCGCTGGGCGTCTCCCTCCCCACCGTCTTGCAGCACCTCGATGTGCTGCAGCGCTGCGGGCTGGTGCGCTCCGCGAAGGTCGGCCGGGTTCGCACCTGCCGGCTCGAACCTGCCCCCATGCGCGCGCTCGAACAGTGGATCGCCGAGCACCGCAGCACCTGGGAGCGCCGCCTTGACCGCATGGGCGACGTCCTCGACCAGGCATTCGGAGACGACGAAGGGACACCCCAGCAATGAGCATCCGTCAGCACGACTTCACCATCGAGCGCCGGTACCGCCAGCGTCCCGAGCAGACGTTCCGAGCCTTCGCCGATCCCGAGCTCCGGCAGCGCTGGTTCCGGGTGCCCGAGAGCTGGAGCGAGAACGAGTGGTCATTGGACTTCCGCGTCGGCGGCACCGAGGTCAACGCGGGACGCGACCACGACGGCCAACACCACCTGTTCTTCACCGAGCACGGGGCCTTCTTGGATGATCTGGAGGAGCCCGGCGAGCGTGAGCACGGCACGGGACTGCTCCTCGACGGGCTCGCCGCCTTCCTCGATCAGGAGGTGCCGGCGTGAGCCTCGTCCTGCACCAGCACCCCTTCGCGCTGTACTGCTTCAAGCCGCTCATCGCGCTCTATGAGCGTGACCTGCCGTTCACCGCGGAGCTCGTCGAGGCCGATCGCTCGGCGCTCGGCGCTCTGTGGCTGCCGGCCTCGATCCCCATCCTCGTCGACGACGGGGAGGTCATCGCGGAATCCTCGATCATCGTTGAGCACCTCGACCGCCACGGCGACGCCCCGCCCCTGCTGCCGGCCACCCACCGCGAGGCTCTGCAGGCGCGGCTGTGGGATCGCGTGGCCGACGGCTACGTCGCCACGCCGGTACAGCGGATCGTCGGCGAGGCGCTCCGGCCCCCGGCTGCCAGGGACCCCTACGGTGTCGCCCAGGCCTACGACGCCCTCCAGGTCGCCTACGCCACCCTTGATCGCCAGCTCCAAGGCCGCGATGGCTGGCTGGCCGGGGCCGACTTCACCTTGGCCGACTGCGCCGCGGCACCCGCACTGCATTACGCCGATGTTCTCGGTCAACTGGACCGCGACGCGTACCCCGCGCTGGTCGGCTACTACGACCGGCTGCTGGAGAGGCCGTCGGTCGCGCGCGTGATCGACGAGGCGCGCCCCTATCGCGAGGTCTTCCCGCTGCCGTGGCCTGACCACGTGGCCTGAGCGCGCGGCCCGGGTCAGGTGGCGCTGGAGTGGATCATGACCGGCGCCCGGTCATGCCCGTCCTGGTCGAAATAGACCCCGGGGAAGGTCTGGAACTCGCCGCTCGTGTTGTGGTGAAGCTGGGAGTGATCGAAGGTCAGCGCGCCAAAGCCGCGGTCCACGACATCGAAGACGGCGCCGCCGCCCTCCCGCGCCGTGTTGTCGGTCATCGTCGTGCCGGCGATGAGAACGTTGTCGTTGGTCCCGTCGAGGTAGATGGCTCCGCCGCTCCCCCCGCCGGGCGTGCCGCGCGAAGCCGGGTTGGCGCCGAAGCCGATCGCCGCGTTGTCGGTGAAGACACTGTTGAGGACGTTCCACTGGACGCTGATGCTGCTGAGCGCACCGCCGTTGGAGCAGCGGCCGCCGCTGAACGTGTCCCCCGTGATGTAGACGGGGCGGTTCTGGTACTGGGCCAGGGCGCGGATCGCGCCTCCGCCGAGGTCGGGGCCCGTGGCGAAGCAGCGGTTGTCGATGAAGCGGGAGTTGACCGCCTTGAACTGACCGCCCTCGACGTAGATCGCACCGCCGCCGTCGACCCCGCCGTACCAGCACGCGGGAGTGTTGCTGGTACAGGTCGCCTGCGGCGTGCTGTTGACGCCGTCCTTGAAGGTGATGTTCTGCACCACGACCTGCGGATCCGGCTGATTGACGCAGTCGTCGGTTGACCATCTGCCCTGACACGTGTCGGAGAAGAGGATGCGCCGCTTGCCGCCTCCGCTCAGGGTGACCCGGCCTCCCCCGTCCAGCACGACACGCCGACGCGTCTTGTTCACCTTCGCGGTCGCGGTCATGGTGATGGTCACCGGACTGGGGCCGCAGTTGAAGGTGATGATGCCGCCCGCGGCGACCGCGCGCACGACGGCGGCCGAGGTGCAGCCGGCCGGGGTTCCGTGCCCGACGACATGGTCCGGATGGCCGGTGCCCACCTCACGGCCGGCCGCAGGCACGGGCACCCGCGCCAGAGCCACCGTCGCCCCGGAGAGCAATCCGACGACGCAGCCCCCAACGCCCGCCCAGATTCTGAGGCCACCCGCCGTGCGCACGCCGCACGATGCTACTGCGCCGGCCGGGCGCCGCGGCTCGATCACCCCTGCGCCATCTGGAAGGAGAAGAGCGCGTCGCGGTTGTACGTGGCGTTCCCCGCGACACCGAGCAGGTCGCCGCTGATCCTCATCGACAGAACGCTCGACGCCGGGATCGCGACCGTGGTCCCGGCCGCGGAGGCGCACACGGTGTTGGGTGTGGACATCGAGCAGCTCAACGCCGTGGCGGCTCCGTTGACCATCAGCGTGATCGTCGCCGTGCCCCCGGTGCCGCAGCTGGTTGGGGCCTGAGCGTCGGTGCAGGGGGTCAGGGTGAGCTGCACCGAGAGGTCGCTGGCGTGGGTCGACACATCGGGCGAGAGCGTCCCGTCCGAGTTCGATGCGCCGGCGGCGCTCACCCCCACCGGCGCGCCGAAGAACGTGGTGGGAGGGGTGTCCTGGGTCGCGACTCCGGTGACGCGACCGCTCGCCAGGAGGTCCGCGGGACCGGCAGGTCCGGTCGTACCCGCGGAACCTGCCGCTCCAGCGGGGCCCGTTGGGCCCGCGGGTCCCGTCGCTCCCGTCGCTCCCACGGCCCCCGCCGGGCCACGCGCGCCGGCCGGGCCGCGCGCACCCGTCCGGCCGCGCGCGCCGCGCAGTGCGTCCTGGGCCCCGGAGGAGAGCTTGTCGGCCGAGATGGTGTGGTGAGCCAGCTTGCTTCCGGTGACGCTTCCGTCGATCAGGTTGTGCCCATCGAGCACGACCGCGGCATAGCCGGTCCCACCCAGCGCAACGAACAGCGCCACGAGGGCGATCACAAACGAGGCAGACGGACGTCGGTCGCGCAGACGGCGACGCGGGACGAGGTCATTCACTGACGACTCCTTGCCGTGGATGATGTCTATGGAATTGGACTGACCTGCCCCGCCCCTCGCGTCCGGCTCAGGTCTCAGGGTTTCAGTCTCGCCGTACCGCAGACTGATGTCCAGGGAGTTTTACCCATTCCTGGTGCATCACGCGCCGCTGACCCGTTGGTCGCGCTCAGCCTCGCGCCAGCGTCAGCTCGTTGATACCCGGGATCACCCGCTCGCCGTAGGCGGCCAGCGTCGCGTCCTGGGCGTCGTGCTGGAGGTACAGGCCGAAGTGGCCCGTCCCCACGCTCTGCAGCTGCTTGAGCTTCTCGACGTGCGCCTCCGGGGGCCCGATGAGACAGAACCGCTCCACGATCTCGTCGGAGATGAACTCGGTGTGCTCGTTGCCGGCGCGCCCATGGGTGTTGTAGTCATAGCCGCGCCAGTCCTTGATGTAGTCGCTGAGGCTGGTGGGAATGGCCCCGCCGTCCGCGCCGTAGCGGTTGACGATGTCGACGACGTGGTTGCCGACCATGCCCCCGAACCAGCGGCACTGGCCGATGGCGTGGCGACGCTGCTCCTCGGAGCCGTCGGTGACATAGGCGGGCCCGGCGACGCACATCGTCAGCGCGTCGGGATCGCGCCCGGCGTCGGCGGCAGCCTTGCGCACCGCGGTGATGCAGAAGTTCGCGATGTCCACGTCGGCGCATTGCAGGATGTACCCGTCGCCCACCTCGCCGGCGAGCTTGAGCGCGTTCGGCCCGTAGCCGGCCACCCAGATCGGCAGGCGGCTGTCGGGGTTCCACGGGAAGCGCATCGGCGTGCCCTTGTATTCGATGCTCTCGCCGTTGGCCAGCGCCCGGATCACCTCGATGCAGGCGCGCAGATCGGCCAGCTTGACCGGCCTGCCGTTGATCGTCCGCACGGCGGAGTCACCGCGTCCGATCCCGCACACGGTGCGGTTGCCGTACATCTCGTTGAGCGTCGCGAAGGTCGACGCGGTCACCGTCCAGTCACGGGTGGCCGGATTGGTGACCATGGTGCCCACGTTGATGCGGTGTGTGGAGTCGAGGATCCGGCTGAGCACGACGTAGGGCTCCTCCCACAGCAGATGTGAGTCGAAGGTCCAGGCGGTGGTGAAGCCGTAGGCCTCGGCGCGGCGAGCGAGCTCGATCACGCGGGATGCCGGAGGGTTGGTCTGCAGGACGACACCGAACTTCACGGTTGGCTCCTTGTCATTGGGTGAGGTCGGCGACGGCGCCGAGCGCCTGCTCGACCGTGCGCCCGTAGGCGTCGATGGCCACGTCAAGCGCGGCCGGCGAGGAATTCTCGATGGCCGCGTGCGAGATCGGCGGGTCTGACTGCGCGAAGATCATGGCCGTAGGGACGATCCTGCCGATCTCGGTCGCGTCGTGCAGCGGGCCGCTGGGAATCGGCTCGCCGTCGCCGCCACCGGCCTCGTGCACCGCGGTCTGCGCGATCTCGACCAGTGCCGGGTGAAACACGGTCGGCGCGGCGCTGAACACGCGCCGGATCTCCATCGTGCAGCCGAACTCGTCAGCGGCGGCTTGGCAGGCCCGGGTCGCGTCGTCGAGCATGGACGCCAGCGCCTCGGCGTCCAGGTGGCGCTGGTCCAGCTGCATCCCGGTGCGCCCCGCCACCGCGGTGATCACTCCGGGCGCGGAATCCATGCGGCCGACGGTTCCCACGCC
>DATJTQ010000322.1:0-3128 GCA_035503355.1 Solirubrobacteraceae bacterium
GGACTCCGCGCCGCGCCAGGAGGAGACGGTCATGGCCTATGCCGAGCACCTGCCGCTGGTGTGGGTGAGCTCCGGCTTCGGCGACGAGGCGACGGCATGGGCGCGCGACCGCGGTCCCATGACCCTGCTGGTGGCGGCCGACGGGCCGCTGGCCGAGGAGGAGCGACGACGCATCGAGCGCTTCATCGGCACCCTCGGGCGCCAGTCGGAGTAGCGCGAGACCTCGCACACCCCCGTGCCTAGGATGGACACGGTGAAGCGGATCGGCTTTCTGTCCTTCGGCCACTGGCAGCCCGTCCCGGGCTCGGAGACCCAGACCGGGCAGGACGCGCTGCGCCAGACGATCGAGCTGGCCGAGGCCGCCGAGGAGCTCGGCCTGGACGGCGCCTTTGTGCGCGTGCACCACTTCGCCCGCCAGCTCGCCTCGCCCTTCCCTCTGCTGAGCGCGATCGCCGCGCGGACCCGGCGGATCGAGATCGGGACCGCGGTCATCGACATGCGCTACGAGAACCCGCTCTATATGGCCGAGGAAGCCGCCGCCGCCGACCTCATCAGCGGGGGCCGGATGCAGCTGGGCATCAGCCGCGGCTCGCCCGAGCCGGCCCTGCGCGGCGCCGAAGCCTTTGGCTACCTCCCCCGCGCATGTGCCACCGACGCCGACATGGCCCGCACCCACACCCGGCTGTTCCGCGCCGCCATCGCCGGGGCCGGCGTCGCGCCGGCCGACGTGCGGATGACCGGCGCGGCGGGGATGCTCCCCGTCCAGCCTCAGTCACCGGGCCTGCCGGAGCGCATCTGGTGGGGGTCGGGGACCCGCCAGACCGCCGTGTGGGCCGCCGAGCAGGGGATGAACCTGATGAGCTCGACGCTGCTGGTCGAGGACACCGGCGTGCCTTTCGACGAGCTACAGGCCGAGCAGATCCAGTGGTTTCGCCAGGCCTGGGCCGAGGCCGGCTGGGAGCGCGAGCCGCGCGTGTCGGTGAGCCGCAGCGTGCTGCCGATCGTCACCGACGAGGACCGGCGCTACTTCGGTGGTCGCGCCGGCCTGCCCGGCGAGGACCAGGTCGGCGTGCTGGAGGGCGTGATGGCGCGCTTCGGGCGCAGCTACACCGGTGAGCCCGACGTCATCGCCGAGGAGCTCAGCGCCGACGTGGCCGTGCGTGAGGCCGACACGCTGCTGCTCACCGTGCCCAACCAGCTGGGCGTCGAGTACAACGCGCAGATGCTCGAGACGATCGCGCGCCACATCGCGCCGGCGATCGGCTGGGAGCCTCAGCCGCCCATGTCGACCGCGTAGACCTTCGACGGCTTGATCGTCACCACCACGCGCGTCTCGCCCGGCGCGTCGTGCTCGCGCAGGTCCGCGCCGCCATATTTGGCACCCACCTTGGTGGCGAAGGCGTAGTCGTCGTCGGGCTCGATCGCGGCGGTGCCCCGGACGTCCACGTAGCGATACGGGTTCTTGACGTCGAGGATGAAGAGGCTGCACTGCGGCCGTTGCTGCAGGTTGCGCGTCTTGAGCCGGGAGGTGTTGAGCGAGAGCTTGAGCTCGCGGTCGTCGGCCAGAAACCAGACCTCGGTGAGCTGCGGGCCGCCGTCGGGACCGATGGTGGCCAGGGTCGCGACCTGGGCGTCCAGAAGGTCCTTGTGGGATTCGGGGATGGTGGTCATGAGGAGATTGTTGCGGACTCCACCATCCCGGTGTCTTCCACCCCCGTGGCGGCGGCGAGACTGTTGGCGGCGTCGATCATCTCATCGAGCTCCGCGGCCAGGGCCAGCGCGTCGGGATCATCGCGACAGGCACGCTGAAAGGTCTCCAGACGGGCGCGGACATCGGGCAGCTCGTGGGGGGTCGGTTCCTGCTGGGGGCGGGCGCGCAGGCTCGCCTCCACCTCCTCGAGCACCGCGTCGATGCCGTCCTGGACGGGGGCCAATTGCGGCTGGGGGCGGTGTTCGCGCTCGTCCTGGACATCCAGGCGCAGCACGTGCGCGGCCTGCACCAGCCGCCGCATCGCCCCCAGCGCCCGCTGGCTCTGGGAGGCGTCGATCCTCCGCGTGCTCGGCTCCGACAGCGACCGGGCCACGGTGGACTCGGCGGTTGTGCGCGCCAGCCGCGCCCGGCGGGCCAGCGAGCGCATCCGCTGGTCACCCGGCCGGCGCCCCTGCGCCGCCGCGGTGAGCACGCCATCGATGTATGAGCGTTCGGCGCCGACGAGGTCCGCCAGTGATTGCCAGGCCGAGGTGCGCGCCCAGGTGGGCCACAGCGCATAGGCGATCAGCCCGATCGCGCCGCCGACGAGGGTGTCGACCAGCCGATCGGTGGCCGTGGCCAGCGTGTCGGGGCTCACCGCGTTGAGAAGGAACACCACCAGCGCGGTGATGAAGCCGTAGCCGACGGCGAAGCTGGCCGGGAACACCGAGTAGCCGGCCCAGGCCAGCGCGCCGACGAGGACGATCGTCGCTCCGCCGGCCGGGTGAAACGCCACCGCGATGGCGCCCGCCAGAGCGACGCCGAGGCAGGTGCCGAGTGCCCGCTCGGCCCCCCGGGTGAAGGTGGCGCCGAACTCGGGGCGCAGGACCGTGGCGGCCGCCACCACCATCCAGTAGCCGCGCTGCAGCGGTAGCTCGCGGGCGATGAGCGCCGCCAGCGGGATGACCACCGCCAGACGCAGGGCGTGGCGCCCGGCCGGGGAGTGGATCGACATGTTGGCGCGGATCAGCTCCAGGTCGGTGCGCAGGCGGTCCAGCGGATGGTTGGTGCGCCGGTAGGGCCGGCGCGAGCGCAGGCCGCCGCCCTTGCCCGCGGCCGGCGACAGCGCCGCCACGGCGCGGATCTGCCCGGCCAGCGCCGCCAGGCGGCGATCCATGTGCACCGCCGGCGAGGCAGGGTCGGCATCGCCGTACGCCTCGACGACCGCGTCGAGCTCGGCGCTGCGGTCCAGGAGCCGGCGGAAGGCGCCCTCGTCGCCTGAGATGGCCAGCGCGGCCGTGTCCAGAGCCGAGGCGGCGTGCGACAGCGCCGTGCGCCCGGGACCGTCAGGGGCGCTGGCCACGCGGTCGCCGGCGGCGCTCAGCTGGCGCAACAGAGTGTGGATGGCCATGATCTGCACCCGCATCCGGTAGGCCTC